>NZ_PGEZ01000001.1:2423371-2726292 GCF_002797495.1 Mumia flava
CGCCTGGCCGCTGCTGTTCACCCCCGCCCCCGGCCAGCAGGACGCGCAGGCGCCGCTCTACTTCGTGCTGCTCCTGCCCGTCCTCCTCCTCGTCGTGGTCGCGGAGCTGTCCGAGGGCGGGATGGACGCGAAGGCGCTGGCGATGCTCGGCGTGCTGTCGGCGATCCAGTGCGGCCTGCGGGCGCTGAGCGCCGGGACCGCGGGGCTGGACCTGGTGTTCTTCCTCCTGGTGCTCGGCGGTCGGGTCTTCGGCGCCGGGTTCGGGTTCGTGCTGGGGTGCACGTCGATGTTCGCCTCGGCGCTGCTGACCGCCGGCGTGGGGCCGTGGCTGCCGTTCCAGATGATGTGCGCGGCGTGGATCGGGATGGGCGCGGGCCTGCTCCCGCGGCGCATCACCGGCCGTGCCGAGATCGCGATGCTCGCGGTGTACGGGGTGGTCTCGGCCTACCTGTACGGGGCGCTGCTCAACCTGTGGTTCTGGCCGTTCCTGGCGGGGATCGACCCGAGCGGCGAGCAGGGGATCGCGTTCGTGCCCGGGGCGTCGCTGGCGGAGAACCTGTCGCGATTCTTCTGGTTCACGATGATCACCTCGACCGCGTCGTGGGACACCGGCCGCGCGATCACGAACGCCGTCTGCATCGTGCTGCTCGGCCCGGCGGTGCTGGCGATCCTGCGCCGGGCGGCGCGGCGGGCGTCGTTCGACGCCACCCCGAGCTTCGAGGCACCCGTACGGGCGGCATGACGAACATGTCCTTCCTTAGTCTTAGGTGACGATCGCGTCGGACCACGTGTTACCGGAGCGCCGTCCCATTTTCAGGGCTCCATCGAAGTTGTGAGGGCCCGATCGACCAACTTGAATTCGTTCCCCTGTGCAAAAGCGTTCACCTCGAGATCCTTCCACGCGTCCGCCGCGATCTGGAAGACCTCCTGCTGTTGGTCTGTACGCGGGTTCTGGTAGAGGATCGAAATCGGCACGTCTCTCTGCACTGGATGCGAGGGAACCTTGTGGGCGCGGTTCCTGACATCGCCCCCGCGCTCACGGAAGACTTTCACCGCGTAGCTCCACGCCTGGATCTGCTGCCTAAGGTTTTCCGTCGATGCAACGTCGAACGCCCATACACGGGTAAGGTGGACAACGAGATCGTCTCCCAAAGCAAACTCGAAACGGGTACGTTGCGCCCGAGCCTGCAGATAGACATTCGACTGCAATGATCGCGATTTGGATCCCATTCGCATCTCATATTGCCGCCGGAGTTCGCGTGTTGTCGTCGCCCTCCAACCGGAACGCGAAACGTTCTGGTCCTCCTTTACTAGAAAACCGTACAATCTTTCAGCTGCCTCTTTCGCGCTCCGCGCGCTCACGGGTGCAGACTGCGAAACCTGAATGCTATTATTCAGCCGAGCGCGCGTGTGTTCAAGCCATCCATATGAGAGCAAGGCTTCTGTGCCTAGCGGCTGCTCATCAGGGAGTTGTGGAAAACGGCGCTCAAGGCGCTCGAGCCAGTCTGCTGCGAGCGAAGCATCACCACCAAGTCGACTCGCGCGCTTGAAGTTGTGGACGCGGCGGATTGCCCAGTCGCATTCACCGTCACCGACGATGACACCTAGGTTGACGAACTCGCCGCGGACTGGATCTGGTACGTACCGGAGGAGCCAGTAGCGATACGACATAGTCACCTCCGCTGTCTGGATCAGCATCTCCCCGATCGCCTCTGCAACCGCTCAGCCACTGCGGGCGCTCGCCGGTAGAGCATCCAGGCTACCGTCTCCAGGTCGGAGTTACTTACACCCCAGGTGGTCGGTACCCGGGCTACCGCGTCCAGGACGTCGTCGGGCTGAATGTTCTCAAGCTTCTCTGAAGCCTGGCTCCAACCCTCATCCGAGGATCTCCAAATCTCCGCGAGAGGTGGCCATTCCCAATCGCGGTCTACAAGTCGCACAAGTGATTCTGCGTCCCAAGCGGGTCCGCCTCCCAGCCACCATCCGTGATCAAATGACCATACCGACATGTCGTTCTTCTGGTCGTACAGCCATTGCGGGTCTTCGCCGAGGCACCAGTCCCAAAGAGCAAACAGGAGTGGGAACCGATTCTCGTTGTCGTCGCGATCCAGATAGAGCGCTTCGTCACTTTCTTCGACGTTGTCGAGCAGTTCGGAAGCATGTGCAACTCCGGGTGACAGGTAGTAAAACTGGCCATACTCCCATCCCGTTAGTGCTGAAGGAATTGTAACCAACTTCGTCGTCGCAGTCGGAGCTCCGATCAACTCTGCTGCACCTGCGACAATCTGCTCTGCGCTCAGAATTGAGTCGCCCTGCGGATTCCCAGGAACCTTGACCCAATATGAGCAGTCGTCGTCGGCCAGAGCGAGGAAGGCGCTGGAGCCGGAGGAACTAGCCCGGATGGGTGCGACGATCGTCGTGCTCGGCTCGGCGCGATCTCGATTCGCGAGCAGCCCATCCCAGTCGCCCCTTTCCCGCATGGCATGACTATCCCAGAGTCGATCGCACGGCGGCATGACCTTCGAAACTTTCCATCGACCTCGTCGCCGACGCCGTCTGCATCGTGCTGCTCGGCCCGGCGGTGCTGGCGATCCTGCGCCGGGCGGCGCGGCGGGCGTCGTTCGACGCCACCCCGACCTTCGGCCCACCCGTACGCTCGATCGGGTGAGTTCCACCGATTCCGTACGCATGCCCGTGACCGTCGCGATCACCCGGCGCACCGATCCTGCGAACGCCGACCAGATGATCGCCTGGGTCCGGGCCGGCTCCTCGCTGGCGGAGCGGTTCGAGGGCTTCCTCGGCACCGGCTGGGTCCGGCCGGGTGCGGACTCGGAGGAGTGGCACATGCTCTACCGGTTCGCCGACGCCGAGAGCCTCGCGACCTGGGAGGCGTCGTCGCAGCGGCGCTGGTGGCTGGAGGCCGGCGAGGACATCGTCGAGGACCAGCGCGCCGAGCGGCGGACCGGGATCGAAGGCTGGTTCGACCCGCCGCAGGAGTACGACGTCGAGGACCTGCGTCCGCTCCCGCCGGCGCCGCCGCGGTGGAAGCAGGGGGCGCTGATCTGGAGCGCGTTCTTCCCGCTGAGCCTCGTGCTCGGCACGCTGCTCCACGCGGTCTGGCCGGACGCGAACCTCGTGCTGCGCACCATGATCACCACGCTGATCGCGACGCCGATCATGGTGTACGGGCTGCTGCCGTGGATCACGTCGACGTTCGAGTGGTGGCTGCGCGGCGAGCCCGCGCCGTGGCGGCGCTCAGGCCAGGAAGCCGCGTAGCAGCGCGGCCGACCCGGCGAGGTGCTCCTCCATCGCCGCGGCTGCGCCGTCGGCGTCGCCGGCGAGCACGGCGATGACGATCGTCTCGTGCTGGTCGTCGGAGTGCCGGATGTTGCGCTCGAGCAGCGGGATCCCGTCGAGGAACGCGTTCACGTGCATCCGGTTGTCGGCCACGAGCGGCAGCAGCGACGGCGACCCGGCGAGCTCGGCGAAGGTGAGGTGGAGGCGCGAGTCGAGCCGCCGGTAGTCGCCGGGCCCCGCGCCGCGGGTCTCCTTCAGGCGCGCCCACAGCGTCTCGCGCTCGGCGGCGGTCAGGGTGCGCCGCGCGGCCTGCCGTACGGCGCCGGTCTCCAGGATCTCGCGCAGCCGCAGGACGTCGTCGAGGTGCGCCTCCGCATGCTCGGGTCCGCCGGTACGGCCCGGAGCCGGCGGGTCGTCGACGACGAACGTGCCGCCGTAGCGCCCCCGTCGCGACGCCAGGTAGCCCGCGTCGGCCAGCGACTTGATCGCGTCGCGCACGGTGTCACGACTGACGCCCAGCCGGGCCGCGAGGTCGCGCTCGGGCGGCAGCTTCTCGCCCGGTCCGACCACGCCGAGGCGGACGGTCTGGAGCAGCCGCTGGACGGTGTCCTCGAACGCGTTGCCCGGCCGGACCGGACGCAGCAGCGCATCCCCGACGCCGTCGGCGGCGTCAGCAGGCTGTGGGCTCGGCTCGCTCATCACGTCCAGCATGGCGGGTCTAGAGCGGAGTCACGTACGCGGAGCTGATGCCGCCGTCGACCATGAACGTCGACGCGGTGACGAACGAGGCGTCGTCGCTGGCCAGGAATGCGACGGTCGAGGCGATCTCCTCGGGCTCCGCGAACCGCCCGACGGGCACGTGCACGAGCCGGCGCGCGGCGCGCTCGGGGTCCTTCGCGAACAGCTCGGTCAGCAGTGGTGTGTTCACCGGGCCCGGGCACAGGGCGTTCACCCGGATGCCCTGCCGGGCGTACTGCACCCCGAGCTCGCGTGACATCGCGAGCACGCCGCCCTTGGACGCCGTGTAGGAGATCTGGGAGGTGGCGGACCCCATCACGGCGACGAACGAGGCGGTGTTGATGATCGAGCCGCGCTGCGCGGGCACCATGTGCCGGAGCGCGGCTCGGCAGGAGAAGTACACCGAGGTGAGGTTCACGTCCTGCACGCGCTGCCACGCGTCGAGCCCGGTGGCCTCGATCAGGTCGTCCTCCGGTGGCGAGATCCCGGCGTTGTTGAACGCGATGTCGACCCTGCCGTACGCGTCGGCCGCCGCGTCGAAGAGCGTGTCGACCTGCTCCTCGACCGCGACGTCGGTCGGGACGAACAGGCCGGCCAGGTCGTCCGCGGCCTCCTTCCCCGCGGCGGGGTCGAGGTCCCCGATCACGATCCGCGCCCCCTCGGCCGCCATCCGCTGCGCCGCCGCCAGCCCGATCCCGCCCGCGCCGCCGGTCACGACGGCGACCTTGCCCGCGAGCCTCTGGGTGAGGTCGATGGTGGTCATGCTGGCTCCTCCTCGATGGCGAAGTAGACGTTCTTGGTCTCGGTGAACGCGTCGGGTGCGTCGGGGCCCAGCTCGCGCCCGATCCCGGACTGCTTGAACCCGCCGAACGGCGTCGCGTAGCGCACCGACGCGTGCGAGTTCACCGACAGGTTGCCCGCCTCCACCGCACGCGAGACCCGGACCGCACGGGACAGGTCGCGCGTCCAGATCGAGCCCGACAGCCCGTACGCGGTGTCGTTGGCGAGCCCGATCGCGTCGGCCTCGTCGGTGAACGGCAGGACCGTCACCACCGGACCGAAGATCTCCTCGCGGACGCTGCGGTCGTCGCGCTCAGGGGTGAGCACGGTCGGCGGGAACCAGAACCCGGCACCGTCGGGTGCGCTGCCGCGGAACGCGACCGGCGCGTCGTCGTCGACGTAGGAGGCGACCTTCTCCCAGTGCGTGCGCGAGACCAGCGGTCCCATCTCGGTCGCGGGGTCGGTCGGGTCGCCGACCGCGACGGCCCGTACGGCCGGCTCGAGCAGCTCCATGAACCGCTCGTAGACGTCGGCCTGCACGAGGATCCGGCTGCGGGCGCAGCAGTCCTGCCCCGCGTTGTCGAACACGCCGTACGGCGCGGTCGAGGCGGCGCGCTCGAGATCGGAGTCGGCGAAGACGATGTTCGCGCTCTTGCCGCCGAGCTCCAGGGTCACGTTCGTGACCGTCGGCGCCGCGGCCGCCATCACCTTCGCGCCGGTCGTCGTCGACCCGGTGAAGACCACCTTGCCGACTCCGGGATGGGTGACCAGCCTGTCACCGACGACGTCCCCGCGTCCCGGCACCACCTGGAGGAGGTGCTCGGGAAGCCCCGCCTCGAGCGCGAGCTCGCCGAGCCGGATCGTCGTCAGCGGAGTCCACTCCGCGGGCTTCACGACGACCGCGTTGCCGGCCGCCAGGGCGGGCGCGAACCCCCAGGCCGCGATCGTCATCGGGAAGTTCCAGGGCGTGATGATCCCGACGACCCCGATCGGCTCCGCGAACGTGATGTCGAGGCCGCCGGCGACCGGGATCTGCCGCCCGCCGAGCCGCTCGGGCGCCGCCGCGTAGTACGTGAGCACGTCCGCGACGTGGCCCGCCTCCCAGCGGGCCTGGCCGATCGGGTGGCCGCTGTTCGCGACCTCCAGCGCGGCCAGCTCCTCGGCGTGGCTCGCGACCGTCCCCGCGAAGGCGCGCAGCGCACGGGCACGGTCGGCCGGCGCCAGCCGGGCCCAGGTGCGCTGCGCGGCGCGCGCTCGTACGACCGCCTCGTCGACGGCGTCGGCGTCGGCCAGCGGGACCGGGCCGAGCGGCTTCTCGTCCGCCGGGTTGACCAGCTCGATCGTGCTCATGCGTACGCCCCCGTCCTGCGTCGTGCCGACGCGTCCACCAGCGCGGCGAACAGCCGCAGGTCGTCGAGGTCCTCCTCCGGGTGCCACTGCACGGCGACGCCGAACGGGTGGTCGGGCAGCTCCACGGCCTCGACCAGCCCGTCGTCGTCGCGCGCGCCGACGACGAGACCGTCCGCGACCCGGTCGATCGCCTGGTGGTGGTAGCAGGGTGCGGTGACCCCGTCGCCGAGGATGTCCGCGACCCGCGTGCCGGGCACGGTCGTCACCACCGTCGGGGTGAAGACCGCGTTGCCGGCCCGGTGCCCGTGGTGCCCGATGACCTCGGGGACGTGCTGGTGGAGTGTCCCGCCGAGCGCGACGCCGAGCACCTGCGCGCCGCGGCAGATGCCGAGGAAGGGGACTCCTCGCGCGATCGCCTCGTGCACGAGCAGCGCCTCCCACGTGTCGCGCTGACGCTGCGGCGGATCGGTCGCGTCGTGCGGCCCCGCTCCGTACAGCGCGGGGTCGACGTCGCTGCCGCCGACCAGCACCAGTCCGTCGAGCCGGTCGAGCACGGCCGCGGCGACCGCGGCGTCCGCGGGCTGGGGAGGGAGCAGGACGGCGATCCCGCCCGCTCGGGTGACGCCTTCGACGTACGGGGCGGGGGTCAGGCACGCCTCGACGTCCCACACCCCGGTCACCGCGCGCTGCCGGTAGGTGGACACGCCGACGACGGGCGCCTGCTCAGAGCCGCTCAAAGCCGCGCACCCGCTCCCAGTCCGTCACCGCCGCGTCGTAGGCCCGGGTCTCGACGGCGGCGTTGTTGAGGTAGTGCGCGACGACGTCGTCGCCGAACGCCTGCCGGGCGACGGTCGACGTGGCGAAGAGGTCGGCGGCGTCGCGCAGCGTCGTCGGGAGGTGGTCGCCCTTGACCTCGTACGCGTTGCCCTCGAGCGGAGCGGACAGCTCCAGCTCCTCGTCGATCCCGTGCAGGCCGCCGGCGATCAGCGCCGCGAGGCTGAGGTACGGGTTCACGTCGCCGCCCGGTGCGCGGCACTCGACCCGCATCCCGTGCCCGTGGCCGACGACCCGCATCGCGCAGGTGCGGTTGTCGAGGCCCCACGCGATCGCGGTCGGGGCGAAGCTGCCCACCGCGTACCGCTTGTAGGAGTTGATGTTGGGGGCGTGGAACAGGGTGAGCTCGCGCAGCGTGGCCAGCTGGCCCGCGACGAAGTGCCGGAACATCGGGGCCATGCCGTGCGGTCCGTCGTCGGCGGCGAACACCGCGTCGCCGTCCTCGCTGCGCAGCGAGAGGTGCACGTGGCACGAGTTGCCCTCGCGCTCGTCGAACTTCGCCATGAACGTCAGGCTCTTGCCGTGCTGGTCGGCGATCTCCTTCGCGCCGTTCTTGTAGATCGTGTGGTTGTCGCAGGTGGCGAGCGCGTGGGCGTAGCGGAACGCGATCTCCTGCTGCCCGAGGTTGCACTCGCCCTTGACGCCCTCGCAGTACATCCCGGCGCCGTCCATCCCGCGCCGGATGTCGTGCAGCAGCGGCTCCATCCGCGTCGACGCGAGCATCGCGTAGTCGACGTTGTAGTCGGTGGCGGGGGTCAGGTCGCGGTACCCCTTCGCCCACGCGTCGCGGTAGCCGTCGTCGAAGACCATGAACTCGAGCTCCGTCCCGGCGTACGGCACCAGGCCGCGCTCGGCGAGCCGGTCGAGCTGACGACGCAGGACGGCGCGCGGTGCCGCAGCGACGGGGCTGCCGTCGTGGGCGAGCAGGTCGGCCATCACGAGCGCCGTCGCGGGCTGCCACGGGATGCGCCGCAGGGTGGAGAAGTCGGGCGTCATGACCATGTCGCCGTAGCCCGTGTCCCAGCTCGACATCGCGTACCCGTCGACCGTGTTCATCTCCACGTCGACGGCGAGGAGGTAGTTGCAGCACTCCGCGCCGTGCTCGGCGACCTCCTCGAGGAAGAGCCGGGCCGAGACCCGCTTCCCGGTGAGCCGGCCCTGCATGTCGGCGAACGCGACGATCACGGTGTCGATCGCCCCGGTCGCGACCTCGTCGCGCAGCTCGGAGAGGCTCAGGTTTCCCGACACGACCTCCACGGTTCCTCCTGCGTGCTCTGGCTCGACCTGGATCAGGACAAGTCAACCATTAGCGCATCATGTTTCCGAGTCAGTGTCCTCGAAGTGATGCGATCTTTACGTTCAAAGGTATGTCCTGAGTACCAATAGCGGGTCTAGTCTCAGCAGAAGCGACGACCGGCCAGGAGGAGCGCCATGTCCGCCGAGAAGACCACGCCACCCGCGAGACCGACCATGAGCGCCTCGGGCGCGACCTACACCCATGCCGAGGACGGCTACTTCGAGAAGCGCCAGCTGCGGCGCACCGCCGGGTTCTGGGGCCTGTGGGGCATCGGGGTCGCGGCCGTCATCTCCGGTGACTTCTCGGGCTGGAACTTCGGGCTCGACGCCGGCGGCTGGGGCGGCCTCGCGGTCGCGAGCCTGCTCATCGTCGTCATGTACTTCGGGATGCTGTTCTCGATCGGCGAGATGGCGGCCGCGATGCCCCACACCGGCGGGGCGTACTCGTTCTCCCGCGCGGCGATGGGGCCGTGGGGCGGCTTCGTCACCGGGTTCGCCGAGACGATCGAGTACGTCTTCACCACCGGCGTCGTGGTCTACTTCTCCGCCGGGTACGCGAACGCCGTCACCGACCAGCTCTTCGGGCTCGACCTGTCGGGCGCGATGTGGGTCTGGTGGCTGATCCTCTACGCGATCTTCGTCGGCCTGAACTCGGCGGGCGCGGCGATCTCGTTCAAGTTCGCCATCGTCGTCGCCGTCATCTCGATCGGGATCCTCCTGCTCTTCGGCATCCTCGCCGTCGCGAACGGCGCGGTCGACTTCGGCCGCCTCCTGGACATCGAGCCCGACCCGGGCAACTCGACGTTCCTCCCGTTCGGGTTCGAGGGCGTTCTGTACGCGCTGCCGTTCGCGATGTGGTTCTTCCTCGGGATCGAGGAGCTCCCGCTGGCGGCCGAGGAGGCGCACGAGCCGCAGAAGGACATCCCGCGCGCCGGGATCTGGGGCATGGTCACGCTCGTGGCGTGCGCGTCGTTGGTGTTCTTCCTCAACCCCGCCGTCACCGGGTCGGAGGCGCTGCGGGTCGCGGGCGAGCCGCTGCTCGACGGGTTCCGCGGGTTCATGTCCGACGACGTCGCGGCGCTGCTCTCCGCCTTCGCGCTGATCGGCCTGCTGGCGAGCCTGCAGGGCATCATGTTCGCGTACGGCCGCAACATGTACTCGCTGTCACGGGCCGGGTACTACCCGAAGTTCCTGTCCCTCACGGGGGCGCGCCAGACCCCGTGGGTGGCGCTGGTGGCCGGCGCCGTGATCGGGTTCATCGCGCTCGTCGCCGTCGACTCGATCGACGGAGCCGGCGACGTGGTGCTCAACATCGCCGTGTGGGGTGCCGTGATCGCGTACCTGCTCCAGATGGTCGCGTACGTGATGCTGCGCCGGAAGTTCCCGAGCGCCGTCCGCCCGTACCGCAGCCCGGTGGGCATCCCCGGTGCGGTGGTCGCCGGGATCATCGCCGTCGTCACGTTCGTCGGCATCCTCCTGAACGACGCGTACCGCACGGCCGTGATCGCGATCGCGATCCTCTACGTGCTCGGCCTGCTGGCGTTCGGCCTGTGGGGCCGGCACCGGCTCGTGCTGTCCCCGGAGGAGGAGTACGCGGTGACCGGCGGGCTGCACGGGTACGACCCCGAGTCCGAGGGGCTCGGCGGCACCATCGAGGACGAGATCCTCAAGGGCAACACCGACTGAGGCGACGGGCCGACGGTGGCGGGGGGACCGTCGGCCCGTCCCTTCGGCTCGCTCAGGGGACGAGGACGACCTTGCCCAGCGCAGCGCGCGTGTCGATCGCCTCGAGCGCCTTGGAGGCGTCGGCCAGTCCGAACGTGCCACCGATCGGCGGGGCGAGCGCTCCGGACTCGAGGTGCGGGACCAGCTCCTGCCACTGGGCCGCCACGTACCCGGGTCGCTTGAGCACGTACGCCCCCCAGCCGACGCCGACCACGTCGAGGTTGTTGAGCAGCAGACGGTTGACCTTGACCTCCGGGATGGAGCCGGCGGTGAAGCCGATCACGAGCAGGCGTCCGTCATCGGCGAGGCAGCGCAGCGAGTCGGTGAACCGGTCGCCGCCGACCGGGTCGACGACGATGTCCACGCCGCGCTTCTCGGTGACCTCCTTGACCGCGTCACGGAACCCGTCGGCGAGGACGTACGTGTCGGCGCCCGCCGCGACGGCCACGTCCCCCTTCTCCTCGGTCGAGACGACGGCGATCACCTGGCCCGCGCCGAACGCCTTCGCGACCTGGATCGATGCGGTGCCCACGCCACCGGCGGCGCCGTGGACCAGCACGGTCTCGCCCGCCTGCATCCGGCCGCGGGCGAGCAGCGCGAAGTGCGCGGTCAGGTAGTTCAGCGGGAGGCCGGCGCCCTGCTCGAAGGAGACGTTGTCCGGCAGGCGGAAGGTCAGGTCGGCGTTCGTCACGACCTGCTCGGAGAATCCGCCGAGCATCGGCAGAGCCGCGACGCGGTCGCCGGGGGCGAACCCGGAGCCCTCGGGGGCAGTCGCGACGACGCCGGCGATCTCCGACCCGGGGACGAACGGCAGCTCGGGCTTGACCTGGTAGAGCCCTCGGGTCTGGAGCACCTCCGGGAACGAGACCCCGGCCGCGCGGACGTCGATGACGATCTGGTCCGGGCCGGGCGCGGGGGCGTCGATGTCGACGACCTCCACGGCCGAAGGCCCGTCGAGTGTGGTGATCTGAACAGCACGCATGGCCCGAGCGTACCTAAGCGAACGCTTACCTGAACAGGGGCGCGGCTGTGCGGCTCCACGACCGCGCTTCGCGAGGACCTACGTGCCTGCGTTCGGTACGCGCGTACGGAGATGCCTGCGTTCGGTACGCGGAGCGGGTTCGTCCGCAGGCATGTGCGGTCCGTCCCGCGCAGCGCGTACGGAGGTGCCTGCGCTGCGCACGCCGGGGTGGTTCGTCTGCAGGCACCTGCATCCGCGTGGCGCAGACGCAGGCACGTACGGGCCGCGGGCCTGCTGCTTTGCGTTGCCGGCAACGCATCGTGGTTCGTGGCACGGACGAATCGCGTGCCGTTGCGTTGCCCGGATCCCGTTTGCGTTGCCGGCAACGCATCCGTACGGGCGACGACGCTACGAATGACTCGCGACCGCGCCACGAATGACTCGCGACCGCGCCACGAATGACTCGCGACCGCGCCAGGGGCGACTCGTCAGCGGGAGTGGAGGGTGACCGGGGCGCCGTGACGGGGGACGTGGGTGATGTTGCGGACCATCACCGTCTCCTGCGCGTCGATCGTGACGCGGTAGCGGCTCAGGATCTCCCGCAGCGCCACCGTCCCCTCCATCAGCGAGAACCCGGCACCGATGCAGCGCCGCACCCCGCCGCCGAACGGGATCCAGGTGTTCGGGGCGATCTTGTCGTCGAGGAAGCGCCGGGGCCGGAAGCGGTGCGCGTCGTCGAAGTGGTCGTCGGAGAGGTGCGACATCCAGATCGACGGTGACACGACCGTTCCCGCCGGCAGCGTCCACGGGCCGATGGTCTGCTCGCGCGTGAGCCGGCGGGCGACCTGGTCGATCACGGGGTGCAGCCGCATCCCTTCCTTCAGGCACGCCTCCAGGAAGGTGTCGTCACCGGAGTCGGCGGCCCGCAGCGCCTCGGCCTGGACGTGCGGGTTCGCGCCGAGCTCGTGCAGCGTCCACGACAGGGCGGACGCGGTCGTCTCGTGCCCGGCGAGGAGCAGGGTCACGAGCTGGTCGCGGAGCTCCGGATCCGTCAGGGGCGCCTCGTCGCCCGCGCCGTCGTCGCCGTCCCCGACCGCCAGCAGACGCGACAGCACGTCCTCGCGCTCGGCCAGGTCGCTCGCTGCGCGGCGTTCCGCGATCTCGGCGTAGATCAGCCCGTCCACGGCGCGCTGGTTGTCGAAGTACCGCCGCCACACGCCGTACCGGCGGAGCCTCGGGAAGACCCAGCCGAGGAACAGCCGGGGCGAGACCTGGACCATCCGCGCCACCCGGGGCCGCAGAGCCCTGAGTCGCGACTCGTCGGTCACGCCGAAGACGACCTGGAGGATCACCTCGAGCGTGAAGGCGTTCATCCGCTCGTGCGTCGGCAGACGCTGTCCGTCCCGCCAGCGGTCGACCTCGGACTTCGCGATCGTCTCGACCAGGCCGCAGTAGCCGCGCAGCGCGGCGCCGTTGAACGCGGGCATCAGCAGGCTCCGGGCCCGCTTGTGCTCGGCCTCGTCGGTGAGCAGCACCGAGTGGTCGCCCATCACGGGCTTGAGCACGACGTTGCCCTCGCCGGCGTGGAAGTCCGCCGGGTCGCCTGCGAACACCTGCTTGATCTGCTCGGTGTCGCTGATCACCACTACCGTGCGGGGCCCCGGCAGGATCCGTACGGTGTGCGCCCGCCCGTACCTGCGCTCGAGATGGTGGCCGAACGCCTCCCGGAACCGGATGAACCCGATCGTCTGGGCCGCGGCAGGCCAGCGCGGTCCGGGCGGCAGCATCCCCGCCGGTCGAGCCTGTTCCCCCGCCGGTCGAGCCTGTTCCCCCGCCGGTCGAGCCTGTCGAGACCCCGTGCTCATGCCGAGACGCTAGCCCGCTCCCGGGCGCGCGTGAAGACGTAGTCGTGCTCGCGCACCTTGCGGGTGTCCCACCAGTACTGGAACGTGAACTTCGGCCAGATCGTCCGGTTGTTGCCCTGGGAGTCGAGGTACCAGGAGGTGCAGCCGCCCTGGGTCCAGATCCCCTTCTTCACCCGGTGCTGGATGTCGGCGTTGAACGCGTCCTGGGCCAGCCTGGTCGGTTCCATCGCGTCGGCACGCTGGCGCGCCATCTCGGTCAGCGACCGGATCACGTACTTCGCCTGCTGCTCGATCATGAAGACCACCGAGTTGTGGCCGAGCGCGGTGTTGGGGCCGAGCAGGAAGAACAGGTTCGGGAAGCGGTGCACGGTGATCCCGAGGTACGTCTCCACGCCCTCGTCACGGAAGGTGGTCGCGAGATCGGCCCCGCCACGACCCTTGATGTCCAGGTAGTCGAACGCGTCGACGACGTGGAAGCCGGTGCCGTAGACGATCACGTCGGCCTCGTGCAGCACGCCGTCTCGGTCGACCACGCCCTCGGGGACGATCCGGTCGATCCCGGTGGTCTCCAGGGTCACGTCGTCGCGGTTGAAGGTCGGGTAGTACGTGTTGGACTGCAGCACCCGCTTGCAGCCCATCCGGTAGTCCGGGGTCAGCTTCGCGCGGGTCTCGGGGTCGGTGACGCTGCGGGCGATGTGCCGCTCGACGATCTTCTCCGCCCAGCGCAGGAACGCCGGCACGTGCCCGTTGAACGTGATCGCCCGCGACTCCAGCGCCCAGTAGAGGGTGTCGCGGTACGCGCGGTTGAGGCCGGGGACGGCCTCCAGCGCCTTCTGCTTCCACGGGCCGATCGGCTTGTCGTTCTTCGGCAGCACCCACGGGGGGGTGCGCTGGAACAGCGTGAGGTGCTCGGTCTGCTCCGCGATGATCGGCACGAACTGGATCGCGCTCGCGCCGGTCCCGATCACCGCGACCCGCTTGCCGGTCAGGTCGACGGCGTGGTCCCACTGCGCCGAGTGGAACCGCGGCCCCGCGAAGGACTCGGCGCCGGCGATCTCGGGGATGTTCGGGATGTGGAGCCCGCCGACGCCGGAGACGACCACGCGGGCGTCGTACACGTCGCCGTCGCTGGTCCGCACCTCCCATCGGTTGCGCTCCTCGTCCCAGCGCGCCCCGGTGACCTCCTTGCCGAAGTGCACCCGCTTGCGTACGCCGCGTTGGTCGGCGACCTTGCGCATGTAGTCCCAGATCTCGGGCTGGGTGGAGAACGACTTCGACCAGGTCGGGTTGAGGTCGTAGGAGAAGGAGTACATGTGGCTCGGGATGTCGCACTCGCACCCCGGGTAGGTGTTGTCGCGCCACGTGCCGCCGACCTCGTCGGCCTTCTCGAGCACGACGAAGTCGTCGTAGCCGGCTTCCTCGAGCTTGATGGCGGTCCCCATGCCGGAGAAGCCCGTGCCGATGATGAGGATATCGTGGGAGATCACGAGTCAGATACTAACGGTATCTGGACTTGATGCAACACTCTTGATGTCACATTTTGCCTGGATCGGGTCGGAGGAGGAGTCGATGGCCGTACGGACGTCGGGATCGGTCACCCGGGCGCAGCGACAGGCGCAGACCCGTGCCGCGCTGGTCGAGACCGCGCGGCGGTTGTTCCTGGACGAGGGCTACGGCGTCACGACGCTCGACCGGGTCGCGCTCGAGGCCGGCTACTCCAAGGGCGCGGTCTACTCGAACTTCAAGAGCAAGGAAGAGCTCGGCCTCGCCGTCCTCGACCAGATCCACGCCGAGATGGTCACCGAGGTGATGGAGTCGCTGGCCGGCGCGGAGACGTACGAAGGTCTGCTGGCGGGATTCGGCGGATGGCTGCACCGGCGGCTCGGACAGCCCCGCTGGACCGCGCTCGAGGTCGAGTTCGCCGCCGTCGTGCGCCAGAGCCCGTACGTCGCGACGGAGCTGGCGACGCGGCACCGGCAGATCCGCGGCACGATCGCCGAGGTCCTGCGCAGCCTCGTGGCCGACGCGGGAGTGCGGCTCGCGCTGAGCCCGGAGCAGACCGCGACCGCGCTGCTCAGCCTCGGCATCGGCATGGGCGCGCAGCGCTCGCTCGATGCGGACGTCGACGTCGAGGCGTTCACCGGCACGATGCGTACGCTGCTCCTGCCCCCCGCCGGCTGAGCCGCGCAGGCCTTCAGGGCCGCGGCGTAGCGATCCGCCATACGATCCCCGCCACCAGGAGCGCCCCGCCGAGCAGCCCGGCACCGATCGCCGCGATGATCGCGACCGCTGCGCCCCCGACGTAGGCGAAGAACGATCCGAAGATCGACCCTGACTGGTGACCTTCGGTGACCACGAACCCGCTGGCGCTCTCGAACGCGTTCCCGCCGACCGTCACCTCGCACGTCCCGTCGGAGACGGGTTCGAAGTCGATCACCGACGCCGCGGAGAACATCCCCGAGGTGGTCCGTCCGGCCACCATGACGGAGGACACCGGAGGCTCCTCGCCGTCGTCGCAGCGCACGGCGATCGCGTCCTGGGCCACCCAGCCGAGGCCGTCGGCGGCGTCCCCGGTGGACCACACGGTGTACGTCGTGCCGCCCCGCACCTCGAGGCTCGCGCTCCCCGGAACCGCTCCGCTCGCGAGCGCGGCCGCGCCCGGTGCGCCACCGCTCGTGACGATGCCGGTCGGGACCGATTTCGCGAGGAGGAGCACACCGCCGATGCCCGAGAACAGCGCGAGCACGAGGAGCAGGACTCCCGACGCGATCAGCAGGGTCGGGCCGCGCGCCGAGCGGTTCCGGCCTCCGGGTGAAGGAGCGCCTGGGGTGGGGTACGGCGTGGGCGAGGGGAGGTCGGACACGCTCCGGACGCTAGCAGCGCGGTGGGTCACCCTCGGCCCGGACGAGTGTCGTCCGTCGGCTCTGCGCGGCCACCAGCCAGACGCTCCTGCCCATCAGCAGCCGAAGCCGAGCCGGGGCTGCCCACGGCGCCCGTCGAGACCAGTCAAGCGACGAACGCGAAGGTGAGGAACGCGCCGAAGTCCTCGCTCTCGGTGACGACGAATCCCGCGATTGTGGGTTGAAGGTGGTCTCGTCGCGGTCACCGACAGGATCACCGATCCCGGGGCGGGTCCTCGGGAGAGCGCCTCGGACGCGGGGGACCCGCCGAGGTCGACGCTCTCGGTCGGGAACGCGCGCTCGAGCACGAAGCCCACCGCGGACGTGAGTGCGAGCGAGCCGGTCAGGAGCAACCCTCCGAGCACGACGAGCACGACCGCCCCGCGCGGGTCGCGGTGCGACCGCCGAGCCGGAGGTGGGGCGGCGGCGTACGGTGCGGCCGGTGGGGGAAGATCGGGCACGGCCGGACAGTAGCAAGCGCCGCCCGCCCGCGTAGCGACTTCGAGGAGGAACGGTGAGCGATCCGTACGCCGCCGTCTCGGCGCTCGGCCCGTACTTCGCCCTCGCGTCGGCGCCCGAGCCGACCGCCCCGTCCGGCATCTGGCGCCCGCTCTCCGACCTGCTCCGTGACGACGGGTTCGACGACCGGGTCGCCTACACCCGGGCGTACCTCGCCGGAGTCGCGCGCTCCGACGTCGAGGTCAGGGTCGCCGCGTCGACGATGTCGTTGGGGCTGTTCGCGCGACTCCTGTCGCCGGGGCTCGGCGCCGCAGCGCTCGGCGTCGCGCTCCCGCCGCTGCTGCCCGACTCGACGCTGACCCGGACGTTCGAGACCGGACCCTGGCCGCTCGCGGCCACCGCTTCCACGTCGCCGAAGGTCGCCGCGGACGACCCCGTACCCGCGCTGAGCGACACCCTCGCGGGCACCGTCGCCCCGATCGTCGAGCGCCTTGCCGAGAGGTACGCCGTGTCGCGGACCGTGCTGCGCGGCAACGCGGCATCCGCGCTGTTCGGCGCAGTCGCGGCCCTGCGGGCGACGCGCCCCGACCTCGTCGACCGGGCGCACCAGGTGGCGCGAACGCTGCTGCAGTCGGCCGATCTGCTCAACGGCACCGGGGAGGTGACGGCGAGCGGGTTCGTACGGCGCTCGTGCTGCCTGTACTACCGCATTCCCGGCGGCGGCTACTGCGGCGACTGCGTCCTCGTCCCGCGCACCTGATTCGACGGCCTTCCCACCGAACTGCCGCCCGAGTTCGGTGGGGAACCCGTCGAATCGGGGACGACTCGCTCGCGTACGGTCGGGCAGATGGAGCGTGAGCCGCGAACCCCGACGCCGATCGACGAGCTCGCCGAGCGCTGGCTCGACCAGCTGCTCGACCTGGTCCCCGAGCTGCACGTCGAGCTCGGCCGCCCTGGACGCGAGGGCGCGTACGCCGACCTGTCCCCGGACGGCCACGCCGCGCGGGACCTCGCGACACGGCGGACACTGACGGCCGTACGGGCTGCCGAGCCGACGGACGCGGTCGACCGGATCACGCGGGCCGAGCTGATCCGGACCCTCGAGCTGGAGGCGGAGCAGCACGACGCCGGGTTCTGGATGGCCGACCTCAACGTGCTGGCGTCACCGGCCCAGGGTCTGCGCGAGATCTTCGACCTGATGCCCACCGACACGACGGAGCACTGGGAGCACGTCGCCGACCGGATGCACCGGCTGCCGTCGGCGATGGCCGGGTACGTCGCGTCGCTGCGCGCCGGAATCCGCTCGGGCACGACGCCGGCGATCCGGCAGGTCGAGGCCGTCGCGGCGCAGGCGGAGCGGCACGCCGACCCGGTCCACGGGTTCTTCGGACGGACGGCCTCGTCCCCGAAGGCACCGGACGAGCTGCGCGGCCACCTGCGCGACGGCGCCGAGCGCGCCGCCGGAGCGTACGCCCACCTGCGGCGGTTCCTGCGCGATGAGCTCGCGCCGCACGCGCGGCGGGAGGACGCGGTCGGGCGTGACTGGTACGCACTGGCGTCCCGCGGGTTCGTCGGCGTCGAGATCGACCTCGAGGAGACCTACGCCTGGGGCGTCGAGGAGCTCGCACGGATGGTGTCCGAGCAGGAGGCGGCCGCGGACGCGATCCTGCCCGGCGCCGGCGTGAAGGAGGTCGTGGCGCACCTCGAGTCCGACCCGGGGCGGCGCCTGCACGGGACCGATGCGCTCCAGGCCTGGATGCAGCGGGTGAGCGACCGCGCCGTGGACGATCTCGGCGCGATGCACTTCGAGATCCCGGAGCCGGTGCGTCGGCTGGAGTGCCGGATCGCGCCGACGCAGGAGGGCGGGATCTACTACACCGGACCGAGCGAGGACTTCACCCGCGCCGGGCGGATGTGGTGGAGCGTGCCCGAGGGTGTCGACGCGTTCGACCCGTGGCGCGAGCTGACGACGGTGTACCACGAGGGAGTGCCGGGGCATCACCTCCAGATCGGACTCGCGACCTACAACAGCGGGCAGCTGAACGGCTGGCGCCGCCTGAACTGGAACTCCGGCCACGGCGAGGGCTGGGCGCTGTACGCGGAGCGGCTGATGGCCGACCTCGGCTACCTCGACGACCCGGCGGACCGGCTCGGCATGCTCGACGGGCAGCGGATGCGTGCGGCCCGGGTCGTCGCGGACATCGGCGCCCACCTGCGCCTGGAGAAGCCTGACGGTTCCGGACGCTGGACCGGCGAGGACGTCTTCCCCTTCATGCTGGAGCACGTCAACATGAACGAGCCGTTCGTGCGGTTCGAGTCCGACCGTTACCTCGGCTGGGCGGGCCAGGCACCGTCGTACAAGGTCGGCCAGCGGCTCTGGGAGCAGCTGCGCGACGCGTGGGTCGCGGAGCACGGGCCCGAGCTGAAGGCGTTCCACGCCGAGGCGCTCGGTGTCGGCAGCATCGGCCTCGGCACGCTCCGTACGGCACTCCTCGACCCCTCCGCCCTCTAGCGCGCCCGATTCGACGGATTCACCACCGAACCGAGACACCGGATCGGTGGGAAACGCGTCGAATCGTGGGCTCAGCCACGGTCGACCCGGTACCAGAGGTTCGTGACGTCGCCGGCGAAAGAGCGCTCGACCTCCGTCAGCCGGTACGGGCGGTCGGCCGGGAGCGACAGCGCCCGCACCGACCCGCCGAGCAGGACCGGTGCCACGTGCAGCAGGACCTCGTCGAGCATCCCGGCCATCAGCAGGCGCGCTGCGGTCGTCGGGCCGAGCACCGCGACGTCGCCGCCGGCGGCCCGTTCGATCGCGTGGCCCGCGGCCGCCCGGATGTCGCCGCCGATCTTCTCGTAGCCCTCGACGGGGGCCGGGTCGCCCTCGTGGGTGTGCACGACCATCGGCCCGCGCCACGCGCCGCCGTACGGGGTCCCCTCCTCGCTGCTCGCCGGCCGGGTGTCGGTGTCGCGCGCGGCCGTGACGGCCGGAGTCCCGTGGAAGGTGCCCCCGCCGATCAGCAGGGCGCCGATGCGGTCCAGCAGGCGGTCCACCGGCTCGTTCGGGCCGCCGGCGAACCCCCGCACCCAGCTCATGTCGCCGCCCGGCCCCGCCACGTAGCCGTCCAGCGACATCGTCGCGTGGTAGATCACCTTCGTCATCGTGCGCCCCTGCCGTCGTGGTCGTGGTGCTGTACCGACGTCTCGGGGCGCACGAACTCATCGGCGCCGCGACGGGGAGGGTCCGCCCCGCCTAGGGTGAGGCCATGGTGCACCCACGGGCCGGACAGCCGGCGCAGCCCGATGACCTGGTCGACCTCGACGCACTCGCGGCGGCGTACTACGACGTGCGGCCCGACCCGGACGACCCCGCCCAGCAGGTGGCGTTCGGCACGAGCGGGCACCGCGGCTCGAGCCTCGACGGTGCGTTCAACGAGGCGCACATCCTGGCCACGACCCAAGCGATCGTCGATCACCGGACTGCCGCCGGGATCGACGGGCCGCTGCTGGTCGGACGCGACACGCACGCGCTCTCGCTCCCGGCGTGGCGCAGCGCGCTCGAGGTGCTCGTCGGCAACGGCGTCGTGACGCTGGTCGACGCCGAGGACGGCTACACGCCCACCCCGGCGGTCTCGCACGCCATCCTGCGCCTGAACGGTCTCGGACAGCACGGACAGGTCGACGGGATCGTGATCACCCCGTCGCACAACCCGCCGCGCGACGGCGGCTTCAAGTACAACCCGCCGCACGGCGGCCCGGCCGGCTCGGACGTCACCGGCCCCATCCAGGACCGCGCCAACGCGTTGCTCCGCGACGGCCTGCGGGGGGTGAAGCGCGCGAGCACCGACGAGGTCCGCGAGACGGTCGGCTCGTACGACTTCCTCACCCACTACGTCGACGACCTGGGCTCGATCCTGGACCTCGAGGCGGTCGCGCGGGCCGGCGTACGGATCGGTGCCGACCCGCTCGGGGGTGCGTCGGTCGCCTACTGGGGCCGGATCGGCGAGCGGTACGGACTGGACCTGAGCGTCGTCAACGACACCGTCGATCCGCGGTGGGCGTTCATGACGCTCGACCACGACGGCAAGATCCGGATGGACTGCTCCTCGCCGTACGCGATGGCGTCGCTGGTCGCGCAGCGCGACCGCTACGACGTGGCGACCGGCAACGACGCCGACGCCGACCGGCACGGCATCGTCACGCCGGACGCCGGCCTGATGAACCCGAACCACTACCTCGCCGTCGCCATCACCTACCTCCTCGAGCACCGCGACTTCGACGCCGGCGCCGCCGTCGGCAAGACCGTGGTGTCGTCGAGCATGATCGACCGGGTGGTCGCGGCCGCGGGCCGGACGCTGTACGAGGTGCCGGTCGGGTTCAAGTGGTTCGTCGACCCGCTGATCGGCGGGTCCGCGGTGTTCGGCGGCGAGGAGAGCGCGGGCGCGTCGTTCCTGCGCCGCGACGGGTCGGTGTGGACGACCGACAAGGACGGGATCATCCTGGCCCTGCTGGCGGCCGAGATCCAGGCGGTGACCGGTCGTTCGGCGAGCCAGCACTACGCGGGCCTGACCGCGCAGCACGGCGACCCCGCGTACGCCCGGGTCGACTCCCCGGCGACCCGCGAGCAGAAGAAGAGGCTCGGCGCGCTGTCGGCCGACGCGATCACGGCCACCGAGCTCGTCGGAGAGCCGATCACGTCGGTGCTCACCGAGGCCCCGGGCAACGGCGCCGCGATCGGCGGGCTGAAGGTCACGACGGAGTCGGCGTGGTTCGCTGCCCGGCCGTCGGGGACCGAGGACGTCTACAAGATCTACGCCGAGTCCTTCCGGGGCGCCGACCACCTGGCGGAGGTCCAATCCGCCGCTCGGGGCGTGGTGGACGCCGCACTGACGTAGTGTGCGCAGAGAGCCCGGCTCCGCCCGGGCGGTTCCGACCGGCGGTTCTGCGGACCGTCGTGAGTGGAAGGGGAGCGGTGGGTACGGCCTGGCGCATCACGGCGTCGCGGCTCGCGGCCGCGGCCTGCGGTGCTGCGCTCTGCGTCCCGACCACCCACGCCGTCGCCGCCCCGAACGACCCGCCGGGCACGCCCAGCCAGGCCGAGGTCGACCAGGCCCGCCGCAACGCCCAGGCCGCTGCCGGCGACGCCGACGCGATCCGCGACCGGCTCGACGCCGCGACATCGCGTGTGGAGACCCTGGAGGCCGACGCCGCGGCGGCCGCCGAGGCCTACAACGGCGCGATGTACGAGCTGCGTCGCGCGCGCAGCGCCGCCGCGAAGGCGACGGCCGACGCCGAGTCCGCCGCTGCGTCCGTCGAGGAGCAGCGGATCGCGCTCGAGCGCCTCGTGCTCGCGGGGCTCGACGGGCAGGCGCCGTACGAGAACCTCCGGGTGGTGATCGGAGGCGGCGGACCGGAGACGCTGCTCGACGGGATCAGCGCCTACAGCACGATGACGGAGGCGAGCGAGGCCGCGCTCGCCCGGTACGCGTCGGCCCGCACGGTGGCCCGCACGATGCAGACCAAGGCCGACGCCGCTCTCGTCGACCAGCGTGCGCGAGCGGCGGAGTCCGCGCAGGCGAAGCGTGACGCCGCCGCGGCGGTGAAGGCCGCCGAGCAGGCCCGTGAGGCGTTGGCGCAGGAGCGGGACCAGGCGATGCGCGACGTCGCCCACGCCGAGGGGATCTCCGTGCAGCTCGCTCGTCGGCGCCAGCGGGCGCTCGAGCAGCTGGCGCAGGAGGCCCAGGCCGCGGCCGCGTCGCCTGACCTGCCGGATCCCGGCCAGGCGACGCCGGCGCAGCCCGCTCCTGACCCCGGCGGCGACGCGGCACCCCTCCCGGAGCCGGTGCCGGCGCCGGCCGCGGATCCGCCGAAGCGTCGCAAGGGCGTCGAGGCCGCGATCGCGTACGCGATGGAGCAGGTCGGCGAGCCGTACGTCTGGGCGGGCGCCGGACCGGACATCTGGGACTGCTCGGGGCTCACCATGCGGGCTTGGCAGGCCGGCGGGCGGTCACTCCCGCACTTCAGCGGCGCCCAGTACGCCGTCTCGACGCCGATCGCGCTGTCCGACGCGCGGCGGGGCGACCTGCTGTTCTGGAGCCGCGGGGGTCCGAGCTCGATCTACCACGTCGCGCTCTACCTCGGGGACGGCTGGATGATCGAGGCGCCGCGTCCCGGCAAGAACGTCCAGGTGGTCCCGGTCAACGCCTGGACCCTCCCGGACCTCGCGGCCCGCGTCTGATCGCGGCGCCGGCGGAGTCCCCTCGACCGGATTCGGCTCCGCTGGTCGACGAGTGTGATGCACGTGATGCACCGCGTGCGATGCTAACGTCATCACATGCGTACGACGGTGACGATCGACGATCGCTTGCTTGAGTTGGCGAAGGCTCGAGCACGCGAACGCGACGCGACTCTGGGCGAGATCGTCGAGGACTCGCTCCGCCGCTACCTCGCGCAGCCCGTCCCGGTCGCCGAGGTGCGACTGCCCGTCTTCGAGGGTGGCACGGGTCTGGCCGCAGGAATCGACCCGAGCAGCAACGCCTCGATCGCCGACGCGGCGGATGACGACGTCACTCCGCGCCTGGACTTGCGCCGATGAACGTTGTCGATGCCAATGTCCTTCTCGCGCTCTACCGGCCGGACCATCCCCACCATGACGTCGCCACGGCGTGGTGGAGTGATTCGGCGCGTTCGGGTGAGCCGGTCACGGTCCCGGACCTGATCTGGGTCGCGTTCGCACGGATCGTGACGAACCGCCGGGTGTTCCCGGTTCCGGCGACCTTTGCCCAAGCGTGGAGGTTTGCCGAGACCGTCATGCGGCAGCCGACGTACCTGACGTATTCCGGAGACGTCCGGGCGTTGCGGGAGTTCGCGCGCATCGCGCGTGCCTCTGGCGCGTCAGCGAATCTCGTGACGGATGTCTACGTCGCGGCGACCGCCACCGCGCTCGGGGCGAGAGTGGTGACGTTCGACCGCGACTTCCGCAAGTTCGACGGGGTCCGAGTCACCGAGCTGGGTGCCTGAGGCGTCGGCGCTGGCGCTCGGCCAGCCTCAGCCCGACGGCCACCGCTCAGCGCGGCGGCTCAGTGGTCGCCGTAGCCCTCGACCTCGAACCGCTTGAACGACGCCTCGACCTCGTCCTCGGCCTCGCGACGGCCGACCCACTCCGCGCCCTCGACGGACTTGCCGGGCTCGAGGTCCTTGTAGACCTCGAAGAAGTGCTGGATCTCGAGCCGGTCGAACTCCGGCACGTGCCGGATGTCCTGCAGGTGCTCCTGGCGCGGGTCGTCGACCGGCACGCACAGCACCTTGTCGTCGCCGCCGGCCTCGTCGGTCATCCGGAACATCCCGATCGTTCGCGCGCGGATCAGGCAGCCGGGGAAGGTCGGCTCGGAGAGCAGCACGAGCGCGTCCAGCGGGTCGCCGTCCTGGCCGAGGCTGTTCTCGATGAAGCCGTAGTCGGCCGGGTACTGGGTCGAGGTGAAGAGCGTGCGGTCGAGTCGGATCCGACCGGACTTGTGGTCGACCTCGTACTTGTTGCGTACGCCCTTGGGGATCTCGACCGTGACGTCGAACTCCAGCACATTTCCTCCGTTGGCTCGTGCGGTGCGGTGCGTGGACGCCCGTCGGGGCGCTGACGACCCTCGCTAGTCTCTCGTACGTGGACGGAGTTCTCGCGTACGGGGTCCTGCGGTGTGACGGACGCAACAACCTGCTCCGGCACGCCGATCTGGCGACGACACCCACCGGGGCGCCTCTGCATCTCCACGGTACGCCTGCCTGCGTGCGGGGGGAACGATGACCGGCCCGACCGCGACGACGACCCTGCTGGCGACGACCGACCTGCACGGCCAGGTCCGCCACTTCGACTACGCCGCGGACGCGCCGTACGCCGATGCGCTCGGGCACGGGATCGGCCTCGCGAAGGTGGCGTCCGTGGTCGACGGAGTCCGGGCGGAGACCAGCGTGGCGATGGTGCTGGATGCCGGGGACCTGCTCCAGGGCGGTGCGCTGGATGCTGCGGACTCTGCGCGGGTCGCCGGCACCGAGCAGCCCACCCACCCGGTGGCGGCGGCGATGAACCTGATCGGCTACGACGCCGTCGCACTCGGGAACCACGACCTGGACGACGGCGTGGACGCGCTGCAGGCGTTCGCGCGGCAGCTCGAGGCGCCGATCCTCGCCGGCAACGTCCGGGCCGAGCCGACGGGCGAGCGGCTCCTCGGAGCGGTGCTGCTGCGCGACGTGGTCGTCGAGGCCGCCCGCCCGCCGGTACGGGTCGGCGTGGTCGGTCTGACGACCGCAGCGCGGGTCGTGGTCGCGCACGCGGCCGAGCGCGGTCTGCGGATCGACGACCCCGTGGCCGAGGCGCCGGCGCTGGTCGACGAGGCGCGTGATCGCGGGGCCGACGTGGTGGTCGTCCTGATCCACTCGGGCGTCGAGCACGACGACGCCGAGGCCGCGGCCGGCGAGAACGTCGCGCTCCGCCTGGCGCGCGAGGTCGCGGGCGTGGACGTCGTGGTCGCCGGGCACTCCCACGTCGAGGTCGCCGAGCGGCGGGTCGTGCAGCCCGGGACCGGGCGGGAGGTCCTCGTCACCCAGCCGTTGTGCTGGGGGATGCGGGTCGGACGGGTCGACGTCGGGCTTCGGTACGGTTCCGACCGGCGGTGGCACCTGGTGAGCGCACGGTCGACGCTGCTCGACACGGCCGCGGTGCCCGAGTACCCGGACGTGGTCGAGGCCGTCGCTGCGGAGCACGTCGGGGCCCGACGACGCGGCGCCGAGGTCGTCGGCCAGGTGGCCCGGACGATCGATGCGGTCGAGGCGCGCTACCGTCCGTCGGCGTCGGTCGACCTGCTCGCGCACGCGGCGGCCGACGGGGTCCGGCGACCTCTGCGCGACGTCGGGCTGGACCACCTGCCGCTGCTGTGCGCCACCGCCCCGCCCAGCCGTACGGCCGTCCTGCCGGCCGGGGCCGTGCTGCGGCGCCACGTCGACGCCCTGTGTCCCCACGACCACCGACCCGTCGCCGTGCTCGTCGACGGACGTCGGCTGCGGGAGCACCTCGAGCAGGCGGCGGGGTTCTTCGCCGCGACCAGCTCGGCCGGACCGCACCACCCCGACACCCTCACGAACGCCCCCGGTCCCGACCGACCCGCCGGCCGGGCCGACTTCGACCTCGACGTCGTCCACGGCCTCGACGCCGCGCTGACGTACGACCTCGACCTGGCCCGCCCGCTCGGGCAGCGTGTGGTGTCGGTCCGCCACGGCGGCACTGAGGTGGGGGACGCTCAGTGCTTCGTCCTGGTCACGACCCGGTACCGCCTGCGCGGCGCCGGGGCCTATCCCGTCACGGGCGCCGAGGTCGTCGCGGAGGCGTCCGAGGGCCTGCGGAACCTCGTCGTCGCACGGTTGCGACGAGGCCACGACCTCGGCCCTGCCACGGACCACTGGCGGCTGCTGCACCGCGGGTCTCCGCTCGTCGTCGACGACGGTGCGTACGGGTCGGAGTGCGCGGAGGTGCGCGCGTGACCGCCCGGCGCAGCGACCGCGGCGGCATCCGCACGGTCCTGGTGATCCTCCTCGCCGTCGTGGCCCTGGTCGCTGCGGGCGGCGCGGTGGCGTACGAGGGCGGTGCGTTCGACCGCTGGCGCTGCACCGGCGAGTGCGAGACCGCCGAGGTGCTCCCGGCCCTGGACCCGGCGGTGCCCGACGGGCCCGTCGTCGAGCAGGTGCTGCCCGTCGCCTCGGGTGCCGGGCTCGACGCGGGATCGGTCCGCAGGGCCGTCGCCGGCCTGCTCGGCCGCAAGGCGATGGGCAACCACGTCGGCTTCGCGGTCGCGGACCTGGGGACCGGCGAGCAGGTCTGGGCGTCGGAGTCCGGCTCGTACGTGCCCGCGTCGACCCAGAAGATCCTCACGTCGCTCGCGGCGATGCGGGCGATCGGCCCCGACGCGCGGTTCCGGACGACCGTCGTGCGGAGCGACGTCGGCGGTCCTGCGGAGCCGACGGCGACCACGGCGCCGACGTCGACCCCGACGCTCGCGCCCACCGCGTCGTCCGCGACCGACGCGACCGGGTCGCCGCCGACCGCGTCGGGCACCGCCCGGATCGTGCTGGTCGGCGGCGGCGACCCGTACCTCACCGACCGTGGCGACGCCGAGGCCCGGACGTCCTATCCGACGCAGGCCTCCCTGGACGACCTCGCCGAGCAGACCGCGGCCGGCCTGCGTGCTGACGGCGTCGGGCGGGTCCGGATGGGGTACGACGCGTCGCTGTTCACCGGCCCGGCGGTCAACCCGACCTGGGAGCCCGGCTACATCACGAGCTTCGTCACCTCGCCCGTGAGCGCGCTGTGGGTCGACCAGGGCGAGGACGACTGGCGGCGCGTGGCCGACCCGGCGGCTCAGGCCGCCCAGGTCTTCGCGGCCCGGCTGCGGGCCCACGGGATCGCCGTCAGCGGCACGCCGAGGCCCCGCTCCGCGCCCGAGGACTCCACGGAGCTGGCGTCCGTCGAGTCGGGCACCGTCGCGGAGATCGTCCAGTCCGTGCTTGAGACCAGCGACAACGAGGGCGCGGAGGTCCTGCTCCGCCAGGTCGCGATCGCGGCAGGGGAGCCGGCCTCGTTCGCAGGCGGGGTCGCGGCGGTCCGGGACACCCTCACGGCGGCCGGGATCGACTGGACGGGGGTGCGGATGCGCGACGGGAGCGGGCTCTCCCGCGACAACCGGATCACCGTGGGTGCCCTGCTGAGCGCGATCGTGATCGGCTCGGACCTCTTCGACCGCTATCCGGTCGCCGGGTTCAACGGGTCGCTCGCCGCGCGGTTCACCGCCCCCGGCACCGATCCGGGGCTCGGGGAGGTCCGAGCGAAGACCGGGACGTTGAGCGGGGTGCACGGGCTGGCGGGCATCACCGTCGACGCCGGCGGGACCCCCGTGGCGTTCGTGGCGCTCGCCGACCGGGTCAGGCTCCCGCAGACCCTGGCCGCGCGAGCGAACCTCGACCGCATCGCCGCCCGGCTCAGCGCCTGCGCGTGCAGTCCGGGCTGACCTCGCGCGGCCACGTAGGCTCGTCGGCATGGCAGCCACGCTGATCGACTGGGACTTCGCCCTCGCCACGGCCGTACGGCTGGTCAAGTCGGGCCCCGACGCCGAGCCGGGCGAGGCCGCGGAGGTGGTCGACGCGCTGCGCGCCGGTGCTGCTCGCTCGGAGGGACCGGTGCGCGAGTTCACCGGCCTGGAGGCGAGCTCGGCGACCGCGCCGGTGCTCGTCGTCGACCGCCCGGGGTGGATCGCCGCCAACGTCGCGGCGTTCTCCTCGATCCTCGCGCCGTTGCTCGCGAAGGTCTCCGACGCCGCGGAGGAGAAGGGCCAGACACCGGGTCCGGTCGCGCGCGGCGTGGGCTCGCGGGTCACCGGCGCCGAGGTCGGCGCCGCCCTGGCGTTCATGTCGACGAAGGTGCTCGGCCAGTTCGACCCGTTCTTCACACCGGCGACGGCGAGCGCGACGCCGGACGCGCCCGTGGCCGGGCGGCTGATGCTGGTGGCTCCGAACGTCCTGCACGTCGAGCGGACCCTCGACGTCGATCCGGACGACTTCCGCCTGTGGGTCTGCCTCCACGAGGAGACCCACCGCGTGCAGTTCACCGCCGTGCCGTGGATGCGCCCGCACATCGAGTCGCTGGTCGCCGAGCTGGTGGAGGCGACCGAGGTCGACAGCGAGGGCGTCGCGCGCTCGCTGTCGGAGGTCGGACGTGCCGCCGGTCGGATCGCGCGCGGCGAGAAGGTGTCGCTCGTCGAGCTGATGCAGAACGACGCCCAGCGCGCCGCGGTCGCCCGGATCACCGGCGTGATGTCGCTCCTGGAGGGTCATGCCGACGTCGTGATGGACGGCGTGGGGCCGTCGGTGATCCCGTCGGTCAAGGCGATCCGGCGCAAGTTCGACCAGCGGCGCAAGGGCGAGGGCCTGGTCGACCGGCTGCTGCGGCAGGTGCTCGGCCTCGACGCCAAGATGAAGCAGTACCGCGACGGTGCCGCGTTCGTCCGGGCGGTGGAGAAGAAGGCCGGGCGTGCCGCGTTCGACGCCGTGTGGGCCGGACCCGAGAACCTCCCGTCGGCCGAGGAGATCGAGGATCCGGACCGCTGGGTGAGGCGTGTCCACGGCTGACGGTCGTCGCCTCGACCCGCTGGTCGCGCGCGGGCGGCGCGCCGTCGAGCGTGCCCTGAGCGACCTTCCCGCCGGATCGCCGGTCGTTCTCGGCGTCTCCGGCGGAGCCGACTCGCTCGCGCTCGCCTGCCTCGCTGCGTTCGCGGCGCCGCGCGCCGGGCACCGCCCGGTCGCGGTGGTCGTCGACCACGGCCTCCAGGACGGGTCCGGGGCGGTGGCGCGACGCGCGGCGGAGGCCGTCGGGGGGCTCGGGATCGCCGACGTGCTCGTACGGCGGGTCGAGGTCGGTGCCTCGGGAGGCCCCGAGGCTGCTGCGCGCGAAGCCCGCCGTGCCGCGCTCGAGACGGTGGCCGACCAGCGCGGTGCCGCAGCGATCCTGCTCGCGCACACCCGTGACGACCAGGCCGAGACGGTGCTCCTCGGCCTCGCTCGTGGCTCGGGGACGCGCTCGCTCGCCGGGATCGCGCCGGTGGCCGGCCGCTGGCGGAGGCCGCTGCTGGCGCTGAGCCGGGCCGAGACCGAGCGGATCTGCGTGCTCGCCGGCCTGAGCTGGTGGGACGACCCGCACAACGCCGACCCGGCGTACGCGCGGGTGCGGGTCCGTCGCCAGGTGCTGCCGGTGCTGGAGGACGCCCTCGGGCCGGGCATCGCCGCCGCGCTGGCGCGGACCGCCGACCAGTCGCGGGCCGACGCCGACCTGCTCGACGGGCTCGCCGCCGTCCTCGCCCGTACGGCCGTGCGCCCGGACACGACGGTCGACGTGGAAGCGCTGGTGTCGGCGCCTCCCGCGCTGCGCACCCGGGTGCTGCGGGTCTGGCTGGTCGGCGCCGGCACGCCGGCCGGTGCGCTGACGCGCGACCACGTGCTGGGGTGCGAGGCGCTCGTCACCGACTGGCACGGCCAGGACGGGCCGACGCTTCCCGGCGGCGTGGTGGTCCGGCGCTGCGCCGGCGCGCTCCACCTCGTACGACCGCCCGCGTGATCCGCCCGGCGTCCGGGACCCGTACGCGGCGCCGCCGCGTGCGTTGTGCGACGCTTCGGGGGTGGACGCTTCGCAGATCGAGGGTGACCTCGCCGTCGACCAGACGTTTCTGACCGAGCAGCAGATCGCCGACCGGCTGGCCGAGATGGCCGCCGAGATCCGCCGGGACTACGAAGGGCAGGACCTGCTCCTCGTCGGTGTCCTCAAGGGCGCCGTGATGGTGATGGCGGACCTGGCGCGTGCGCTGGACCGCGACGTCGAGATGGACTGGATGGCCGTCTCGTCCTACGGATCGGGCACGACGTCGTCCGGTGTGGTGCGGATCCTCAAGGACCTCGACGCCGACCTGACCGGACGGCACGTCCTGATCGTCGAGGACATCATCGACTCCGGCCTGACGCTGTCGTGGCTGACGTCCAACCTGCGCTCCCGCAAGCCGGCCTCGGTCGAGATCTGCGCGCTGCTGCGCAAGCCCGATGCGCTCCAGATGGCGGTCGACGTGCGCTACGTCGGGTTCGACATCCCGAACGCCTTCGTCGTGGGGTACGGGCTGGACTACGACGAGCGCTATCGCAACCTGCGCCAGATCGCCACGCTCGCGCCGCACGTCTACAGCTGAGCCGACCCTCCGCCGGTCGACCCGACCCTCCGCCGGTCGACCCGACCCTCCGCCGGTCGAGCCGACCCTCCGCCGGTCGAGCCGACCTTCGCCGGTCGAGCCTGTCGAGACCCCCGGGAACACCGCCCCCGTCCGAACCGTTGAAACCACTGGGAGACGTACGCGGACGCGTGCCCGCGGGCATGGCTGCGCCGTGTACCGTCGTTCCTCGTACCCGTTCGCACGCAAAAGGAGCGAGGCGCCGCCTCGGATCATGGACCTCAAACGCATCTTCAAGGGCCCGTGGCTCTGGATCATCATCAGTGTCGTCGCGGTCCTCGCGCTGCTCCAGTTCGTCTCCTCCAACAACGGGTACGACGAGGTCGAGACAGCGACCATGGTGCGCTACTTCGACCAGGGCAAGGTCTCGGAGGCCACGTTCATCGGCGCCGGCGACAACGAGGTCCGCGTGACCCTCGACGACGACACGAAGGCCCGTGCGCACTGGCTGAGCAACCAGCAGGCCAACCAGCTGATCGAGCAGGCCGACCAGGCCTACGCCGACAAGGACCTCAAGTCCTACGACGTCCAGATCCCGCAGCCCAGCTTCCTGGGCAACCTGCTCGGTCTCCTGCTGCCGTTCGCGCTGATCTTCCTGCTGTTCATCTTCCTGATGAACAGCATGCAGGGTGGCGGCGGCCGCGTGATGCAGTTCGCCAAGTCGAAGGCGAAGCTGATCAGCAAGGACACGCCGCAGACCACGTTCGCCGACGTCGCCGGCGCGGACGAGGCGGTCGAGGAGCTCGGTGAGATCAAGGAGTTCCTCGCCGAGCCGCAGAAGTTCCAGGCCGTCGGCGCGAAGATCCCCAAGGGCGTGCTGCTGTACGGCCCGCCCGGCACCGGCAAGACGCTGCTCGCGCGTGCCGTCGCCGGTGAGGCGGGCGTCCCGTTCTACTCGATCTCCGGCTCCGACTTCGTCGAGATGTTCGTGGGCGTGGGTGCGAGCCGGGTCCGGGACCTGTTCGAGCAGGCGAAGGAGAACGCCCCGGCCATCGTCTTCATCGACGAGATCGACGCCGTCGGTCGGCACCGTGGCACCGGCATGGGCGGTGGCCACGACGAGCGCGAGCAGACCCTCAACCAGCTGCTCGTCGAGATGGACGGCTTCGACGTCCGTGGCGGCGTGATCCTGATCGCCGCGACCAACCGCCCCGACGTCCTCGACCCGGCGCTGCTGCGCCCCGGCCGCTTCGACCGCCAGATCGGGGTCGAGGCGCCGGACCTCAAGGGCCGCCTGACGATCCTCCAGGTGCACTCCCGGGGCAAGCCGCTCGCCGAGGGCGTCGACCTCGAGTCGGTCGCCCGCCGCACGCCCGGGTTCTCCGGTGCGGACCTCGCCAACGTGCTCAACGAGGCCGCGCTGCTGACCGCGCGCAGCGACCAGGCGCTGATCGACAACCAGACGCTCGACGAGGCGATCGACCGCGTCGTCGCGGGCCCGCAGAAGCGGACCCGTCTGATGAGCGAGCACGAGCGCAAGATCACCGCGTACCACGAGGGCGGGCACGCGCTCGTGGCTGCTGCGCTGCCCGGCAGCGATCCCGTACACAAGATCACGATCCTGCCGCGCGGCCGCGCCCTCGGCTACACGATGGTGCTGCCGGACGAGGACAAGTACTCCCAGACCCGCGCGGAGATGCTCGACAAGCTCGCGTACATGCTCGGTGGCCGGGCCGCGGAGGAGCTGGTGTTCCACAACCCGACGACCGGCGCGGCCAACGACATCGAGAAGGCGACGAACCTCGCCCGCGCGATGGTCACCCAGTACGGCATGACGGAGCGGATCGGCGCCGTGCGGCTCGGTGAGAACGACTCCCAGCCGTTCCTCGGGCGCGACATCGGGCACGCCCGCAACTACTCCGAGGAGATCGCCGCGATCGTCGACGAGGAGGTCAAGAACTTCATCGCGATCGCGCACCAGGAGGCCTTCGACATCCTGGTCGAGAACCGCCACGTCCTCGACGAGCTGGTGCTGGCGCTGCTGGAGAAGGAGACGCTGGACAAGTCCGAGGTCGCCGAGATCTTCTCGGCGCTGACGCTCCGCCCGGTCCGCCCGGCGTGGACGGGCTCGGACCAGCGGCGCCCCTCCGAGCTCCCGCCGGTCACCAGCCCCAAGGAGATCAACGGGACGGCCCAGCCGCAGGCCGACGACGAGGAGGGCACGATCGTGCTCGCTCCCGGCGCCGGCGGCGAGGACGTCCACGGCCCGGGATCCGGTCAGGTCGGGGGCTCGTCGGAGCCGCCGAGCCCGGGGATCGGCTGACGTGGCGCTCGGCGAGTTCGACGCCGTACGCGCGGAGGCCGCCGTCCGTGAGCTGCTCGCGGCGATCGGCGACGACCCGGAGCGCGACGGCCTGCGGGACACCCCGGCTCGGGTCGCGCGGGCGTACCGCGAGATCTTCGCGGGCATGCGCCAGGACCCCGACGAGGCCCTGTCGCGCACCTTCGCGGTCGACCACGACGAGATGATCCTGGTCAAGGACATCGAGCTGTGGTCGATGTGCGAGCACCACCTGGTGCCGTTCACCGGTGTCGCGCACGTCGGCTACATCCCGGCGACCGACGGCCGGGTGGTCGGGTTGTCGAAGCTCGCGCGGCTGGTCGACGTGTACGCGCGCCGCCCGCAGGTGCAGGAGCGGCTGACCACCCAGATCGCGGACGCGCTCAGCAACGCCCTGAACCCGGTGGGCGTGATCGTCCAGCTCGAGGCCGAGCATCTCTGCATGACGATGCGCGGGGTGCGCAAGCCCGGAGCGAAGACGATCACCAGCGCCGTCCGAGGCCAGCTGAGGGACCCGGCCACGCGGGCCGAGGCGATGGCTCTGATCAAGGGGCAGTGAGTGTTCGCCCGGCGTGACGCCGCGCTCCTGCCGGCCGTGGGCCGGTGCCAGGTGATGGGCGTCGTGAACGTCACGCCGGACTCGTTCTCCGACGGGGGGCGCTGGCTGGACGCCGACTCCGCGATCCGGCACGGGCTCGCGCTCGTCGAGGCCGGAGCGGACGTCGTGGACGTCGGAGGCGAGTCCACCCGTCCCGGTGCGGAGCGGGTCGACGCCGCGACCGAGCTGGCGAGGGTCGAGCCGGTGGTGCGCGCGCTGGCGGCCGAGGGCGTCGTGGTGTCGGTCGACACGATGCGCGCCGAGGTCGCCGAGCGCGCGATCGAGGCGGGTGCACGTGTGCTCAACGACGTCTCGGGCGGCCTGGCCGACCCGCGGATCCGTGAGGTCGCGGCCGTGAGCGGAGTCTCGTACGTCGTGATGCACTGGCGCGGGCACTCCGCGGGGATGCTCGGCGAGGACCTGACCCGCTATGCCGACCTGGTGCCGGACGTGGTCGCGGAGCTGGCGGCGTCCGTGGAGGCGGCGCTGGCGGCGGGCGTGCGCCCGGAGCAGGTGATCGTGGATCCCGGGATCGGGTTCTCCAAGGGCGGCGACCAGAACTGGAACGTCCTGCGCCGGCTCGACGCGTTCGCCGACCTGGGGTATCCGTTGCTGGTGGCGACCTCGCGCAAGCGGTTCCTCGGCGACCTGCTCGCCGACGACGCCGGCGCGCGCCCGCCCCTGGAGCGCGACGACGCGACCGCCGCGCTGAGCGCGCTCGTCGCGGCCGAGGGCGCCTGGTGCGTCCGGGTCCACGACGTCGGCCCCAGCGCGGACGCCGTGCGGGTGGCGGAGCGGTGGCGCGATGGCTGAGGCAGCGCTCGAGCGGGGGATCCTCGCGACCCACCAGGCGCTCTACGACGCGATCGAGACCGGCGACCTCGACCTGATGGAGTCGCTGTGGCTCCCGGGGGAGGACACCGTCTGCATCTTCCCCGGCGCCGAGCCGGTCAACGGCACGGCGGCGATCGTACGGTCGTGGGCGATGCTGATGGCGCAGGTCGGCTACGTGCAGTTCATCCTCACCGACGTCGTGGTGCGGCGACGCGGGGACGTGGCGGTGGTGACCTGCACCGAGAACGTGCTGGCGGAGGCCGGCGCCGAGACGGAGGCGGTCTTCACCGGCGGCCGCGGCGTCGCCAGCGACGTGCTGGTCTCCACACCCGGCGGGTGGAGGCTCCTGTCCCACCACGCGGGTCCGGTCGTGGACGGGGAGGAGTGACATGACAGCGGGAGTCAACCGGGCGGTCGCGCCCCCGGTCGGCACGGTGCCCACGGGCCTGGACCGGATCGCCGTCACCGGCATCGAGACGTACGGCTACCACGGCGTCCTGCCCGCGGAGCGGGAGCAGGGTCAGCGCTTCGTCGTCGACGTCGTGCTGGGTCTCGATCTGGCCCCCGCCGCCGAGACCGGCGACTTAAGCGCGACAGTCCACTACGGTACGTTGTCCGAAGAGGTGCGGGACGCCGTGGCGGCCGCGCCCGTGGATCTGATCGAGACGCTTGCTCAGCGAGTCATCGACCTGTGCTTCGCGTACCAGGTCGTACGGTGGGCGAGCGTGACGGTCCACAAGCCCCATGCACCGATTCCGGTGACGTTCTCCGACGTCGCCGTGACGATAGAGCGGAGTCGTTCGTGACCGAGACGCCCAACCCGCACGCACCCGACACCGACACGATGACCGGTGGCATGCGTCCGATCCGTCAGGCTGTGGTCTCGGTCGGGTCCAACCTCGGCGAGCGGATCAACAACGTGCAGGGCGCGGTGGCGGCGCTGGCCGACACCCCCGAGGTCACGGTCGTGTCCGTCTCCAGCGTGTACGAGACGGTCCCCGTCGGAGCTCCGCCGGGCTCGCGGGACTTCCTGAACGCCGTCGTCCTGATCGACACGACCCTCACGGTGCACACCCTGCTGGACCGCTGCCAGGCGATCGAGGACGCGTTCGGCCGGGAGCGCACGGAGGACCAGAACGCCCCGCGCACGCTCGACGTCGACCTGATCGTCGTGGGGAGCCGGGTCGCGTCCGACGACCGGCTGACGCTGCCGCACCCGCGGGCGCACGAGCGTGCGTTCGTCCTCGTGCCGTGGATGGAGCTCGACCTGGAGGGCGAGATCCCGGGCAAGGGGTTCGTCGCCGACCTCGTCCAGGGTCTCGACACCGCCGGGGTGAAGCGACGCGAGGACCTCGAGATCCTCGTCTGAGACATGGCACGCCGACCCCTGCGACGGACCTCGGCCGTCGGGCTGGCCGTCTTCGCGGTGATCGGCCTCGCGGTCGGGCGCAGCGTGCGCCCGTTCCTGGAGTGGCGCGACGCGACCGTGCCGACGGTGTCCTGGGTGGCGGCGGGGACGCTGGTCTTCCTCGCTGCCGTGCTCGGTGCGACCGCCTGGGCGACGTACGACGCGCTGCACCGCGACCGGCGCACGATGCAGTCGAGCCTGGCGCTGAGGCTGCTCGCGCTCGCGAAGGCGTCGGCGATCGTGGGCTCCCTGATCGCCGGCTACTACGTCGGTTTCGCGATCGCGTTCCTGGGTGACCTCGAGATCGACGGGCCGCGCGAGCGTGCGATCAAGGCCGGTGTCGCCGCCGTGGCCGCCGTGCTGGTGGTGGTGGCGGCCCTGGCCCTCGAACGTGCCTGCGAGGTGCCGTCCGACGACGATCCGGACGGCGCCGAGCAGGCGTGAGGCCTGCCGGTGCCCGACGTGAGGTGCGGCACGGAGTCCGACCTCGGGTGGCAACGACATTCCCTTTCGGTCACGATGGAATGTCGGTCGCCGGACACCGGTGCCGGGTGACGTACTGTTCTCACCATGCCGACCGTTCGACGCCGCCAGCGCTCTGCGCGCCTGCTCGCCGCGAGCCTGCTGCTCGCCGCTTCCGCCGCCTTCGTCGCCGTCGCCGTGGTCACGGCCTCCACGGCGATCCTGATCGCGTCGTCGATCACGGCGGTCGTCGTCGGCGTCGTCGCGGCACGGATCGTCGCGAACGAGGTGATGGCGACCCGCCGCGCGTGGTATCAGGACCGCGCGGTCCAGGCGCAGGCGTACCGCGACATGACGGTCGACCGCACCCGCGAGAACATGGAGTTCGTCGCGGCGGTCAACGACACGCTGGCCGAGACCACGAAGCGGATCGTCGAGCTGAACGGCACGCTGCGGCTCGCCGAGGCGCGGGCGGAGGAGTCCGACGCGAAGCGCGCCGACCTGGAGCGTGAGGTCGAGCGGGCGCGCAGCGACGCGGAGGTCCCGGACCTGTCGTCGATGGTGCTCTGGGAGGGCGCCGAGATGCCGACCATCGTCGACCTGCTCGGCTGGGAGTCGCCGACGGCCCGTGAGGCGGACGACGACAGCGGCGACGAGGAGATGCCCGAGGCCAAGGAGGCCTGACCGCTCGCCGCCAGACGCAGGTCGAGGCGCGAGCGGAGGCTCCGCTGGTCGAGGCGCGAGCGGAGGCTCCGCTGGTCGAGGCGCGAGCGGAGGCTCCGCTGGTCGAGGCGCGAGCGCAGGCCCCGCTGGTCGAGGCGCGAGCGCAGGCCCCGCTGGTCGAGGCGCGAGCGGAGGCTCCGCTGGTCGAGGCGCGAGCGCAGCGAGCGATCGAGACCTCTGCTCTCAGCCGGCGTCGGGCAGCGGGAGCGGCTCGGTGGTCCGGATCGAGCGACGCAGGGCGGCGTGCAGCGACTCCGGCGTCAGGACGCCGAGCAGCCGGCCGTCGTCGTCCAGCACGGCGACCCAGCCGGCGTCGTAGCGCAGCATGACCGAGAGTGCTTCCTTCAGCGAGGCGTCCCGCCCGACGTACGCCTCCATCCGCCGCGGCCGGACGTCGGTACGGTCCCGGAGCTGCTCGTGGTGCACCCAGCCCCGGAGCCGGTCCTCGGCGTCGACCACCAGCGCGTACGGCAGGTCGGCGCGGTCCATCGCCGCCGCGGCGGCGGACTCGGCCGACGTCGCCCGGACGACCGGCGGGTCCTCCAGGTCCTCCGCCTCGATCGGCGTGACGGCGAGCCGGCGGAGCCCGCGCTCGGACCCGACGAACTGCGCGACGAAGTCGTCGGCCGGGTCGCCGAGGACGACGGCGGGGGAGTCGTACTGACGCAGGTCGCCGCCGCCGGCCAGCACCGCGACGCGGTCACCCAGGCGTACGGCCTCGTCGATGTCGTGCGTCACGAACACGACCGTCTTGCCCAGCGTGTCCTGCAGCCGCCCGAACTCGTCCTGGAGACGGTCCCGGACCACCGGGTCGACGGCGCCGAAGGGCTCGTCCATCAGCAGCACCGGCGGATCGGCGGCGAGCGCGCGGGCGACGCCGACGCGCTGGCGCTGCCCGCCGGAGAGCTGGTGGGGGTAGCGGTCGCCGAACGTCTCGGGCTCCAGTCCCACGAGGTCGAGCAGCTCGTCGACCCGCTCGCGCGCCCGGCGGCGCTTCCAGCCGAGCAGAGACGGGACGGTGGCGACGTTGTCGCGGATCGTCTGGTGCGGGAACAGGCCGACGTTCTGGATCACGTAGCCGATGCCGCGGCGTAGTGCGACCGGGTCGGCCTTCGTCACGTCCTGGCCGTCGATCACGATCCGGCCGGACGTCGGCTCGATCAGCCGGTTGATCATCTTCAGCGTCGTCGACTTCCCGCAGCCCGACGGCCCGACCAGCGCCACCAGCTCGCCGCGCGGCACCGTCAGCGACAGCGACCCCACGGCGGTGGTGCCGTCCGGGTAGCGCTTGCCGACGGCGTCGAGCACGATGGCCGCGTCCTCGCTACGGTGCATGTCGTGACTGTAGCCGCGTTCGGCGCCGCGCTCAGCACGGCGACCGACACCGGGCCGCCGTGCTACGCGCGCACCGTCAACGACTGGCTGTGCTGGGACTACGTCGTCGACTACGCGCCCGAGCTGCGCGAGGCGACCGTCCAGCATATCGCCCTGACGGCCGCGTCGGTGGTGCTCGGCCTGGTGCTCGCGCTGGTGCTGGCGATCGCGGCGCGCAACCGGCCGCGCTGGCGCGCCGCGCTGCTGTCGGGGACCACGATCGTCTACACGATCCCGTCGCTGGCGCTGTTCGCGCTGCTCGTGCCGTGGACGGGGCTGAGCGCCGCGACCGTCGTCGTCGGTCTCGGTCTCTACTCGCTGTCGATCCTGGTCCGCAACGTGCTGGCGGGCCTGGACGGCGTGCCCGACGAGGTCCACGAGGCGGCGCGCGGCCTCGGCTACTCCACCACCCGGATGCTCGCGCGGATCGAGATGCCGATCGCGGTGCCGGTGATCGTCGCGGGTCTGCGGGTCGCGACGGTCTCGACCGTCGCGATGGTGACGCTCGGGACGATCGTGTCGTACGGCGGGCTCGGCAACATGCTGGCGACCGGCATCGACGACACGTTCAAGGCCCAGGTGCTGACGACGAGCGTCCTGTGCGTGCTGCTCGCGGTGGTCTTCGACCTCGTCGTCGTGGGCGTCGGGTGGCTGCTCACCCCGTGGAGCAGGAGGTCGTCGTGAACGACATCGTGGAGGCCTTCGGCCTGCTGCTCGACCCGGCGGCGTGGAGCGGCAACGACGGTTTCGGTGTGCAGATGCTCGAGCAGGTCCTGCTGACGGTCACGGCGCTGCTCGCGGTGATGCTGGTCGGGCTCCCGCTCGGACTGTGGCTCGGGCACCGCGGACGCGGGGGCACGTTCGCGATCAACGTGTCGAACGTCGGCCGCGCGGTCCCGGTCTTCGCGGTGCTCGGCCTGCTCTCGCTCGGGCCGGTCGGGAGCTCCGAGCTCGGCTGGTACGGCCGTGCGGGCCTCGCGACGCTGATCGCGCTGGTGCTGTTCGGGCTGCCGCCGGTGATCACCAACGCGTACGTGGGGGTGCGGGAGGTCGATCCGGAGATCACCGAGGCGGCGCGCGGGCAGGGCATGAGCGGGTGGCAGGTGTTCTGGGGCGCCGAGCTTCCGCTGGCGGCGCGCCTGGTCGCGAACGGGGTCAGGCTGGCCGTGGTGCAGATCTGGGCGACCGCGACGATCGCGGCGCTGGTCGCGGGGCCGGGGCTGGGCAACACGATCACCTACGGCTTCGCGACCAACAACGAGAGCTACGTCGTCGCGGGTGCGCTGCTGATCGCGCTGGGGGCCCTGGTGGCCGAGGGTGTGCTCGCGCTGATCGAGCGCCGGGTCGACCCCCTGCGGAACGTCAGTGGGTCACGCCATGATGGTCTGAGCGAGGACGAGTCGTTGTCCATCGATGCGGCCGGTCGGCCGTGAGACGAGGGGATTCCATGTCACTGTTCACCCGGCGCGCACGTCGCGGACGTGCGCGTGCCCGGACCGCGCTGGCTGTGGCCGGCGCCGCCGCGCTGGTCGCCCTGGCGGGTTGCGGATCCGACGACGAGGGCGGGAGCGGCGGCGACGAGTCGCTCGGCCCGGTCACGATCTCGGGCCAGAACTTCACCGAGATGCAGATCCTGGCGGAGCTGTACGCCCAGGTCCTCGCCGACGACGGCTACGAGGTGACGCAGAAGCTCGTCGACACCCGGCCGATCTACATCGACCAGCTGTCGAGCAACGACGTCCAGGTCGCCCCTGAGTACCTCTCGGGCATCGGCGACTACCTCAACACCGAGGCCTTCGGCCCGGATGCCGACCCGATCACCGACAACAACGTGCAGGCGACGTACGACGAGGTTGCGACGCTCGCGGCCGACGTCGGCATCACGCTGCTGGAGCCGGCGGAGGCGACCGACCAGAACGCCTACGCCGTCACCCAGGAGTACGCCGACCAGCTCTCGCTCGCGACGCTGTCCGACCTCGGCGAGTCGGGCGAGACCGTGAAGCTCGCGGCCGCACCGGACTGCAAGGACCGTCAGGACTGCGCGAAGGGTCTGGAGTCGGTGTACGGGATCGACATCGCCGAGGTCGTGCCGCTCGGCTTCGGCAGCCCGGAGGGCAAGCAGGCGGCCCAGAACGGCGAGGTCCAGGTCGTGCAGGTCGCGACGACCGACGGGTCCCTGGAGGACGACGGTCTCGTCCTGCTGGAGGACGACCAGGGTCTCCAGCCCGCCCAGAACCTCATCCCGGCGGTCAACAGCGAGTGGCTGACGACCAACCAGGATGCGGCCACGTCCCTGAACGAGCTGTCGGCGAGCCTGACGACCGAGGACCTGGCCGAGCTGAACGCCCGGGTCGACGTGGACCGGGAGAAGCCCGCCGACGTGGCGCGCGACTACCTCGAGAGCGAGGGGCTGCTCGGCTGAGAGCGGGTGCTCGCGGCGATCGCCACCTGACGCGCGACGGCGGCCAGGTGGCTCAGCGGGAGCCGTCCGGGACCAGCCCGGGCGGCTCCTGCGTGTCCAGGCGCACGAGCTGGCAGGGTCCGCCGAGGTAGATCCCGCCGTCGATGTCGAGCACGAGGCCGCCGGCGTACCGGACCGGCTCGTCGTGCGCGGTGACGCCGCCGCCGCGCAGCGTCGCGCCGATGGTGTGCCCGTGGACGATGTCGTTCCCGCCGAGCGTCGCGAGCATGGTGCGGGCGACCTCGTGCCCGTCCTCGCCGCTGAAGGCGTAGCGGTGCGTCAGCCGCGTCCAGGCCTCCCACCAGGTCTCCAGGTCGGGCATGTGGAGCTCGGCGCGCACGGCGGCGTTGATCTGGTCCACCTCGTCGGCCCACAGCAGGTAGCCCGTCGTGTCGGAGTGCATCAGCAGGTGCCCGTCGACCGAGGCGATCACGTCGCGGGTCGTCAGCCAGTCGAGGTGCTCCTCGGTGAGGCCCTCGAGATCGGTGATGACGCCGCCGTTGTGGATCCAGTTCACCGCGAAGTTGAAGCGGGGGTCCGACGGGATCTCCGTCTCGCCGTAGCGCTGGGTGCCGAGGAGCAGGATCTCGTGGTTGCCGAGCAGCGCGGTCGCGCTCCCGCCGGCGGCCGCCGCCTCGTCCTCGAGCCGCATCGCGAGCTCGATCACGGCGAGTCCGTCGGGACCGCGGTCGACGTAGTCCCCGAGGAACCACAGACGCGCATCGCCTCCGGTCCAGTGTCCGTCGGCGTCGGTCAGTCCGTTCGCGTGCAGTGTCGCGACCAGCACCTCGAGATGCCCGTGGATGTCGCTGACCGCGTAGAGGCCCCCCATGTCCCGACAGTAGGGCGCCCCGCACCGCCTCGCCGGTCGAGTGCGTCAGCGGATGACGCGAGCGCCACCCCCGGCCGCCAGACGATCGACCTCCGCAGCGGTGGCCATCGAGGTGTCGCCCGGCGTGGTCATGGCGAGGGCGCCGTGGGCTGCGCCGAGCTCGACGGCACGTTCGAGGTCCGCGCCGTCGAGCAGGCCGTGGAGAAGACCGGAGGCGAAGGAGTCACCCCCGCCCACGCGGTCGAGGATCTCGAGGCCGTCCCGTTGGGTCGCACGAACGAATCCCGCGCGCGACCAGGCGATCGCACCCCAGTCGTTGACGGTGGCCGTGCGGACCGACCGCAGCGTCGTGGCGACGACCGAGAGGTGGTCGAGCTCGCTCGTGACCTTCTCGATCATGCGCGCGAAGCGGTCGGCATCCAGGTCCTGCAGCGTCGGGTCGCCGCCCGGCACCTCGAAGCCGAGTGCTGCCGTGAAGTCCTCCTCGTTCCCGAGCATGATGTCGACGTGCTGCGCGAGGCTGCGGTTGACCTCGCGCGCGCGCTCCTGGCCACCGATCGAGCGCCAGAGGCTGGGTCGGTAGTTCAGGTCGTAGGAGACCACGGTCCCGTGGCGCCGTGCCGACGACATCGCCGCCTCCAGCACCTCAGGCGTCGAGGAGGAGAGCCCGGCGTAGATCCCTCCGGTGTGGAGGATGCGTACGCCGAGGTCCCCGAACAGGTGATCCCAGTCGACCGCGTCCGCCCGGAGCTGCGATGCCGCCGTGCTGCCGCGGTCGGACACGCCGAGGGCGCCCCTGACCCCGAACCCGCGCTCGGTGAAGTTGAGCCCGTTGCGGACCGTGCGTCCGATGCCGTCGTCAGGTGTCCAGACGAGGTGGTCGGTGGACACGCCGCCGCCCTCGATCAGGGACTCGACGAGGTGCCCCACCTCGTTGTCGACCAGCGCGGTCACCACCGCCGTGCGGTGCCCGAAGACCCGTCGAAGCCCGCGGACGACGTTGTACTCGCCGCCGCCCTCGCGCACCTCGAAGCTGCGAGCCGTGCGGATCCTGCTCTCCCCGGGGTCGAGCCGGAGCATGACCTCGCCGAGAGCGACGGCATCGAAGACGCACTCGTCGGCAGGGCGGAGGCGGGTGGAGAGCTCGGATTGCACGGCGATCCCTTCGGGTCTGTTCAGAATGCTGAACGAGTGGCAGAATATCGAACGCCTGCATTGTTAACCGCGGGTTGATCCGTCTGTCAAGCGGTACGGGAGTCCGTGATGTCCGAAGCAAGGGCCGCTGCTGGTCGGGTGCGCGCCGTCGACCGTTCGCTCGACGTGCTCGAGCTGCTCGCGACGACCCGTCGCCCGTACGCGCTCAGCGAGGTCGCGCGGGAGCTCGAGGTCCCCAAGAGCACGATGCTCGGGATCCTGCGGACCATGGAGTCGCGTGGCTGGCTCGTCGAGGCCGGCGGGGCCTTCGCGCTCGGTCCCCGGTCTCTGGTCCTCGGCACGGCGTACGCCGACACCGACTTCGTCGCGTCACGGGCGGGCGTCCTCCTCGACCAGGTCCTCGCGTCGATCGGCGAGACGGTCCACCTGGCCTGCCTCGACGGCGCGGACGTGCTCTACCTCGCCAAGCGGGAGTCGACGCATCCGCTGCGGATGTTCTCGGCGATCGGGCGCAGGCTGCCTGCTCACGCGACCGCGCTCGGCAAGGCGATGCTGGCGACGCTCTCCGACGAGGCGATCGACGAGCTCCTGCCGCGTCCGCTCCCGCGTCTGACCGACGCGACTCTGGTGGAGCGCGAGGATCTCTTCGTCGACCTCCGGCAGACGCGATCGCAGGGGTACGCGATCGACCGGGGTGAGAACGCCGACGGCATCGAGTGCTGGGCGGTTGCGCTCGATGTCGACGCCGCCGTGCCCTACGCGGTCAGTGTGTCGATCCCGACGCTCCGGATCGATGCTGATCTCCCGGACCGCGTGGTCCAGGTGCTGCGAGCCGTGCAGGCCGACGCGGTCCGTCTGGGGCGCCGCGACTCCACCGCCTGACGCGCCCCGCACTCTCCGTCGCCGCTCCGGACGACGTTCCCGTCCGGTTGCGAGAACGCACCGGCGACCCGCTTGACATCTCACTGTGACCTCGGCCACAGTGTCGCCGGTTCGTATTTGTCGAAGAAGATTCGAGTTATTCGAATGACCGAGAACGGGCGGAAGTCGTCGAGCGTCGCGAAGGCGTTCGAGCTGATGCAGCTGATCGCGGATGCCGGCGCCGACGGTGTCGGTCTGCAGCCACTCGCTGCGCGGGCCGGCGTGGCCGTCAGCACGGTTCACCGCTACACGGCCTCGCTGCTGGAGCTGGGAATGATCGAGCGCAACGCCAACGGATGCTTCCGCCTCGGGGTGGGGCTCGTCACGCTGGCCGGCCGCTACCTGGAGGACGACCTCCTGCGCACGGTCGCGCACCCGTTCCTCGTGGAGCTGGCCGAGGTCAGTGGCGAGACGGCCCACCTCGGCGTCCCGATCGGCAACCGTCTCGTCTACGTCGACAAGGTCGAGAGCGCGAAGTCCGTCCGGCTCGTGTCCCGGATCGGGAGCCAGGTGCCGATGCACTGCACGTCCATGGGCAAGGCGCTGATGGCGCTGATGCCGCCCGAGCAACGCGACGCTCTGCTCGCCGGCGATCTCGATCGCCCCACCGAGCGCACGCGGGTCGGCGCCGACCTGCTGGCCGAGCTCGACCGCGTCCGGGCCCAGGGCTTCGCCCTCGACGACGAGGAGAACGAGGACGGCGTGCGCTGCATCGGGCTCGCCGTCGTCAACGCCGCCGGTGACCCGGTCGGCGCCTTCAGCGTCTCGGCCCCGGCCGGCCGGTTCAGCGTCGAGGACTGCCATCGCCTGGCGCCGAAGGCGATGGCGATCGCCGCCCGGATCACCGATCGGATCGGGTACACCGGCGGACCCCGCCGGACGACCCTCTGACCCTCCCTCCCCCTGGAAGAAGGACACATGCACACCCAGACATCCCTGACAGCACTCGAGGTCGTCAACCCGGCGACGGACGAGGTGCTCGGCACCGTTCCCGACCTCTCCGTCGAGCAGGTGGACGGGATCGTGGCGCGGGCGCGCACGGGCCAGCGGATCGTCGCGGCGATGCCCGCTCACGAGCGCGCACGCCTGCTGAACGACGCTGCCGACCGGATCGCCGGCGAGCGCGACCAGCTCGCGCGGCTCCTGGCCGCGGAGAACGGCAAGCCGTGCGCGCAGACCGAGGCCGAGGTCGACGCGGCGGTTCGGATCTTCCGGGGCTGCGCGGGCGAGGCGACGCGGCTGTTCGGACGGCAGATCCCGCTCGACGCCGTCCCGGGACTCGAACGCCACCTGGCGGTCACGGTTCGCGAGCCGCTCGGCGTCGTAGCGGCGCTCGTCCCGTTCAACTATCCCGTCGAGCTGTACGCCCACAAGGCGGCGGCCGCGATCGCAGCCGGCAACGCGGTCGTGGTCCAGCCTCCGCGGCGCTGCCCGCTGACGCTCGTCCGGATCGCGGAGATCCTGCTGGAGGCCGGTGTGCCGGAGGAGGCCCACCAGCTGGCAACCGGAGGTGTCGCTGTCTCGCAGCGGCTCGCCGAGCACCCGGACGTCGCAGCAGTCAGCCTCACGGGGAGCACGGCCGCCGGGCGCGAGATCGCCCGGCGCGCCGCTGACACCTTCAAGAAGGTGCTGCTCGAGCTCGGCGGGAACGACGCGATGATCGTGTGCGAGGACGCCGACGTCGACGCAGCAGCCGAGGCCGTCGTCCTCGGACGGCTGGCACGGGGTAACGGGCAGATCTGCTGCGCGGTCAAGCGGGTCTACGTCGCCGACGCCGTCCACGACGCCTTCGTCGACGCACTCACGTCCCAGGCGGCCGGACTCGTGGTGGGCGATCCGATCGAGTCGAAGACCGACGTCGGACCCTTGATCTCGACCGACGCGGCCGAGGCAGTCGAGTCGGCCATCGCGCGGCTCGTGGAGGACGGGGCCCGGCTCGTGCTGGGAGGAGAGCGTGACGGCGCCTACCTGCGCCCGGCCGTCCTGGTCGACGTGCCGACCACCAGCCCGGCTCTCGCCGAGGAGATCTTCGGCCCGGTGGCGCCCGTCGCGCGCTTCTCCGACCCGTTCGAGGCGGTGGACATGGTGAACGACTCGCCGTACGGGCTCCAGGCGGCGATCTGGACCCGCGACGTGCAGCGCGCCTTCCAGCTCGCGCACCGCCTCGACGTCGGCGGCGTCGTGATCAACGGGTCGACGGCACTCCGGTCGGAGAACCTGCCCTTCGGCGGGACGAAGGACACCGGCGGGGCACGCGAGGGATATCACGACACCGTTCTCGAGCTCACGCGACAGAAGACGCTCGTGGTGATGGAGGCCTTCGCGTGAACCTGGAGATCCGGGGGGTCCACAAGTCGTACGGCTCGAACGAGGTGCTCCACGGGATCGATCTCGGGGCCAAGGGCGGCGAGGTCCTGGCCGTCGTCGGGGCGAACGGGGCCGGGAAGTCCACGCTCATCAAGATCCTCGCGGGCGCCGAGCCGATGTCGGCGGGCGAGCTCGTGCTCGACGGCGAGCGGCTCGACCTGCGCTCCCCCCACGATGCCCATCGCGCCGGGATCCGCACCGTCTACCAGGAGCTGACCCTCGTTCCCGAGCTCACCGTCACCGAGAACCTCCTGATGGGCGAGCTCCCTCGGAGGGCGGGCCTGATCGACTGGAAGGCCGCGCACGGCCGGGCGCAGGGGCTGCTCGACCGGATCGGGTTCGCATCGGTCGATGCGCGGGCCCGTGCGGAGGACCTGAGCGTCGCCCGCCAGCAGATGGTCGAGATCGCGAAGGCGCTCACCACCGAGCCGAAGGTGCTCGTGCTGGACGAGCCGTCCGCGGTGCTCGCCGGCGCGGACCTGACGTCGCTGTTCCGGCTGATCGAGCAGCTGACGGCCGAGGGGGTGCTCGTGCTCTACGTGTCTCATCGGCTGGCTGAGGTCGCCGCGCTGGCCGACTCGATCGTGGTCATCCGAGACGGGGTCGTCGTGGCGACCACGACGCCGGCGGAGACGGACGAGCCGACCCTGATCTCGCTCATGGCCGGGCGGCAGCTCGGCCGGGTCTATCCCGAACGCCGTACCGGTCCGGGTGAGGTGCTGCTGTCCGTCGAGCGGCTCTCCAGGAGCGGTGAGTTCGCCGACATCGGGTTCGACCTGCGCGCCGGCGAGGTGGTCGGTCTCTTCGGGCTCGTGGGTGCCGGTCGCAGCGAGCTCGCCCACTGCCTCTTCGGTGCTTCCCGGCCGACCTCGGGGCGGGTGCTCGTCGAAGGACGGGAGCTGGACCTGCGGCGGCCACGCACGGCGATCCGCAACGGGCTCGCCCTCGTCACCGAGGACCGCAAGCGTACGGGCCTCGTGCCCGGGATGACCGTCCGCGACAACATCGCGCTCGCAACGCTCCGCGCGCGGATGCGGGGGCCGCTGATCGACCGTGGAGCACAGCGCGAGGACACCGACGCGATGATCGAGCAGTTCGACATCCGGCCGCCGTCGTGCGCCGCGATGCCGATCGGACGCTTGAGCGGCGGGAACCAGCAGAAGGCGATCCTCGCCAAGTGGCTTCTGGTCGGTCCACGGGTCCTCATCCTCGACGAGCCGACCCGGGGGGTCGACATGGCGACCCGGATCGACCTGTACCGGGCCGTCGACGATCTCGCCCGCGACGGCCGGACCATCCTGCTCATCTCGTCCGACCTCAGCGAGGTGATCGGCGCCTCCGACCGCGTCCTGGTGATGGCCGACGGACGTCTGACCGCAGAGCTGAGCGCGGACACCGCCACCGAGGACTCGGTCCTCGCCCACGCGATCGGAGAAGCAGCATGACCCTCCCCAGCCCGACAGCCGACCGGCCGGCGACCCGGCGCACCTCGATGCCCCGACTCGTGGTCGGCGGACGCGACATCACCGGCGCGGTCGCGTTCACCGTGCTCCTCGTGGCCCTCGTCGCGCTCGCGGCGATCACGACCGACAACTTCCTGACCGAGCGCAACATCCAGAACCTTCTGAAGCAGATGGTCACGACCGGTCTGCTCGCCTACGGGATGCTCACGGTGATCCTGACCGGGGGGATCGACCTGTCCGTCGGCTCCGTGGTGGCCTTCTCCGGCATCGTGAGCGCAGGCCTGGTAGCCGACCTCCCGATCCCGGTGGCCTTGGCCGTCGCGGTCGCGGCCGGGGTCGGCTTCGGGCTCATCAACGGCATCCTCGTGGCCGGATTCGACCTGGCCCCCTTCGTGGTGACGCTCGCCGCGCTCACCACGATCCGAGGACTGGCCTTCGTCTACTCCGACGTCCCGATCGCACCGGAGGATCCCGGCTTCTTCACCCTCGGCTCGCAGATGGTCGGCCCCGTTCCCCTCAGCACCCTGATCATGATCGCGGTCTTCCTGATCGGAGGAGTGTTCCTCAGCCGTACGCCGGCCGGGAGGGCCCTCTACGCGATCGGCGGGAACAAGGAGACCGTCCGCCTCGCGGGGATCAGCGTCCGCAAGCACGTCGCTCTCGCGTACGTGATCAGCGGCGCGTGCGCCGGGCTGGCGGGCGTGATCCTCTCCAGCAGGGTGGGGATCGCGCAGCCCAGCGTGGGCGTCGCCTTCGAGCTCGACGCGATCGCCGCGTGCGTGATCGGCGGGGCGAGTCTCGCCGGCGGACGCGGCACCGCCCGGGCGACCTTCGGCGGGGTGCTCGTCCTCGCTCTGATCAACAACCTGCTCAACCTCTACGGCGTCCAGAGCTACTGGCAGCAGGTCCTGAAGGGCCTGATCATCATCGCCGTCATCCTCGCGCAGTACCACGCGCAGCGACGCCGAGCCTGACCCAAGAAGACGTGGCAGAGCGCCACCACCATGAAGGAGAGAAACCCATGAGGATCATGACCACACTCGCGGCAACCGTGGGGGCCGGCGTTCTCGCTGTCGGTCTCGCCGGGTGCGGCTCGGACGACGGCAGCGCCGACGCCGACGAGGGCTACACCGTCGGTGTCGCGAACTTCACCCTCGCCGGCCCGTACTTCAACGGCATGGACAAGGCGATCGCCGCGCAGGCCGAAGAGGCGGACGTCGACGTGGTGAGCACCGACGCCAACGGTGATGCCGCAAAGCTCGCGTCCAACGTCGAGGACCTGATCAGCCGCGACGTGGATGCGGTGATCATCTCCGGCGGCCCGCTCGAGTCGGCGCCGGCCGTCCTCAACTCGCTCGCGAACGCCGACATCCCTGCGGTCCTGGTCGACCGCAAGTTCCAGACCGGCGAGTACACGAGCTGGATCGGCCCCGACAACGAGCAGATCGGCGTGCAGGACGGTGAGTTCCTGGCCGAGCAGCTGCCCGACGGGGGGAAGGTCGCCATCATCAAGGGCGGGCCGGCCGACAACAGCATCGGGCTCGCCCGGACCAACGGCGTGAAGTCGGTTCTCGAAGGGGACTCCGCGTTCACGCTGGTCGAGGCTCCCGACTTCGGTGGCTGGGCGTCCGACGGAGGGCTCAAGGTGATGGAGAGCCTGCTCACCACCGATCCCGACGTCGCCGCGGTGTTCTGCGAGAACGACGCGATGTGCCTGGGCGCCCAGCGCGCGATCGCCGACGCAGGTCTCACGGACCAGATCATCCTCGCCGGCGTCGACGGTCAGCTCGAGGCGCTCCAGCAGATCGCGGACGGCACCAACTACAAGGTGACCGGCCTGAACAGCGCAGACGAGATCGGTCGGCTGGGGCTCGACCGGGCCGTGGAGATCCTCGACGGCGAGGACGTCGAGAAGGACACCGTCGTGCCGTCGCCCCAGATCACCGCGGACAACGCCCAGGAGTACATCGACAAGGGGACGTTCTGAGCACCGCGGGCCCGGGTGTGACGAGCGTGTTCGACGCCGCCTCCGTCCTCGACGCGATCACTGCGCGCTTCGTGGTGGCGGTCCTGCGCGGACCGGACGTCGAGCGGACCCGACTCGCGGTCGCGGCGCTGGCTTCGGCCGGTGTCGGTGCGGTCGAGATCGCGTACACCACCCCGGGCGCGACCGAGCTGATCGCCCGGCTGCGTGAGGAGCACCCCGACGTGCGGGTCGGCGCCGGGACGTTGCGGTCGACGGCACAGGTCAAGGACGCCGCCGCAGCAGGAGCGGAGTTCCTGGTCAGCCCCGGCTTCGACCCGGAGGTCGCCGGCCGGATGGCCGACACGGGCCGGCTGTGCGCCGTCGGGGCCCTCACTCCGACGGAAGTGATGAAGGTGGCGGAGTACAGCACGATCCCCGTCATCAAGCTGTTCCCGGGATCCCTCGGAGGCCCTTCGTACTTGAAGGCCCTCCGAGGTCCCTTCCCGGAGCTGCAGTTCATGCCCACCGGTGGTGTCACACCGGTGAGCCTCCACCGATGGGTCCACGCGGGCGCCGTCGCCGTCGGCGCCGGGGGCGAGCTGTGCCCCTCGGTCGCCGTCGCGGCGGGTGACTCCGCGCAGATCCGCACCCGCGCCAGCCGCTTCCTGGCGGCAGCGCGGGCCGCCCGAGAAGACAGCACCACCACCACCGACCGAGGTCAGGAAACCGAGGACAGGAGCAATGATGCGTAGGAGAAGACTAGCCCTCACCGGGATCACAGGCGTCGCCGTTGCGGCGATCGGCGCGGGAGCGTTGAGCGCCCCGGCGGTCGCCGGGCCCCCAGCGACCCAGCGCGGCGCCGCGGTCCACGCCGAGGGCCACCGGCACGGCGCCCACGGAACACTGTCGGTTCGCCGTGCGCGGGCCCTCGACGACAAGTCGTTCGTCCTGACCTTCAGCGATCCGCTGAGCGCTCAGATCCGCGAGTTCGTCGACGGCAACGCCGAGTACCTGACCGAGTACCTCCACGTCGACGGGGGATCCGCAGCCGGCGACGACGCCGCGCTCGACGGGGCGGCGCTGAGCGGCGTCGCCGGGACCCGTGTCTACACCGTCGACGGCGACCGTGCGTCGCTGCGGGTCGTGCTCGGGTCGGGCGCGACGCTCCGGGACGCGACCTACCGGGTCTGGCTCGACGGCGACGGCCTGTCGCTGTCCGACGACCTCCTGATCAAGGGAGCCGACGGCGAGGAGTTCCGCGGGGAGCAGTCGGCGACCGAACGGCTGCGCGGCACCTCGGCCGACGCCGACCCGGCGCAGATCGCTGCCGCTCGCGCGACCGACCGTCGGTCGGTCCGCCTGACCTTCGACGACCCGGTCCTGGACGGCATGCCGGCCGGCCGCTACGACGGTGACGGGATCACGGTCGAAGGGGACGGATCCACCGCGAGCCCCACGTACGTGCAGCGTCTCGACGGCACGGACTCGCGGGCCTGGGAGCTGGTCTTCGCCGACGACCTCCCGCGGCACGCCTCGATCACCATCGAGGGCGACGCGCACGGTCTGCGGACGTCGGCCGGGACGCTCGGCGACGACGACGTGCTGTCGACGACGGTCCGAGGTCGTGGGCACGAGCGTCGGAGCCCACGGGTCACCTCGGTCGACGTGGCCGGCGACGGTGAGTCGATCGCGATCACGTTCGACCGCAAGATCTCGACCTTCACCCATGACGACGGCGTCGAGGAGCTGGCAGAGACCGCGCTCGGCACGGGCGGCAGCACCCTGGACCGGGACGTGCTCCTCGACGGAGTCTCGCTGGACGGAGACGTGGTCGGGGGTGGGCGCCACGACCTCGACCAGAACCTCGAGCAGGTGGCGGCCTACGTTCCGGACCTGCGCACGATCGTCGTCAAGGTCGAGGGTGGTGAGGCGCTGCAGCCTCGCTCGCGCGGCTCGGTGACGATCGAGCCCGGGACGCTCACCGATCTCGCGGGTGTCTCGAACACCCGGCTGCGCGCGTCCTTCCGCGTGCCGCGGGCCGCGAAGCCCTCGTCGTCGTACGACGCCTCGGCGGAGGACTTCCTCGCTGTGGACGACGACGCGAGCGTGTCGTTCCAGCGGAACGCGTTCGAGTTCACCGACCCCGAGGGCGGTGACTTCTCCGTACGGCCGGAGAACGTCGAGAACCGTCTGGTCGAGGACACCGCGGATGCGATCGTGGTCGAGAACAAGTACGTCGAGGCGACGTTCGTCCCCGGCTACGGCGGACGGATGCTCTCCTTGATCTACAAGCCGACCGGGAACGACCTGCTGTACACCAACCCGGTCGGGACGCCGTACGGCTTCACCAGCACGCCCGTCGGCCGACCCGGGAACAGCCCCTTCTACCACAACTGGCTGATGGTCTGGGGTGGAGTCTTCCCGACGATCACGGAGGCCGAGCACGGCAAGTACTGGTTCCTCCCGTGGGACTACGACATCGAGGAGAGCGACGACGCGATCGCGATCACGATGACGCGCACGGACGACCTGAACTACGCCGACCGGCCGAGCAAGTACCGCTACGGCGCGACCGGCCTGGAGACCAGCGTGACCTACACGGTGGACAAGACGAGCCCCGCGGTCGACATGTCGGTCTCGATCCACAACCCGAACGACGTCGCCAAGCAGTTCGAGTACTGGACCTGCACGACTCTCGCTCCCGGTGCCTCGTCGCACGAGGGGTCGCCGACGATGGAGATCGTGTCTCCGGTCAGCGTGATCCAGCGTGAGTCCTGGTACCCGTGGATCGACGACGTCGAGGAGCCGGCGAACCCGGCGACCCCGGGCGACAACTACAAGGTCCTCGACCAGCTCAAGAAGATGGTGAACTGGGACCGCGACGGGATCGTCTACGGCCAGGGCCTGGCCGACAACCCGCAGGGCAACTGGTGGGGCGTCATCAACCAGGAGAACGGCGAGGGCGTCGTCCGGATCGGCGAGAACGACAAGACCCCGGGCATGAAGTTCTGGGAGTGGGGCTACGAGAACTCGTTCGACACCAACATCTACGACAACGGTCACTCGGCACGCCCGTACATCGAGCTGTGGGCCGGTCGGTCGAACAAGTTCTTCCAGCCGGCGACGATCGCCGCGGGCGACACGATCGCGTGGACCGAGACCTACCAGCCGACGATGGATCTCGCGAACGTCACCAACGCCAACGGCGACGGGGCCGCCCAGGTCGCCTTCAGCGGCAGCGGCGACGACGTCACCGTCCGCGGGGACGTGTTCTCGACCCGGATCGGCGAGGAGCTGACCGTGCGCCTCGTCGACGATGCGAGCGGCGACGTGCTCGCCGAGCGCTCCTTCGTGGCGAGCGCCGAGGAGTCCGCGGACCTGTCCGCCGAGGCGAGCGCCGGGGAGACCGTCCGCCTGGAGCTCGTCGACGGCACGGGGGAGGTGCTGCTCACCGCTGTCGCGAGCCAGGGCTGATCGCGAGCCGGGGTGGGCGCCCCCGCCCACCCCGGCTCCGAGCGGCGAAGCGCGCGACGACGACGCGACCCGTGGCACCTGCGCCGCGGGTCGCGTCGCTACTTGTCGATGTCGCCGACCACGAAGAACATCGACCCGAGGACCGCGACGAGATCGGCCACCACGCAGCCGCGGACCACCTCCGGCAGCGCGGCGATGTTGTTGAAGGAGGCGGATCGGAGCTTGAGCCGCCACGGAGTCTTCTCGCCGCGCGAGACGAGGTAGTAGCCGTTCAGGCCGAGCGGGTTCTCGGTCCACACGTAGGTGGAGCCCTCCGGCGCCTTCAGGATCTTCGGGAGCCTGACGTTGACCGGTCCCGGTGGCAGCTCGGCCAGCCGCGCGAGGCATGCGTCGGCGAGGTCGAGCGAGACCCGCACCTGCTCGGCGAGGCACGCGAACCGCGCGTAGCTGTCGCCCTCGGTGCGCGTCACCACCCGCAGGGTGTCGGCGAGCTCGCCGTACGCGAGGTACGGCTCGTCGCGCCGCAGGTCGAGGTCGACGCCGGACGCCCGGGCGATCGGCCCCGACACCCCGTACGCGTGGACGAGCGCCGGCGACAGCACACCGACGCCTCTCGTCCGCGCCGCGAAGATCTCGTTGCCGAGGAGCATGTCCTCGATCTGGCCCAGCCGGGACCGTACGGCCGCGACCGCCGACGCGGTGCGTCCCGTCCAGCCCGCGGGGATGTCCTCCTTCAGCCCGCCGACGCGGTTGAACATGTAGTGCATCCGGCCGCCGGAGACCTCCTCCATCACCTCCTGGATCGTCTCCCGCTCGCGGAACGCGTAGAACATCGGCGTGATCGCGCCGAGCTCGAGGGGGTACGAGCCGAGGAACATCAGGTGGTTGAGGACGCGGTTCAGCTCGGCCAGCAGGGTCCGCAGCCAGGTCGCGCGGTCCGGCACCTCGAGGCCGAGCATCCGCTCGACGGCCAGCACGACCCCGAGCTCGGAGGAGAACGCCGACAGCCAGTCGTGCCGGTTCGCGAGCACGACGATCTGGCGGTAGTCGCGCACCTCGAAGAGCTTCTCCACGCCGCGGTGCATGTAGCCCACCACCGGCTCGCAGGCGATGATGCGCTCGCCGTCGAGGGTGAGCTTGAGCCGGAGCACACCGTGCGTGGCCGGGTGCTGCGGCCCGACGTTGAGGACCATGTCCGTCGTCGCGAGGTCGACGCCCCCGCCGCGCTCGTGCGTGAATCCGGCGGCGCCCGCACCGATCCCTACGGTGACGTGCGTGGGGGACCCGGGCTCGCTGGCGGACATGGATGCAGCCTAGCGGCGATGGTGGTGTCCACGGCTCGGACGATCACCCGCGCGCGCCACGCCGGCCGCACCCTGCTCTGCCAGACTTGTGATCCCGGTCACCACTCCTGGAGGTCATCGTGCGCAGCACCATGCAGGACGTCCCGCTCAGCCTGGGTCGCGTCAGGGAGTACGGCACGACGGTCCATGCCGACTCCGAGGTCGTCACCGCGACCGTCGACGGCACCCGCACCGCCTCGTACGCCGAGGTGGGACGGCGCGCGACCCGGCTGGCGAACGCGCTGCGGTCTCTGGGCGTGACCGGTGACGAGCGGGTCGGCACGTTCATGTGGAACAACCAGGAGCACCTCGAGGCCTACCTCGCGGTGCCGTCGATGGGCGCGGTGCTGCACACGATCAACATCCGGCTGTTCCCCGAGCAGGTCACGTACGTCGTGAACCATGCCGAGGACAGGGTCGTGATCGTGGACGCGTCGCTGGTCGTGCCGTTCGCGGCGATCCTGCCGACGTTCGAGACCGTGACGCACGTGCTGGTCGCCGGGCCGGAGACCGCACAGACCGACCTCGCGCCGCTGGAGGCGTCCGGCGTGACGGTCCTGCGGTACGAGGACGTGCTCGAGGACGCTGACGAGACCTTCGACTGGCCCGCCGTCGACGAGCGGGACGCGGCCGCCATGTGCTACACCAGCGGCACCACGGGCAACCCGAAGGGCGTCGTCTACAGCCACCGCTCCGCGTACCTGCACTCGATGGCGGTCGCGATGGGGGACAACGCCGGCCTCGGACCGGCGAGCCGGGTGCTGCCGGTGGTGCCGATGTTCCACGCGAACGCCTGGGGCCTCCCGTACGCCGCGATGCTGGTCGGCGCGAGGCTGGTCATGCCGGACCGGTGGCTGCAGGCCGAGCCGCTGGTCCGGCTGATCGAGCAGACGCGCCCGACGCACGCCGGCGGCGTGCCGACGATCTTCAACGACCTGCTGTCCTACGTCGACGAGCACCCGTGCGACCTGTCGAGCCTCGAGATCGTCCTGTGCGGAGGCTCCGCGGTCCCGCTGTCGTTGCAGCGGGCGCTGTGGGAGCGCCACGGCGTACGGATCCAGCAGGCGTGGGGGATGACGGAGACCTCGCCGGTCGCCACGTCGGGCAAGCCGCCGGCCGGGCTCGACGACGAGGAGGCCTGGCCCTACCGGGCGACGCAGGGCCGCGCGCTCGGCGGCGTGGAGGCGCGGATCGTCGGCGACGACGGTGCCCCGCTGCCGCACGACGGCGAGAGCGTCGGGGAGCTGGAGGTTCGCGGTCCGTGGATCACGGGCTCGTACTACCGCGACGCCGACCCGGAGAAGTTCCACGACGGCTGGCTGCGGACCGGTGACGTCGGTCGGATCGACCCGCTGGGCTTCATCACGCTGACCGACCGCGCGAAGGACGTGATCAAGTCCGGTGGCGAGTGGATCTCCTCGGTCGACCTGGAGAACGCCCTGATGGCGCACCCCGACGTGCTCGAGGCGGCCGTGGTGGGGATCCCCGACGAGCGGTGGCAGGAGCGTCCGCTGGCCACGGTCGTGCTGCGCGAGGGCGCCGAGGTGGACGCGGCCACCCTGCGCGCCTTCTTGTCCGACACGGTCGCGAAGTGGCAGCTGCCGGACGCGTGGGCGTTCATCGAGGCGGTGCCGCGGACCTCGGTGGGCAAGTTCGACAAGAAGGTGCTGCGCCGCCAGTACGCCGACGGGCAGCTGGAGGTCCGCGGCTCCTGACCCCTCCGTCCCCGATTCGTCGACTTGCGGCGCGATCGGGGGCCCCAGATCCGACCGCAACTCGACGAATCGTGGGCGCGGGCGGTCAGGGGTGCTCGGTGAGCACCCACCAGAAGTCGCCGAGCCCGCCCGGAGCGGTGAGCTCGGCGCCCTCCGACGCCCGCTGGAGCGCGTGCAGGTAGCCGACCGGGTCCGTCCGCGCGGACTCCAGCGGCGGGCGCGTGCCGTCGACCCCGAGGTCGCGCAGGACGTCGCGCTGGCGCCGCACCCGCCCGTCGACCGCGTCCGCGAGCGCGTCCACGGCCACGGGCGCCGTCACGTCGCACGTCCCGTCGGGCCGGACGTCCGTCTCCGCGCCGGCGCGGTACGCCCGCAGGCCGCCGAACGCCGGCCGGTCGTCGCGCAGGTGCCCGTAGTCGATCGTCACCGCGACGCCGTGCTCCACCCGCCGTACGGCGTCGCGCCACAGGTCGTCCCGGGTCGATCCGACCTCGGCGCGCTCACCGGCCCGGTCGAGCGGCCACCACCGCGCGAGCCAGGCGAGCGCGTCGGGTCCGACGGGGTCGCCGAGCGTCTCCTCGCCGGTCGCCGGATCCACCAGCACCACTCGTACGGCGCCGTCGGTGTCGCGCTCGACGACCTCGCACGGGACGTCGTCGAGCAGCTCGTTCGCGACCAGCAGCCCCTCGACGCGGTCGGGGAGGACCCCGGCCCAGCCGATCCGGTCCGGCAGGTCCTCCGGACGGCCCCGCAGATCGACACCGTCCAGCGTGAGCTCGTCCCCGGCGATCAGGTCGAGGGCGACCAGCAGCTCACCCGAGCCGGCGCCGAGGTCGACGACGTGGGACAGGCCGTACGAGCGCGCGAGCACGAGCACGGCCTCGGCGAAGCGCACCGACGCGTGCACGGAGGTACGGAAGTGGTCGGCCGGCTGCTCACGGACGAAGAAGCCGTCCGTGCCGTACAGCGCGTCCTGCCAGGCGTCGTGCCAACGGATCACGATCCGACGGCCGCCGCGCCCTCGGGCCCGTCCGGTGGTTCGCCTTCGACCAGCTCGAGCCCGGCGTCGGTGAGGCGCCCGTGCGCGATCACCGAGCGCCACGAGGAGTTGTGCCAGACGGCCGTCACCCGGACCGTGACGGGCTGCGTGCCGAGCTGAGCGGCCAGCTCGTCGACGGCGAGCCGGCCGCGCAGGCGCAGGGTCCGTCGTCCGTCGGGCTCCACGAGCGGGATCGAGACGACCTGGCCGTCGTCGTGGCCGAACACGTCGAGCGTGACCGACGAGCCGTCGGCCGTCGGCGCCGGGCCGGAGCCGGCGAGCGTCAGTCGCGCCCGGTAGCTCCACGTGCCGGCATCCTCGCGCCGGAGCCGGGCGCGCCGCAGCCGAGCCGCACCCAGGCGGGTCCGTCGGGCCTTCTGCGCCTTGACGGTCCGGAACACCTGCGCCCACTCCCGTACGAACGACTCGGGGTCGTGCGCGGCCGCCTTCTGGTAGGCGCCGTCGCTGAGCTTCGCCGCGAGGCTCGGGTCGCGGACCAGGCGGACCATCCGCTCCGCGACCGCCTCGACGTCCTCGTCGTCGACCAGGAACCCGTCGACGCCGTCGGTGATCTGCTCGCGCGGCCCGTAGGTGATGTCGAAGCTGATCACCGGGCAGCCCCGGCTCATCGCCTCGAGCGTGGCCAGCGGGTAGCCCTCGAAGTTGCTCGTCATGAGGTACGCGGTGGCGGTCTGCACGCGATCGCGCGCCGCCGGGTCGTAGCCGTGGAACGTGACGGTCTCGGTCAGGTCGAGCTCACGCACGCGCTTCTCGAGGAACGGGCGCATCGACCCGTCCCCGTACACGTCGAGTCGGATCCCGGGCTCGTCGCGCCGGGCGCGCGCCACCGCGCGCAGGGCGAACGCGACCCGCTTCTGCCGCTCGAGCCGCGTCACCATCACGAACCGCGCGGTCTCGCGCTCGGGCAGCGGGTCCGGCAGCTCGGGGAGGACGACCGGGTTGGCGACGTTGAAGAGGTTCTCGGTGTCGCCGAAGCGGCGCGCGACGTCGGCGCGCTGGCGCGCGGTGAGCAGCACGAGACCGTCCATCTCCGCGACCCGGTCGAGGATGTCGTCGTACCCGTTGCGCAGCTCGGAGTCCCAGCGGTGCGGCGCCTTGGTGTGCGGGTTGTGGAACAGCTCTAGCACGTGGAAGCGCGGGTCCTCGATCCCCAGCAGGGTCGGCATCGAGTAGCGGCTGTCGGTGACGACGAAGACGTCGCCGGACGGGACGAGCTCGGCCAGCCAGTGCCGCAGCAGCCCGGCGCGGTGCCGCCAGCGCTTGACCACCTTCTCGTCGTGGTCGACCAGGCAGTAGCGCTGCCCCTCGGTCGCGGGCCAGCGCAGGAAGACCGACCCGTCGGGCCGGTGGTAGTCCACGACCACGTCGGCGTCGCTGCCGGGCTCCCGGTAGTGCGTCGCGTAGAGGGAGCCGTCGGGGTGGTCGGTCGTGACCGTCTCGTAGCCCGACAGGCGGGGCAGGTCGCTCCGCCCGCTGCCGACGGCGGAGCGGTCGCGGCCGCGGTAGTCCTCGAACAGGTTGACCAGCCGGACCCCGCCGTCGAGGTGGCCCCGCTCGGTCAGGCCGGCGCGGCGGTGCGGGTAGTCGGGGCCGTCGTCGTACGTCGCCACGATGGACGTCGCCCCGGCGATCGTGGCGAGCATCCGGGACCGCATCAGCAGCGCGCCGGTGCGGCCGCCCTTGTCGAGGTTGACCGCCCGAGCGAGCGTGACGTACGTGCCGGCGGGCAGGTCGAGGGAGCTCACGGGGTCAGCCTAGAACAGGGCGGCGGGCCGATCGCCACGATCGTCCCGACGACCACCCGGCGAACGCCACGGCGCCCGTGGCCGGGGTGGGATCCCGGCCACGGGCGCCGTCGGGTCAGGCGGTCGCGCCGGTCACGGCATCAACCGCACGCGCCAGCAGTTGGAGAGGCTCGGCCAGCCCTTGAGCCGGTCGGTCAGCCAGGACAACGCGCTGCCCTGGTCGGCGATCAGCGGCAGGAAGTGGTTCGTCAGCACCACCTTGTCGCCGAGGTTGGGCAGCACGACGGGCTCGTAGGTGACGTTCGCGCCCTTCGCGCACCAGTCGACGGCGAGCTGGCGGGCCTGCGCGTGCGGCACCGAGTCGTCGGCGGTCCCCGTGGCGACCCGCACGGGAACCTGGGGCCGGAGCCGACCGATCTTCTGGTCGTCCACGACGGCCCGGATCTGCGCGTCGGAGTCGACGATCTCGGCCAGCGAGCGTCCGTCCTTCGTCCACGACGACGACTTCTTGAAGCCGTACGACAGCAGCGCGTCGCCGACGCACATGGTCGAGACGTCCTCGAGCGCGGCCTTGCCCTGGGCGTTGACGTAGTCGTCGAGCAGGGGCGCGAGCGACGGCTCGGTCTGCGCCATCCCGTTGATGGTCCAGCCGAGCGCGGCGAACAGGGCGCTCCCGTCGATCCCGTCGATCGTCGAGCGCAGGTCGGCCGGCGGCGCGCCCGCGTACACCCCGGCGAGGTTGAGCTCCGGGGCGTAGGACGGCTGGAGCTCCGCGGCCGATGCCGTGGCGCCGCCGCCCTGGCTGTAGCCGTAGAAGCCGATCCGGGACTTGTCGGTCACCGAGGTGCCGTCCAGGTTGAGCGCGGCGCGTGCCGCGTCGAGCACCGCGTGTCCGCCGTCGACCCGGCTGACGTACGTGTGCAGCCGGTCGGTCGCGCCCAGGCCGACGTAGTCGGTCACGGCGACCGCGACCCCCTTCGCGAGCAGCCGGTAGATCGCGAGGTTCTCGTAGCCGACCGACACGGTGCTCTCGGTGCTGCCGAGCGACAGCGTCAGCGGGTTCTCCAGGGCCAGGGACGCGGCGCACTGATCGCCCTGGCCGAGCGTCCCCGGGGCGAGGACGACGAGCGGGCGCGGCCCCCAGCCGCTCCAGCGCGCTGCCGGCTCGATGTACGCGCCGGTGACCGCGACCGGTTCGTCGTTCGCGTCGGTGGACTTGTACATCAGCCGGGTCGCGGTCCCGGGGAGCGGGCCGTCCAGGCCGGGGAGGCTCAGACCGAGCTTCAGCGGCTCGGAGCGGACGACCGCCCCGTCGGCCGCGGGCAGGCTCGACGGCGGTGTGTAGAAGGTGGGGATGGTGACGCCTCTCGACACCACGGGCTCGTCCGCTGTCGCGGGCGCGGCCTGCAGGCCGAGTCCGGCGACGAGAGCGGCCGCCGCGGCGGCGAGAAGCGGGGTGCGCCGGCGCGCACCCGTGCTCGGTCGGTTCATCGGTTCCCTCCAGTCGGTTGCCGTCCGGCGAGGCCCGTCGGGGAGGACCTGAAGTTACCGGACGGTAACGGCAGAGTAGTGGCCTGGATCACAATGTGACAACCGGTGTCACTCGAAGATGGATGCCGTTGCCACCGATGAGTTCCGACCCTGGCGGCTGTCAGACTGACGAAGGCCGCACGCGGCGGCCGTGCGAGAAGGAGAGTCCGATGTCGTTCCAGGCCTACCTCGACACGATCGAGCGCAAGACCGGAAAGACCCCGCGCGAGCTGCTCGACGAGGCCCACGCCCGTGGGTTCGACGAGACCACGAAGGCCGGTGACGTGGTCACCTGGCTGAAGGACGAGTACGACCTCGGGCGCGGCCACAGCATGGCGCTCTACCACGTGATCAAGAACGGCCCGAAGCTCGACTCCAAGCACGTCGGGTCCTCGGGCACGCACCGCGACGACTCCGACACGCTCTGGCTCGACGGGATCGCGACCAAGCCCAGCTGATCGCTCCCGGCGCGCCCACGGGGTCGTTCAGAGCAGGTCGTCGCGGCCTTCCGACCGCCAGCGGGCGACGACGTCCTTGACCCGCTGCGCGTGCTCGAGGCGTGTCACGAGCAGCGCGTCCGGGGTGTCGACGACGGCGACGTCGTCGACACCGAGGACCGTCACGGTCCGCTCGCCGTCGGCGACCACGAGGCCTGTGGAGTCGATCGCCAGGACGTCCGCGCCGCCGAGCGTGCGCAGGGTCGCGTCGGGTCCGAGCACCTCGGCGAGCGCGGCGACGTCGCCGACGTCGGTCCAGCCGAACGACGCCGGCACCATCGCCACCCCGCCCTCGGCGGCGACCGGCTCGGCGATCGCGTGGTCGATCGCGATCTTCGTCATCGTCGGCCACCACCGCTCCCACGCCTGAGCCTCGCCCGCGGTGCCGCGCGCGTCCGCGATCGCGAGCGCCCCGGCGTGCAGCGCAGGCTGGAGGCGTTGCAGGTGGCCGAGCAGGACGTCGGCACGCACCACGAACATCCCGGCGTTCCACCGGAACCGCCCCGCCGCGACGTACTCCCGGGCCGTCTCGGCGTCCGGCTTCTCCACGAACCGCCGCGCGGCGACGGCGTCGGGGGCGCCGGGCACGTCCAGCGCGTCGCCGGCCTCCACGTAACCGAACGCCGTCGACGGCTCGGTCGGCTCGAGCCCGATCGTCGTGACGTGGCCGGCCCGGGCGACCTCGGCCGCCTGCCGGACGACGTCGCCGAACGCGTCGACGTCCGCGATCAGGTGGTCCGCCGCGAACGAGGCGACCACGGCCTCGGCGTCGGCCCGCAGCGCGATCGCAGCGCCGAGGGCGATCGCCGGCATGGAGTCCCGGCCCGACGGCTCGAGCACGATCCGCTCGGGTGCGAGCGCGGGCAGCTGCGCCGCGACGGCATCACCGTGCCGCCGGCCGGTCACGACCGTGAGCCCGTCACCGTCGACGAGCGGGGCCAGCCGGTCGTAGGTCTGCTGGAGCAGCGAGCGGCCGCTCCCGTCGAGGTCGAGGAGGAACTTCGGGCGGTCCGCCCGCGACAGCGGCCACAGGCGCGTGCCGGCGCCGCCGGCGGGCACGATCGCGTGCAGGGCGGGGATCGGCTGCGGCATCGGCTCCTCCTCGGGTCCGGGGCAGCCTACCGCCGGCACGCTCGCCCGGAGGTGGGTGTGAGGCGCGCCACAGCCACGTTACGTACGGATTGCGCCGACATAGACTGAAGGGGTCCTGCTGTCTGGTACCCCTCCGGGGACTGGAACGAAAGGCACGCTTCACCATGACGTTCCCTCACACCGTCGGTGTGGTCGGCGCGGGCAGGGTCGGCGCTGTGGTCGCCGCCCGGCTCCGGTCCGCCGGCTACGACGTGATCGCCGCGAGCGCCCGCTCGGTCGGGTCGCGGACCCGGGTCGAGACCATGCTCCCCGGCGTCGCCGTCGCGACCCCCGGCCAGGTCGCCGAGCAGTGCGACCTGCTGCTCCTCGCCGTACCCGACGACGCCCTGCCCGGACTCGTCGCCGAGCTCGCGCTCGACGGGCACCTGCACCGCGGCCAGGTGGTCGTGCACACCAGCGGTCGGTACGGCCTCGGTGTGCTCGCCGCCGCCGCCCACGTCGGCGCCCGTCCGGTCGCGATGCACCCGGCGATGACCTTCACCGGGACCGACGTCGACCTCGCCCGTCTCGACGGCTGCGTCTTCGGGCTCACCGCCGACGGGCCGGAGCAGGACCTGGCCGAGCGCCTGGTCGCGGATCTCGGGGGCGTCGCCGTCCGGATCCGCGAGGAGGACCGGACCACGTACCACGCGGCCCTCGCGCACGGCGCCAACCACCTCGTCACACTGGTCACGCAGTCGATGCAGATGCTGCGGCGCGTCGGCGCCGACGACCCCGCGGCCGTCCTGCGCCCGCTGCTGCGCGCTGCGCTGGACAACGCACTCGTCTACGAGGACGCCGCCCTGACCGGTCCGGTCGTCCGTGGCGACGTCGAGACGGTCCGCGGGCACGTGGAGGCGCTCGCCGAGCAGCCGGTCCCGACGCTCGACGCGTACGTCGCGATGGCCCGGGCCACGTCGGCGCACGCGATCGCCGACGGGCGTCTCGACGATCGTCGGGCGAAGGCCATCAGGCGGGTCCTGCGCGAGTCCGAGTGGGACGTGCTCGCCACGCTGGTCGCGGACGAGGACAGCCGGGCGGACGCGTGACCGCGTCGGCGCCGCGCGTCGTCGACGCCGGCGACGCGCTGACGGCCGTCCTCGGTGAGGCCCGTCGCGACGGCCGTACGGTCGCGCTCGTCCCGACGATGGGCGCGCTGCACGACGGTCACCTGGCCCTGGTCCGGGAGGCGCGCAGACGCGCGGACGTGGTCGTGGTGTCGATCTTCGTCAACCCCACCCAGTTCGGTCCCGGTGAGGACCTCGACCGCTATCCGCGCACGTTCGATGCCGACGTGGCCGCGCTGACCGGCCACGCCGACGTCGTCCTGCACCCCGGCGTGGAGCAGATGTATCCCGACGGGCCGCAGACGCCCGGCGTGACCGTGGACCCCGGGCCGCTCGGGTCGGTGCTCGAGGGCTCGGTCCGCCCGACCCACTTCGCCGGCGTCCTCACCGTCGTCGCGAAGCTCTTCGGCCTCGTCCGCCCCGACGTCGCGGTGTTCGGGGAGAAGGACTACCAGCAGCTCGTGCTGATCCGGCAGATGGCCCGCAGGCTCTGCCTGGGCGTCGAGGTCGTCGGGTGCCCGACCGTGCGCGAGCCCGACGGGCTCGCGCTCTCCTCGCGCAACCGCTACCTCGACGCCGAGCAGCGCGGGCTGGCCGCTGCGCTCGCCGAGGCGCTGCGGGCGGCGGACGCGGAGGCCGCCCACGGTGCCTCCGACGCTCTGGCTGCCGCGAAGACCGTGCTCGCAGCCCGGCCCGGCGTCGACGTCGACTACCTCGTCGTCCGCTCGCCCGACCTCGACGACGCCGTCGACGGACGGCCCGCCCGGATCCTGGTCGCCGCCAAGGTCGGCGACACCCGCCTGATCGACAACCTGCCCCTCGACCTGGGCAGCCGCGAGGAGACCCGCTGATGCTCCGCACGATGATGAAGTCGAAGATCCACCGCGCCACCGTCACCCAGGCCGACCTGCACTACGTCGGGTCGATCACCGTCGACGCGGACCTGCTCGACGCGGCCGACATCCTGCCCGGCGAGATGGTCCAGGTCGTCGACATCGACAACGGCGCGCGACTGGAGACGTACACGATCGCGGGCGAGCGGGGCAGCGGCGTGATCGGCATCAACGGCGCCGCCGCCCGTCTGGTCCACCCCGGGGACCTGGTCATCCTGATCGCGTACGCGCAGGTCTCCGATGCCGAGGCCCGGACGCTCGAGCCGCGGGTGGTCTTCGTCGATCGCGAGAACACCGTCACCGGGACCGGCTCGGACCCGGCCGAGGCGATGCCAGGTCTCGTCCGAGGAGACACGCTCGCGCGATGATGCTGCCATGACCGGCCCGTTGCTCTGCCTGGACGTCCGCAACAGCCACACGACCGTGGGGGTGTTCGTCGACGGGGACCTCCGGGCCCGCTGGCGGGTGACGTCCGACGAGCGTCGGACCGCCGACGAGTGGCAGCTCACGCTCGGCGGTCTGCTCGGGCAGCAAGGCGTGGGCCGCGTCGGCGGCGTCGCGATCTCGTGCACGGTGCCGGCGATCCTGCACGAGCTGCGTGTGCTCGTCGAGCGGTGGTACGCCGACGCCTCGGTCGCGATCGTGGAGCCCGGGACGCGCACGGGGGTGTCGATCCTGACCGACAACCCGCGCGAGGTCGGCGCCGACCGGATCGTCAACTCCGCGGCGGCTGCGCAGCTGTACGGCGGCCCGTGCGTCGTCGTCGACTTCGGCACGGCCACCACGTTCGACGTCGTCGACGACCGCGGCCGCTACGTCGGGGGTGCGATCTCGGCGGGGATCGGGATCTCGCTCGAGGCGCTGGCCCGCCGCGGTGCGCAGCTGCGCTCGGTCGAGCTCGTGCGCCCGCGCAGCGTCGTCGCCAAGAACACCGTCGAGGCGATCCAGTCCGGCATGGTGTTCGGCTTCGCGGGCCTGGTCGACGGGATCGTCACCCGGATGGTGGCGTCGCTCGGGCCGGGCGACGTGACCGTGGTCGGCACCGGCGGGTACGCCGAGGTCGTCCGCGACGAGTGCGCGACGATCACGCGCTTCGAGCCGGACCTGACCCTGATCGGCCTGAGCATCGTCGCGGCCCGCAACGCGGCGTAGGTCTCGCGGCGCCACCCGTCGGCGTCGACGGGCCGCTGTCCTGGGGAGACCAGGACGACCGGTAGCATGCCGCCCGATGGTCCCCCGTACATCCGGCGCTCGCACCGTGGCGCGTAGGCGCACGTCCGAGGATCGTCGTCGTCCCGAGATCCAGGGCCTGCGCGCCGTCGCCGTCGGCCTGGTGGTCGTGTTCCACCTCTGGCCGAACCGGCTCGGCGGCGGCTATCTCGGCGTGGACGTCTTCTTCGTGATCTCGGGATTCCTCATCACGTCCCATCTCCTGCGCGAGGTCGCAGCGACAGGGCGGGTGCGGCTCGGCCAGTTCTGGGCGCGGCGCGCGCGGCGCCTGCTCCCGGCCGCCTACCTGGTGCTCGGCGTCTCGCTGGTCGGCACGCTGCTGTGGGTGCCGGTGGGGCTGTGGCGGCAGTTCACCCGGGAGATCGGTGCGGCCGCGGTCTACGTCGAGAACTGGCAGCTGGCCCACGACGCCGTCGACTACCTGGCCGAGTCGAACGTGCCGTCGCCCGCGCAGCACTACTGGACCCTGTCCGCCGAGGAGCAGTTCTACCTGATCTGGCCGCTGCTCATCCTCCTCGGCATCGGGATCGCCGCGCTGGCGCGGCGACGCGGTGCCCGGCCCGGCGGCGGGGGACACCGGCGCGAGCGGGTCGCGATCGCCGCCGTGCTCGGAGTCGCCGTGGCCGCGTCGCTCGCCTACTCGCTGTGGCTGACCGGTGCCGACCCCGCGCGTGCGTACTTCGTCACCACGACCCGTGCCTGGGAGTTCGGCGCGGGGGCGTTGCTCGCGTTCGTCCCGGCGGCGGCCGCCGGAGGCTCGCGGGCCGTGCGTGCGCTGCTCTCGTGGGCCGGCCTCGCCGTGATCGTCGGATCCGCGCTGGTCTTCGACGCCAGGACGCCGATGCCGGGGACTGCGGCGATCTGGGTGGTCGTCGCCACCGGCGTGGTGCTGTGGGCGGGCCATCCCGCGCTGGCGTGGTCTCCGACGCACCTGCTGGCGTGGCGGCCCGTGCAGGCGATCGGCGACTGGTCGTACGCGATCTACCTGTGGCACTGGCCGCTCGTCGTGCTGCTGCCGTACGCGACCGGTCACCGCCTGACGACCGTCGACAAGGTCACGATCGCGCTCGCCTCGGTCGCCCTGGCGGCGGCGACCAAGCGGCTCGTCGAGGATCCGGTCCGCACGGGGCGTCGGTTCGGGATCCGGCGCCCGGCCGTCACGTTCACCCTGACAGCCGCGACGGCCGGCGCCCTGGTCGCGGCCTGCGTGGCGGGCGCATCGCTGGTCGAGCGTCGGGAGGCCGTGGCGGCCGAGCAGCGTGCGGAGGTCGCGGCGCACCCGTGCCTGGGCGCGGCGTCGCGGGATCCCGGTCTCGCGCAGCGCTGCGACGACGACGACTTCGCCGGGGTCATCGTTCCCGACCCTGCACTGGCCAAGGACGACGACCGGGGCCCTCGCGCGTGCCCCGAGTCGGTCGCCCCGCCGGGCGAGCGCCTCGTCGGCTGCACGTACGGCGACCCGCGGGCCGGCGTACCCAACCTCGCTGTGTTCGGCGACTCCCACGCCCGCGCGCTCGCGCCGATGCTGGAACCGCTCGTCGACCACGGCGACGTCACCGTCGAGATGTTCAGCCTCCCCGGCTGTCCGTGGACCACCCAGCGTGCCGGTTCCCGGATCGGACCGGACGGGGCCGCGGCCTGCGACGAGCTGAAGGAGCGGTTCGCGGCGACGTTGAGCGACGAGCCGGGACGCTTCGACGCGGTCCTCACGACCGCCCGGTTCACGAGCCTGCACGGGAGCACCGAGCATCAGACGGCCGCGATGCTCGAGGCATGGCGGCCGGCCGTGACCGCCGGGGTGCCGATCGTCGCCCTGCGCGACAACCCCGACGCCGGGCAGGCCCCGCGCACCAACCCCAACCTGTGCCTCGAGGAGGTCGGGGCCGAGGGCGCCGGCTCGTGCGCGCTGTCGCGGACGAAGGCGCTCGACGACATCCCTGATCCGCTGGCCCGTGCCGTCTCGCGCACCGGCGGCGCGACGCACGTCGACCTGTCCCGCTACTACTGCGACGACCGGACCTGCCCCGTCGTCATCGGCGGCGTCGACGTGTACCGCGACAACAACCACCTCACGGCCACCTACGCCGAGACGATGGCCCCGTACCTTCGCGAGGCACTCGTCGAGGCGAAGGTGGTGCGGCGCTGACCTGCTGAGCAGGCCGTCCGGTTCGCCCGACTACGCTTGAGCACCATGACCGACGTCCGTCCCGTTGCCCCGAGTGCCGCCGACTCCTTCGCCGAGGACGCCCCCGAGCAGATGCGGGTGCGGCTGGAGAAGCGCCAGCGCATGATCGACGCCGGGATCTCGCCGTACCCCCTGACGGTGCCGTTCACGCACACGATCTCGCAGATCGTCGGGTCGTACGACGCGGCGGAGCTCGGTCCGGACGCACACACGGGCGTCGAGGTCGCCACCGCCGGGCGGGTGATCTTCCTGCGCAACACCGGCAAGCTGTGCTTCGTCCGGTTGCGCGAGGGCAACGGAGCGGAGCTCCAGGCGATGCTGTCGCTGGCGGAGGTGGGGGAGGAGTCGCTCGCCGACTTCAAGGCGCTGGTCGACATCGGCGACCACCTCGCGGTCCGCGGCGAGGTGATCACGAGCCGGCGTGGCGAGCTGTCCGTCCAGGTCGGGTCGTGGCAGCTGGCCGCGAAGACGCTGCGCCCGCTTCCCAACGAGCACAACCCCCTGTCGGACGAGGTCCGCGCGTCGATGCGCTACGTCGACCTCGTCGTACGCCCGCAGGCGCGCGAGGTGGTCCGCGCGAAGGCGAAGGTCCTGGCGTCGCTGCGCCGGACGCTGGACGACCGGGGCTTCGTCGAGGTGGAGACTCCGGTGCTGCAGTTCACGAACGGCGGCGCGGCGGCACGTCCGTTCAAGACCCACATGAATGCGTTCGATCAGGAGATGCTGCTGCGGATCGCTCTCGAGCTCCATCTCAAGCGCGCGCTCGTCGGCGGAATCGACCGGGTCTACGAGATCGCGAAGACATTCCGTAACGAAGGCGTGGACAACACCCACAATGTCGAGTTCGCGATGCTCGAGGCCTATCAGGCCTATGGCGACTACCACGCGATGGCCGACCTGATTCGCGATCTCGTGCGCAATGCCGCCTCGGCGCTGGGCCGCAGCGTGGTGGAAGGGCGCGACGGCGTCGAGATCGACCTCGACGCCGAATGGCGTTGGGCGAGCATCCACGAGCTGGTCGGCGAGGCGGTCGGGGCTCCGGTCGACGTCGACACGGGAGCCGAGGTCCTGCGCGAGCACGCCGCGCGCCACGACGTCGCACTCAAGGACGGCTGGGGCGCCGGGGAGATCGTGCTGGAGCTGTTCGAGAAGCTCGTCGAGCACACGCTGATCCAGCCGACCTTCGTGGCGGACTACCCCCAGTCGGTGCGGCCGCTGGCCAAGCCGCACCGCACGAAGCCGGGCCTCGCCGAGGCGTTCGACCTGATCATCAACGGCGTCGAGCTCGCCCCCGCGTACTCCGAGCTGAACGACCCGGTGCTCCAGCGCGCGCTGCTCACCGAGCAGGCCGAGCTCGCGGCGGCGGGCGACCCCGAGGCGATGGAGGTCGACGAGGACTTCCTGCGGGCGCTCGAGTTCGGGATGCCCCCCGCGGGAGGAATGGGTCTCGGGGTCGACCGCCTCGTCATGCTGCTCATGAGCGTCGGAATTCGCGAGGCCATTCTTTTCCCCGCCGCGCGAGAATCCTGACTATTCGGGACTTTTCCGGTTTCGCAGTCGTGCCATTTGGTTTGGCATTTTCTGGTGGCGTCGTTTAATGTCGGCTCCATGGCCCAGAAGATTCAGGTAATCCTGGTGGACGACGTCGACGGTGGCGATGCCGACGAGTCGATCTCGTTCGCCCTCGACGGGGTCAGCTACGAGATCGACCTGTCGACGAAGAATGCGCAGAAGATGCGCGACGCACTCGCGCCGTACATCGCCGAGGCCCGACGCGTCGGCGGTCGCCGTCGGTCGGGCTCGTCGCGTCGGGGCAAGGCGAGCGCGGGAGCCGGTTCGGCTGCCGACGTCCGGGCCTGGGCGCGGGAGAACGGGTACGAGGTGTCGGATCGGGGACGCGTCCCCGAGGAGATCCGCGCCGCCTACGACGCCGCCAACTGACGCGGCTCACCGACGCCGTCCGTCGCGGAGCGAGGGGGTCTCCGCGGCGGGCGGTTCTGTGTGCCGGCCTCAGGCCATCGGAGGCAGCGCCCGGAGCGCGTCCCAGAGGTCGTCGAGCTTCTCCTCGCCGGCCTCGCGACGGCGTACGAGCTCGGGCCAGACCTCGAGCGCGAGCAGCTGCTCGGGGTCGACGGCCCGTGACCGGTGGAGGACCTCCGACGGCACCTCCTGCGGGTCGGGCGCCGTGCAGTACGCGAGCTCGGCGTCGACGATCGACGGGCCGAGGGCGTTCTGTGGGTCGACCCCGACGATGACGACCGTGCCCGTCGGAGCGGTGTTCACCGGCACGACGAGCAGGTCGGGCCGGTGGCGAGCGAGCACGTCCGCGACCTTGAAGACGTCGCCTGCCCATGCCGCCGTCCGCCGGTCCCGGGCCGCCTCGAGCGGGTTGCGCGGCAGCATGTCGTCGAGGACGACGACGGCTGTGCGCGCGAGGTGCCGCTCGGTGTTGACGAAGTCGCGCAGCGCGAACTCCGACAGGTGCATCCCGTCGATGAAGGCGAGGTCGATCGGCACGCCCTCGAAGTGTGCGAACGCGTCGGGCCGTTCGAAGAACGCGTCACTGGTGGCGCGGACGAGATCCAGGTCGCAGTGAACCGGGTGGGTGACGCCGAACGCGGGATCCACGCCGATCGTGCGCGTCCGCGAGAGGCGCAGCGACCCGCCGGTGTTCACGCCGACCTCGAAGTACGTCCGAGGCCGTACGCGCTCGTGCAGCGCGGCGAGCAGCTCGTGCCGCGACATCGTCGGCCGGAGGTGTGGTGCGAACGGGTCGGACGGCACGCTCTTCGGGCGGGAGGCGGCCCGGCCGGCCGGCCGGCGACGCTTCCTCACGGGCGCGGGAGGTGGTTGGAGGCGCTTCGCGAGCCTCGTGCGGACCCGGCGCTCGGTCGCCCGGAGGCGGTCCGTCCGTGGCTTCCCGAGGACGGCGTCGAGCTGGTGGCCGACCGTGGTGCGCATGCCCATCCGGATTCCCCGTTCCTGTCGCGCGTGGGGCGACGCTAGCACGCGCGCGGGTCCGGACAGAACGGTCGAGGAGAGGGCGCGGGACGGCGTCGGTGAACCCGCCGGTCACTACCGTGGGGCGCATTCTCACGCAGGGAGGTGGACGAGTGCGGGGGATTCGACGCAGGAGACGGCGGTCGTCCGGGTCACGCGTTCGGCAGGCTGCCGGGACCAGGCTCGTGGACCGGTACGCCACGCTGCTCCCGTCCGGCGGGCGACGCGTCGTCGCGGTCGTGGCCGACGGGTCGGTGACGAGGGAGGTGACCCCCTACCTGGACGACTTCGGCGACGACGACGTCCTCCTCCTCACCGGATCGGACCCACCGGCCGTCGCGCGCGACGGCGTCGCGGTCCGCGTGTGCCCGGGGCTCGACGACGTGCACCAGGCGCTGAAGGAGACCGGGCCGGTCGACCTCGTGGTGGTCGTGCGGCGGATGGGCTCGGCCGATCACCTGCGTGCGTGGCAGCGGCTCTTCTTCCACCTGAGGCCCGGCGGGGCGTACGTCGTGGACCGGACGGGCGTCGCGGACGACGATCGGGTGTTCGAGCGGTCGCTGTCGGCGTCGGCGTGGCTGATCGGCACGTCGGAGGACGACCTGCCCGCGATGCCGAGGGTCCGTCGAGAGCGGCTCCTCGCGATCGGTGAGGTGCTCCAGGCACCGGACTACCTGATCGCGACGAAGCGCCGCCGCCATCTGCTCAAGGTCCGCGAGTACGAGGCGCCCGCGCTGCTGCCGGTGCGAAGCCGGCACCGGCTCGAGGTCCGCGAGCTGGCGGCGGAGCCGGGCGGCACCTTCACGTCCTCCGCTCGGATCCACTCCTACGAGGCGACGCACCCGATTCCTCACCTGGAGACGGCGTTCGACCACCCTCCGATCCGCATGCGTCACTACGAAGGCCCGATCGTGCTCGGTCACAACGGCCTGGCGATCAGCGGTGACTCGGTGCTGCCCGAGTCCTTCCGCTACCACCAGGTGCGCGCCCCGAAGACGGCGGCTCCGGACGTCGGGCCGGCGTGGGTGCGTCGTCCGCGTGGGCTGGCGTCACCTCGCCACCTCGACGGCCGCTTCTACTACCTGGACTACCGCTTCGCCGGCCACTTCGGGCACTTCATGACCGACGCGCTGTCGCGTCTGTGGGGTTGGGACCAGGCCAAGCGGGAGCTGCCCGACCTGAAGATCCTGTTCGGCACCCGACCCTGGAAGCCGACGACGTCGCAGCTGGAGTACTCCGTCCTCAAGGGGTTCGGGATCGATCGTGCCGACGTCGTCCGCGTCGAGGAACCGGTGACGGTCGACGCGATGGTCGGGGTGACCCCGCTGTGGCACAACTCCCCGCCCTACCACGCCAACCCTCGGACGACGGAGATCTGGAGCCGGCTGGGTGGGATGGCGGCAGGCGACGCGCCGCGACCCGAGCGGATCTTCGTGTCGCGCCGTACGGGCCTGAAGAACCGCGACTGCACGAACGCCGACGAGGTCGAGCGCTTCTTCGCGGACCGCGGGTTCGAGATCCTCTACCCGGAGGACCACCCGCTCGCCGTCCAGGCGGGCATCTTCGCGCACGCCCGGGTCGTCGCCGGATTCGGAGGATCCGGTTTGTTCAACCTCGCCTTCGCCCAGCAGGTGGAGACCCTGATCATCCTGAACCACGAGTGGTACGGCGCTCGCAACGAGCACCTGATCGCCTGCCTGCTCGGCGTCGACACGCACTACTTCTGGAACGAGGCCGTGACAGCGCCGAAGACCCCGGGGGTGTACGACGCGGACGCCTACCAGTCGGCCTGGCGCTTCGACTTCGCTCGGCACGGCGAGCGGCTGGACGGACTCGTCCGTTCGGTGCCCTAGGCGCGGAGGCCGTCGCTCAGGTGCTCCGCGAGCGCGCGCCGTCCGTCCCGTGGCTCGAACCCGGTCGCGCGGATCTTGTCGAGCCTCAGCACGCTGTGCGCGGGCCGGGGCGCCATCGCCTTGCCGGCGCCGTACTCGGCCGTGCTCACCCGCGTGACGTCCGCCCGGTCACGACCGGACGCCGCGAACACGTCGGCGGCCACGTCTGCCCAGCTCTGCGGCTCGCCCGAGCAGGTGAGGTTGTAGGTGCCGTACGGCGCGCCGGTCTGCAGCAGGTGGGCGATCCCGGCAGCGAGGTCCGTCGTGAAGGTGAGCCGGCCGACCTGGTCGTCGACGACCGACGGGGACACGCCCGAGCCGGCGAGCCGCGCCATCGTGGCCACGAAGTTGCCGCCGTCGCCGATCACCCACGACGTCCGGACGACGTAGTGCCGCGGCACCGTCGAGACCAGCGCGTCCCCGGCGGCCTTGGTCTGCCCGTAGACCCCCAGCGGGGAGCACGGCTCGTCCTCGCCGTGCTCCGGCCGGGTCCCGTCGAAGACGTAGTCCGAAGACACGTGCACCAGCGTCAGCCGGTGGTCGACGGCGATCCGTGCGAGCGCCGCGACCGCCGTCACGTTGGTCGCCCACGCCTCGCGACGTCCGTCCGGGGTCTCGGCGGCGTCGACCGCGGTGTAGGCGGCGGCGTTCACCACGGTGTCGTACGCCGACCAGTCGAGCGCGCCGAGGGCGGCCGGGTCGGTGATGTCGAGCTCGGCGCGACCGAACGCGTCGGCCCGGGGCAGGGCAGCGCGCAGCGCGCGGCCGAGCTGCCCGTTCGCGCCGAGGACCAGGGTCCTGCGCGGCGGGACGGGCGTGACGTCGGTGAGCCGTGGGGCGTCGCGGTCCTTTGCGCTCAGCGCGGCGTCGGCGAGCCCGATCGGCCAGGTGATCGCCAGCGTCTCGTCCGCGACGTTCACCGCGGCGTACGTCGCGTCCGCGCGCCAGTGGTCGTTGACCAGGTACGAGTAGGCGGTCGCGTCCTCGAGCACCTGGAAGGCGTTCCCCACGCCGCGTGGGACGAACACCGCGACGCCGGGGTGCAGCTCGTGCGTGACCACGGTCCCGAACGTCTCGCCGGGGCGCAGATCCACCCACGCGCCGAACGCACGCCCCGTGGTGACGGAGACCAGCTTGTCCCACGGCTCCGCGTGGATGCCGCGGGTCGTGCCGGTGCTCGCGTTGAACGACACGTTGTGCTGGACCGGGCCGAAGTCGGGGAGACCGAGCGCGATCATCTTCTCGCGCTGCCAGTTCTCCTTGAACCACCCGCGGTCGTCCCCGTGCACGGGGAGGGTGACGACGAGCAGGCCGGGGATCGCGGTGCCGGCGACGCGCAGGTCCTCCGGCGTCACTGGCCGCTCCTCGCGTACGCCGCCTCGACCGCGTCCTTGTGCGGACGCCACCACGCCTCGTGGTCGCGGTACCACTGCAGCGTGGCCGCCAGGCCCTCCTCGAAGTCGGTGAACGACGGGCTCCAGCCCAGCTCGGTCCTTAGCTTCGTGGAGTCGATCGCGTACCGCAGGTCGTGGCCGGGACGGTCCGCCACGAGGTCGTAGTCGTCCTCGGAGCGACCCATGATCCGCAGGATCGCCTCGACCACCTCGCGGTTGCTGCGCTCGCCGTCGGCGCCGACGAGGTACGTCTCGCCGGGGCGGCCGTGCTGCACGATCGTCCACACGGCTGCACTGTGGTCGGAGGTGTGGATCCAGTCGCGGACGTTGCGGCCCTCTCCGTACAGCCTCGGGCGTCGACCGTCGATCAGGTTGGTGATCTGGCGGGGGATGAACTTCTCGATGTGCTGCCACGGCCCGTAGTTGTTGGAGCAGTTGCTGATCGTCGCCGCGACGGCGAACGAACGGACCCACGCGCGCACCAGCAGGTCCGAACCGGCCTTGGTCGAGGAGTACGGGCTCGACGGGTCGTACGGGGTCGACTCGGTGAACCGCGCCGGGTCGTCGAGCTCGAGGTCGCCGTAGACCTCGTCGGTCGACACGTGGTGCAGGCGGGTCCCGTGCTGCCGGACCGCCTCGAGCAGGGTGTAGGTGCCGACCAGGTTGGTGTGCACGAACGGGCTCGGGTCGTGCAGCGAGTTGTCGTTGTGGGACTCGGCGGCGAAGTGCACGACGACGTCGGCTGCCGCGACCAGCGGGTCGACGGTCTCGGCGTCGGCCACGTCTCCGACGACCAGCGCCACGCGCCCGGGCGGAAGACCGTCCAGGGACGCGCGACTCGCCGCGTACGTGAGCTTGTCGAGCACCGTGACCCGGGCGTCGGTGTGCTCGGCGAGGTGGTGGACGAAGTTGGAGCCGATGAATCCGGCTCCGCCGGTGACCAGCACGTGCATGCGGTCAGCGTAGACGGGCCGGACGTCGGCGGGTGGTGCCGACCGGCGGGCCCGACGACCGGCGGGCCGAGACGTCACCCAGTGTTCAGGCAACGTTCTCCCGGCAGGTCTGCGACCTGCGCTCGCGACTGAGTACGTTCGACGGCGTCGCGCGAGGGCCGGCGACGGGGACGGAGGACGCGTGGGAGTGGCGGGACGCGCACGGCGCAGGTTGGAACGGGGGCGTCAGCGACCGGTCGTGTCGGGGGCACCGGACGGCCCGGCCGTGGCGCTGACCCGTGCCCGCCGGGCCGTGGTCCTGGCGGACCGGGTCCGCGGCCCGGAGCTGGCGATGTGGCTCGACCGCGTCGCTGACGCCGACGTGATCGTGCTGGCCGCGCACGAGCGCCCCGACTGGGACCTCGGTCGTCGTGGGGCCCGCTACCAGAAGGCGAGCCGCCCGGACCGGATCCACGAGGTCCTCTCCGTGCTCGGCCCGGTCGACGCCGTCGTGAACCTGCGGCGGGAGGGCGGTCAGACGCATCGTCGGCTGTTCGAGGCGGCGTTCTTCCATCTGCGCCACGGGGGCCTGTACGTCGTGCCGCGGGCCGCGATCGACGACCGGGTCGACTCGGGCGGGCAGGCCGGCGGCTTCCTGAAGCGGGTCGCGCACCTCTCGAGGCGGGTGGGGCTCGACTTCTCCGAGCTGAGCGACCTGCCACGCGAGGAGCGGGAGCTCTCGCTCGCGGTGAAGGCGACGACGATCTCGACCGACGAGGTGACGATCCAGAAGAACGGCAACCACCTCCTCAAGGTGCGGCACGCGAACGCGACGGCCGTGCTGCGGCGCCGCTCGGAGTCGCTCGGGGTCGACGAGCTGGCGGTCCTGGACGGGGGAGCGGTCCGGACCGGCACGCGCGTGGTGACGCACGGTCCACCCGAGACCCAAGGGCGCTTCAGCGTTCCGCTGACGTACCCGACGCTGCACCTGCGCCGCTACGACGGCGCGATCGGCCTGGCTCCGGAGGGCCTCGTCGTCAGCGGTGACTCGGTCCTTCCCGACTCGTTCCGGTGGCACCTGTCGCCGCAGGCGAACAACGCCGGGCTCTACTTCGCGAGCGAGCACTTCGCGCGCCTGCGCTCGGAGGCCGCGCCGGTCCGGCACCTCGACGGCGCGTTCTACCACCTCGACTACGCGAACCCCGGCCACTTCGGGCACCTCACCACCGAGGCGCTGGCGAAGCTCTGGGGCTGGGAGCAGGCCAAGGATCGGATCCCCGACCTCAAGCTGATCCACAGCCGCGGCGAGCACCACCACCGGGTCCCGTCGCTCGAGCAGCGCTTCCTGGACGCCTTCGGAGTCGACGAGGCCGACGTGGTCGTCTTCGACGAGCCGGTCACGGTCGACACGCTGGTCTGCGCCACGCCGATGTGGCACAACGCCGACCCGTTCTACGCCCACCCTGGGATTCTCGACACGTGGGAGCGCATCGCCGCCGGCCTGCCTGCGTCCTCGGTCGAGGCAGGGCCCCGGATCTTCGTGTCGCGACCGCCGGCCGCGAAGAACCGCGCGTGCCGCGACACACAGGCGGTCGAGGACTACTTCCGCGACGCCGGCTTCAGCATCGTCCGTCCGGAGCGCCACCCGCTCGCGGAACAGGCCTCCATCTTCGCGGGCGCGCGGGTCGTCGCCGGCTTCGGCGGGTCGGCGATGTTCAACCTGATGTACGCGCGGAACCTCGAGCGCGTCGTCGTGCTGAGCAGCGCGAGCTACGACTCGCAGAACGAGTACTTCTACGCAGCCGTCCGGGGCGCCGACATCCACTACTTCTACGGCGACACCGACGTGGCGCAGCCGGACGACGGATGGAGCTACGCCGCCTACCAGTCGTCGTGGTCTTTCGACCTCGACCGGTTCCGCGACGACCTCGACCGGACCGTCGCCGTCGGCGTCTCGTCCTAGCGGCGCCTCAGCTGCGGCCCAGGCCGCGGTACGTCCATCCCGCCCCGCGCCACGCCTGCGGGTCCAGAGCGTTGCGGCCGTCGAAGATCCGCGGCTCGGCGACCAGCCCTGCGACCCGTGCGGGATCGAGGCCGAGGTAGAGCGGCCACTCGGTCAGCAGCATCACGAGGTCGGCGCCTGCGACGGCGTCCTCGACGTCCCCGACGAACGTCAGCTCGCCGTACGTCCGGGCCGCGGTCCGCAGCGCCTGCGGGTCGGTGACCCGGACCTCCGCGCCGTGCTGGTGCAGCCGGCGTGCCACGTCGAGTGCCGGGGAGTCGCGCACGTCGTCGCTGTTGGGCTTGAACGCCGCGCCGAGGACGGCGATCCGGCGGCCCGACACCGACCCGTCGAGCATCTCGCGAGCGACCTCGGCCGCGCGCTCGCGGCGCCTCAGGTTGATCGAGTCGACCTCGCGCAGGAAGGTCAGGGTCTGGTCGGCGCCGAGCTCGCCGGCCCGGGCCATGAACGCGCGGATGTCCTTCGGGAGGCATCCGCCGCCGAACCCGAGGCCGGCGTTGAGGAACTTGCGGCCGATCCGGGCGTCGTGGCCGATCGCGTCGGCGAGGGCGCTGACGTCGCCGCCTGCCACCTCGCACAGCTCGGCCATCGCGTTGATGAACGAGATCTTGGTGGCGAGGAAGGAGTTGGCCGCGACCTTGACCAGCTGGGCGGTCGCCTGGTCGGTCACGACCAGCGGGGTGCCCTCGGCGAGCGGCGCTGCGTACACCTCGTCCAGCACCGCCTGCGAGGTCGTGTCGTCGTCGTCGAGACCGTAGACCAGGCGGTCGGGGTGCAGGGTGTCCTTGACGGCGAACCCCTCGCGGAGGAACTCCGGGTTCCACACGAGCCGGGCACCCGGGACGGCCGTACGGAGGGCCTCGGAGAGCCGCTCGGCGGTCCCGACGGGAACGGTGGACTTGCCCACCACCACGTCGCCCGGCCGTACGTGGGCGATCAGCTCGGCGAACGCCTCGTCGACGAACGTGAGGTCGGCGGCGTTCTCGCCGGCCTTCTGCGGCGTCCCGACGCAGAGGAAGTGCACGCGGGCCCCGGCGGCGTCGGACATCTTCGTGCTGAAGCGCAGCCGACCCGTCGCCCGGGCCCGGGTCAGCACCTCCGGCAGCCCCGGCTCGTAGAACGGGGGCTCGCCGCGCTCGAGGAGGTCGACCCGCTCGGGGTCGACGTCGATCCCGACGACCTCGTGCCCGACGTCGGCCATGCAGGCGGCGTGGACGGCTCCGAGATAGCCGCACCCGATCACTGAGACTCGCACGCGTCGACGGTACCAAGCGGCCGAGAAGACCCCGTGCGTCCTTACGATGCTGGCCATGCGCGGAATCATCCTGGCCGGGGGCACCGGATCGCGCCTGCACCCGGTGACCCAGGGCATCAGCAAGCAGCTGGTCCCGGTCTACGACAAGCCGATGATCTACTACCCCCTGTCCACGCTGATCCTCGCGGGGATCCGCGACATCCTCGTCATCACCACCGAGCACGAGGCCGAGCAGTTCCACCGGCTGCTCGGCGACGGGTCACGGTTCGGGGTCTCGCTGTCGTACACGGTCCAGCCGAGCCCGGACGGGCTCGCGCAGGCGTTCCTGCTCGGCGCCGACCACATCGGCGGCGGACCGGTCGCGCTGGTGCTCGGCGACAACATCTTCTACGGCCCCGGCACGGGTCACCAGCTGCGCCGGTTCCGCGACGTCGACGGGGCGTCGATCTTCGGCTACTGGGTGCAGGACCCGAGCGCGTACGGCGTGGTCGAGTTCGACGAGGCCGGGCGGGCGCTGTCCTTGGAGGAGAAGCCCGCGCAGCCGCGCAGCCGCTACGCGGTGCCGGGCCTCTACTTCTACGACTCCGACGTCGTCGGCCTCGCCCGGACGCTGCGACCGTCGGCGCGCGGCGAGCTCGAGATCACCGACCTCAACCGGCTGTACCTCGAGCAGGGCCGGCTGGCGGTCGAGGTGCTTCCTCGGGGGACCGCGTGGCTGGACACCGGGACGTTCGACTCGCTGAACGACGCGTCGAACTTCGTCCGCACGCTCGAGGCCCGGCAGGGCCTCAAGGTGGGGGCGCCGGAGGAGGTCGCGTGGCGTGCCGGCTTCCTCACCGACGACGAGCTGCGGGAGCGGGCCGAGCCGCTCGTCGCCAGCGGGTACGGCGCGTACCTGCTGGGGCTGCTGGACTGACCGTCAACCGAGCGAGGCCAGAAGGCTCCGCAGCGCGGCGCCGTTGCCCTCGAAGTCGAACGACCACGCCGACTTGAAGGCCTCGGCGGCGTACCCGTCCTGCGGGTGCTCGATCTCGGGAGGCGACCAGAAGTAGTCGAGCTGTCCGCCCAGGACTGCGGCGAACATGTGCTCGTTGCGGGCGATGTAGGCCTCGTGGGTCAGCACGATCAGATGCTCCAGCTGCGCGCAGTGCATCACGTTGAACAGCCCGGAGCCACCGAAGCCCGCCACCACCCGCGCTCCGCGGAAGAGCCCGGCCTGCTCGGGCAGGCTCAGCTCCTCGGGATAGACGATCGCGAACCCGTGATCGGCGAAGACCGCCTCGACCTCCGGCGCGTTGCGGCACGGACGGTGCGCGAGCGTGTCGCGACGGGACACGAAGATCTTGTCCGCGGACGACGGCGGCTCGACTGCGAGGTTGCGGGTGATCGCCGACCAGGTCTCGGCGATGTCGGGATGGACGTACTGCGGTGCTGCCTGGTGCCACATCGGCGTCGCACCCACGACGGACTCCAGCCACACCGGACGGTCGACCGTGACGATGTCGTCGGGCGCGATGCCGAACGACGTGAAGAGCTGGGTCTCGAGCGCAGGGATGCGCTGGTTCGGCCACGACAGCCTGAACGCCGCCTTGAGGTCCGGGATCTGCGCCTTCGCCTGCGGCCACCCCCACAGCCGCGAGAGCACCTCGGTCGTGATGTGTCCGAACGCGGCAGGGTACGGAGAGTCGAGGAAGTAGTAGTGACCGTGCAGGACCTCCCTCGGCACGAGGTTCTGCTCGGGCGGGACGACGGAGAACGCATCGGTGACGTTCTCCAGCTTCGCGTTCGTCAGCTCGTCGCGCAGGTGCCAGCGGAAGGACTCGGGCAGGACCGAACCCTCGGTGTAGAGCAGCGAGTGTGACGCCCACGCGATCCTCCCCTCGTAGTGGCGGAGGTTGAGCGGCGGACACTCCATCACCTCCGGCAGGCCGTCGACCGGCCCGCGCGCCCCGTGCGAGCGCACGGTCGACCGGATGGCGAAGCTGCGGGCCTTGCGGCGCGCCAGGAGGGTGGTGGTCGCGCCGTCGCGTCGGGTCGGCAGCGCGCGATCGACCTCACCGTCGCGCAACCGGAGCAGATGGGTGCCTCGCTTCACGGCGACGGTCGTCCCGGGTGTCGCGGTGACCTGCTCCACGCTGCCGGCGAGGCCGGGGCCGTCGCTCGTGGTCCCCGCCACGAGCCGCCGGTTGAGGTTCTCGATGTCGGCACCGGCGGCGTGCCCGGAGGGATGCAGGACGACGTAGACGCCCCCGGGTCGGAGGTGGAGCCACGCCCTGCGCCACAGCCGGACGTGGGAGAGGTCCGGATCGTCGGAGGCGTCGACGATCGCGTCGACCGGCCCGCTGCGCCGTAGGTGCTGCTCGATCGCCTTCAGCGACGGAGCCGGCACGTGCTGGACCTGCCGCTCGGAGAGGCGCCAGACCGGTCTGGCGCGGACCGAGAGCACGGTCGTCTCGCAGTCGGGGAAGGTGTCGAGGACGCGCTCCCCGAGGTCGTTCGGCCCGCGGCGAGCGATGACCACGACGCGCTCGAACGTGTCGACGGAGCCCGCCGGGAGGTGGCTCGCGAGCCCGCCGTCGGCCGTTCTCGTCGATCCGGCGCGTGAGGGCTTCCGTCGCAGAGACACCATGGTGTGCCGAGTCTAGGGGTCCGTCCGCTCAGACGTCCCGTCGCCGGTGCGCCGGCAGGCGAGCGGCGTACTCGCCGGACTCGCGCTGCTCGTCCACGCGCTGCGCGAGGGCCGACGCGAGAGCCCGCACGGCCGCCTCCTCGACCTGCGCGTCCAGCCCGGCGAGCGGGTCGTCGCTGAACGACGACGAGCTCGGGCGCAGATCGGCCAGGTCGCCCACGACGTCGTAGCCGCGCTCGGAGATCCAGGTGATCCACCGCTCGCTCGTCTCGCGGCACCAGCCCTCGACCCGCCGCGGGAGGAGGGGCGGCGGGCTGCTCTGGTCGCGCAGCAGGTGGGCCATGTACGGCTTGGCGACCTGGGCGTAGCCGGCCCGCGGTTGGGCGAGGCGCTGGCCGAGGGCGACGTTGACCCGCCGGAGCAGCTCGGCCTGGACGTAGCCGAGGCTCGGATTGCCGCGGTCGACCGAGGTGTCGAGCGTCTCCGGGCTGACACCGACGACGGAGCAGAACTGCGCCAGGAGCCTACGAGGGTCCGTGGATGCGCTGGGGAGCACCACCAGGTGGACCCGCTCCGGTCCCGACGCCGCGCCCCACCGGCGTGCGACGGCCTGGAGCCCTTGGTGACGCCAGAACGACCGCGCGAGCGGTTCCTTCGCGACGACGGCGTCGACGAACTCCGGGTAGCCGTAGGTCTGGCGGCTCTTGATCCGCTCCTGCCACGCCGACGGGATCTGACGGGCCAGACTCCGTGCGGTGACCACGATGTGCAGCTCGAACCCGTCGAAGCACCGGCGCACGTCGCCGATCTGGTCCGGGGTGCACGCGGCCAGCTGTTCCTGGCTCAGCAGGACGTCGCGGGTGGGGGCGGTCGCGGCACGCTGCCTCAGGTCGTCGAGCACCTTCTCGGAGGTGACCACGTCCAGCGCGGGGTCGAGCCGGCGGCGGGCCGCGAGCATCACCGCGTAGGCGCCCGAGTGGGAGTCGGGAAGGATCGAGAGGTCCTGCTCGCCCAGCTGTCGGCGCGAGCGCCAGAGGACGTTCTGGAGGTAGGTCGTACCGGTCTTCGGCAGACCCACGTGCACGAAGCACCGGCGTGCGGGGGAGCTCGTGTGACTCATTCCTGTCGATCGTACGGCGGCGAGCGGGTGCGGGCGCACCGAACGTCGGGCAGCCTGGCAGACTGGTGCGGGGCCGTGACCGGTCCGGCCCACTCGTCGTCGCCTCGCAGAAGAGCTCACAGCGCCATGTCCGTCGTCACCCAGAAGCCGCCCGCAGCGGCGTCGAGGACGGCAGCGACGCCGGTCCGGACCGACATCCAGGCGATGCGGGCGGTTGCGGTCGCGGCGGTGGTGATCTACCACGTCTGGCCGACGTCGTTGTCCGGCGGCTACGTCGGGGTGGACGTCTTCTTCGTGATCTCGGGATTCCTGATCACGTCCCACCTGCTGCGGCACCCTCCCCGCGGTGGCCGTGATCTCGCTCAGTTCTGGTCGCGTCGGATCCGCAGGTTGCTGCCGGCGTCGTTGCTGGTGCTGCTCGCCACGCTCGCGGCGACGTACCTGGTCGCTCCGGAGACCCAGTGGGCCAACACGGCCCGCCAGAGCGGAGCCGCCGCGCTGTACGTGGTGAACTGGCTGCTCGCCGGCGACGCCGTCGACTACCTCGCGGCCGAGAGCGCCGCGACGCCGGTGCAGCACTTCTGGTCGCTGTCGGTCGAGGAGCAGTTCTACCTCGGGTGGCCGATCCTCGTGCTCGCGCTGGTCTGGCTCGCGCGCCGCCGCAACCTCCCGGTGATGCGGGCCGTCGGTGTGGGGCTCGGCCTGGTCGTGGCAGCGTCGTTCGCGTTCTCGGTGACCGAGACGGTGACCGACCCGGCGCGCGCCTACTTCGTGACGCCGACGCGGGTGTGGGAGCTGGGGATCGGCGCCCTGCTCGCCGTGGCGGTGGCTGCGACGGCCCCGAGGCGGTGGTTCGCCGGCGTCGGCCCGGTGGCGCGCGACCTGCTTGCCGTGCTGGGGCTCGCCGCGGTCGCCCTGGCGGTCGTCACGTACTCGTCGGCCACGCCGTTCCCCGGCTGGCAGGCGGCCGTTCCGGTGCTCGGGGCGGCGCTCGTGATCGCTGCGGTGCCGTCCGCCGAGACCGGCCCGGTGGGTCGGATCATGGCCCTGCGCCCCGTGCAGTGGCTGGGTGACGTGTCGTACTCGGTCTACCTGTGGCACTGGCCGCTCATCGTGCTGGTGCCGTACGCGAGCGGCGGGAGCGCCGGGTGGCTGGACAAGGTCGTGATCGTGCTGGCGACCCTCCTGCTCGCAGGGGTCACGAAGACGCAGGTCGAGGACCGGTTCCGGACGGGCTCGTGGGGACGTCCGCTGGTCAAGCCGTACGCTCTGGCGGCGGTCGGGATGGCAGCGGTCCTGGTGGCCTCCTGGGCGCTGTCGACGGCCCTCGAGCGGCAGCAGGAGGAAGCGCAGCGCGCCCTCGCGGAGGCCGTGCGCGGTGACGACCCGTGCTTCGGCGCCGCCGCGCTGGACACCCCGGAGACCTGCCCGCCCGTCGACGGCGACGACGTCGTGCCGGCGCCGGCCGAGGCGGCGACCGACAAGTCGGCGGCGTACGAGGACGTCGGCGGGCAGGACTGCTGGTCCTACCTGCCGCGGTTCCGCACGGTCACGTGCACGTTCGGTGATCCCGACGGTCAGGTCTCGGTCGCTCTCGTCGGCAACTCGCACGCCGGCCAGTGGCTGCCGGCCCTGGAGGCCGTCGCCGAGCAGCGCGGCTGGCGGATCACGACCTACCTCGCCTCGCGGTGCGCGATGGCCGCCACGCCGCAGGCCTTCGACTCCTCCAGCGGCACCGACGCCTGTGCCGACTGGGTCGATCGCACGGCGCAGGACATCGTCGACGACCAGCCCGACCTCGTGCTGATGACGAACCGGATCTCGGCGCAGTCCGTGGACGGCGACACCGCCGAGGACTTCCGCGCCGGCTATCGCGACGTGCTCGCGCGCTGGGACGCCGCCGAGCTCGACGTCGTCGCGCTGGCCGACACGCCCTTCCCGGCGCCGACGACCGGGGCGGTCCCCGAGTGCGTGGCGCTCCACACCGACGACCTCGACGCATGCTCGGGGGAGCGGGCCGACTGGCTGCCGCCCGACCCGGTGGAGCAGGCGGCCGCCGACGTCGGTGGCCGGAACGTCACGTACGCCGACCTGAACGACCACGTGTGCGGGCCGCGCCGCTGCGAGTCCGTCGTCGGAGGTGTGATCGTGTACTTCGACGGCTCCCACCTCACCGCGACGTACGCCCGGACGATCGCGCCGTACCTGGGTCCCGTGCTCGACGGGTCACTCGGGGGACGCTGAAGCCGCACCGTCCGGCTAGGGTGGCCTCCGACATCGGTGGCGCCCCGGAGCGGTCGGGACCAACTCACCATCTGCGCCGAGTCACAGGAAAGGTGTCGCGTCATGGCCGATCTGCTGCTGCCCGAAGGCAGCCTGCTCCTGCACATCGGACCTCAGAAGACGGGGTCGACGGCGATCCAGGCCGCACTGCACGGCAACCGTGAGCGTCTGTCCGAGTACGACGCGGCGTATCCGGGGTCGCGGCTGCGCGAGCGGCGCGCGGGATGGGCCGCGATCGGGGGTGCTGCGCGGGGCCGCCCGACCCCACGGATCGAGGAGTGGAACGCCTTCGTCGACGAGGTCTCCCGGACCAACGCCGCGAGGATCTGCGTGAGCAACGAGGACTTCGCCCAGGCTCCGGCCGACCGTGTCCCGGCCATCGTCGAGGACCTCGGAGGCGATCACGTGCACGTCGTGGCCGTGGCCCGGCGGTTGGACCGGTTGCTGCCGTCCCAGTGGCAGGAGCGCGTCAAGGCGCGTCAGACCGCTACCTACCTGCAGTGGCTCGACACGATCCTGCGGGACCCGGACTCCCGTGCCGCCCACCGCGTGTGGAACGCGCACGACCTCGAACGGATGGTCGGACGCTGGGTCGACGTGGTCGGTCCGGAGCGCTTCACGCTGATCGTCAGCGACGACAGCGATCGCGGGCTGCTGGCCCACACCTTCGAGGACATGCTGGGGCTTCCGCAGGGCCTCCTGGTCGGCGTGGAGGACGAGTCGTCGAACTCGTCGCTCTCCTACACCCAGACCGAGCTGGTCCGTCGCATCAACGAGCAGTTCGACGAGCGCGGTTGGTCTGACGAGCTGTATCTTCAGGCCGTGCAGTCAGGCATCATCTGGCCGCTGCGCAACGCGCCGAAGGCTCCGAAGTCCGACCGTCCGCCGCCGCTTCCGGACTGGGCCCGCACCCTGGTTGCCGACATGAGCGAGGAGCGGGTCGCGGTGATCGAGCGCCTGGGTGTCCGGGTCGTCGGTGATCCGAGCGTGCTCCTCGTGCCGCGTGATCAGCCAGGTGCGGACGAGGCCGACTTCGTACCGCCGGACGAGGTCCCCGTCGAGCTCGCGGCCTTCGCGGTCGCCAGCACGATCGAACGGCTGACCGCGGCCAGGACGCGCGAGACGACGCGGGCACGGAAGAAGGTCCGGGCGCTGCGACGGAAGAACCGCGCGCTGCGTCGCGAGGTCCGCGCGCTCGGACGCGACGCTCCCGACACCGGGCTCCGTGCACGGACGGCGTCGGTGGCCCGACGTGCCAAGCAGCAGGTGGCGTCCCTGCGGCGACGCGGCTCTACTCGCTGAAGAAGGCCTCGATCACCCGGTCGGTCGCCCGGCCGTCGTGCAGCGCGTTGTACGTCTTGTTGAAGGTGGCGATCGCGTCGGCGTAGGTCGCGCGGACACCGTCCAGGTCGTTCAGCGCGTCGACGACGGCCTCGGTCGACGCGACCAGCGGGCCGGGGGCGGTCGGCGCGAAGTCGAACAGCGGCGGGCGGGCGCCGAAGTAGTCGTCGAGGTCCGGGACGAAGAACACCATCGGCTTGCCCGTCAGCGCCCAGTCGAAGCGCAGCGACGAGTAGTCGAGCACCGCGACGTCGGCGGCGAGCGTCAGGTCGTTGATCTCGGGGTAGTCCGTCACGTCGATCACGCGGGCCTTTCCGCGGACACGGTCCAGCTCGCGCTGGTTGTTGTTGTGACCGCGGAGCAGGATCACGGCGTCGTCGCCCAGGCCCGACGCGAGCGCGTCGAGGTCGAGCTCGTCGAAGCGCTTCGCGGCGTACGTCCTGGTCGTCAGGTGGTCGCGGTACGTCGGGGCGTACAGGACCGCGCGCTGAGCATCACTGATGCCCAGCCGGCTGCGCACGTCGGCCCGGATCCGTCCGGCCTCGGGCGACACCAGCGCGTCCGCGCGGGGGTAGCCGCTCACCAGGATCTCGCCGTCGTAGTCGTACTCGGCGCGGTAGAGGTCGGCACAGAACGGCGCCGGGACGAGGATCGCGTCCCAGTCGGCGTTGCGGCGGGCGATCTCGCGCGCGATCCGCTCCTCGGTCCAGCCCTTTCCGGCCCAGAAGCTGCGACCCATCGACTTGAACGGGTAGCCGTGGAACGTCTGGAGGTAGCGCTGGTACGGGCGCTTGCGGAAGAACCCGTCGAAGTCGATGTTGTTGCACAGGTAGCGTGCGGACGCCAGCTTCTCGTACCACTCGGTCGACCCGATCAGCAGCCGCACCGCACCGTCGGGCAGCTCGCTCGAGGTGTCGGCCGTGCCCCAGTAGATCGTCAGGTCGGGGCGGGAGCGTCGCAGCCCGTGGTGCAGGGCGATCTGACTGTCGGTCGCGAACTCCCCGCGGTAGCACTGCAGCAGGACCGCGTCCTCCGGCTCCGCATCCGCGGTCTCGTAGGCGGCACGCAGCCGGGTCTGGTGCACGCGGGCGCGCTCGGTGTCACGCAGCGGAGCGTTCACGGCGACGCGGACCACGTCGTCGCGCGAGGCGGTCAACCGTGCTCGCAGGTCGCCGTTCGCGAGCTCGAGCGGGCACAGCGCACCGAACGCTCCGGACGGTGCCATGAGCGTGTCGCCGCCGGCCCCACCGGGGACCACGAACTCGTAGAAGCCGGTCGGGATCGGCATCGGGGTCCCGCCGAAGTCCGCCCAGCGGCTCGGGAAGTCCAGACGGTACCGCCCCTCGTCGACGTCGGTGACCGACTCGACCGCGACGTCGCGCTGCGCGTTGCGCATCACGGCGCTGCGCAGCTGCTCCCCCTCGACCCCCAGCGTGGAGACGACGAGGGAGAGGTGGTCGTCGCTCAGCTCGCCGTTCTCGATCTCGACCCGGACCGCAGGGACGGACCCGACGACACCGAGTGCCGGCGAGCCCCGCCAGGCCGTGCCGTCGAAGGCCCCACGGACATCGGTCCCCGGCGCGACCACGGCAGGCGTCTTGACGTCGCCGTCGCTGACCTCGAGACGCCAGCTGCCGGGCTCGGCGTCCGCGAGGTCGAGGGTGAACGGCACCGCGCCGTCCGCGTCGACGTGGCCGGTGTGGGCCCGCACCGTCCCGGCGATCCCGGTACGTCGCGCTCGCACCACCCGCGGCGTCGTCCCGTCCGGGACGGTGAGGCGGCCGGTCAGCTCGCCCGCGGGGGTGACGGACAGACGGTCGGCCACGAGGAGCGCCGCGCGGGGCTGCACCGCGACGACGAACCCGAGGCTCGGATCCCACCGCGGCGTGACGAGCGTGTCGCCGACCCAGCGCGACTCGAGGTTCGTCGGGGTCGCCGACGAGCCGGGCACCGACTCGACGAATCCGCCGGTGCGCTCGATCCCGTCGACCACGACGCGGACCCGCAGGCTCCAGGTCCCGTGTCCCGATCGGACCAGCTCGGCGACGTCGACGTCGGCGGCGAAGCCGCTGCGGGAGTACTCGGCGTGCGGGTGGGGCGTGGTGAGGGAGGCGCGGTGCTCGACCACGTGCTCCAGCCCGGTCACGTCGACCCGCTCGTCGCCGCCGACGCGCTCCCACCACAGCTCCGTCGTCGGCGTGGACGCCACGTCGAGGCCCTCGACGTACGCCCAGCCGCGCAGGGCGACGGTGTGGTCGTCCGGCCAGGTGGCGCCGATCAGCCTCGCGCTGGCCCTGGTCTCGAGCTCCGAGAGCTCCAGGAGGGTGCGCGGCATCTGGGGGTCGAGCTCGTCGAGGATCGGGAGCTCGGCGACCAGGCGGCCGTCCTCCACGCGGGTCGGGAAGGGGATGCCCGCACGGTTGCGGTAGTGGTCGATGTCGGCCACCTGGTCCCACAGACCGCGCGAGGCGTGCCACGCCCGGAGCTTCTGGTAGACCGGCACGTGCGCCCAGGCCTCGGGAGAGGCGAGCGCGACGTGTCGGGCGAAGGCGGCCTCGAGGACCGCGCGGTACTCGTCGTCCGCAGCCAGGGCGTGCCGGATGAACGGCGTCAGGTCCATCGCCAGGACCCGGCCGAGCCAGGCGGCGAAGACCTCCGCAGACGCCTCGCGCCCCAGCACCTCCTGGGCCTCGGCCTTCACCTCGACCCGGTCCTTGAGGTTCTGCAGCATGTGCTTCTGCTGGCCGGTCGAGGTCTGGTTCTCGCGGATCCGCCACAGGTAGGTGACCCGCTTCAGGATGTCGAACCGGGTCGCGCGGGTGAACGCCTGCACCATCGGGACGTGGTCCTCGTAGGCGATCCCGCCGCGGAACCCACCGACCTGCTCGACCCAGAAGTCCCGGCGCAGCATCCGGTTGCAGGCGATCACGTCCTGCAGGATGTCGGGGTAGTCGTCGATCGTGATCCCGATCCGGTCGCGGTCGTGGATCGCGAGGTTCCACGGGGCCTTCGAACGCCGGCCGTTCTGGATCCGCTGCACGTTGCCCAGCGAGAAGTCCGAGCCGCTCGCCTGGAGCCCGCGGACCATCGCGGCGTACGAGCCGGGCGGGATGATGTCGTCGGCGTCGAGGAACGTGATGAACTCCCCGCGGGCGTGCTCGACCCCGAGGTTGCGGGCCGCGCCCTGCCCGGCGTTCTCCTGCCGGTACGCGTGGACCCGGTGGTCGGCGTGCGCGTAGCGCTCGATGACAGCGGGCGAGTCGTCGGTCGACCCGTCGTCGACCACGATCACCTCGAGGTTCTCCAGCGACTGCGAGAGCACGCTGTCGAGACACTCGGCGAGGTAGTCCTCGACGTTGTAGACCGGGATGATCACGCTCAGGACAGGCGTGCGCACGTGCGGGCGCAGCCGCGCACGCAGAGGCGCGGGGACGCGCTGCCAGACCTGGCGCGCGGCACGCGTGACCGCCGTGTTCCGAGCCATGCGGGGTGATCTCCTTCGTCGGGTGGCAGCGCAGACCCAGAGGGTGGCGGCGCTGCCGGTGGTCGCCGTTCAGGGTAACCGGGCGGGCGAGCAGGAGGCTGCGCGCCACGGTCCGGCTGGCTCGCGGTGCACGGAACTCGGCGCCCGCTCACACCGGCGATGCGCTCGAGCCGGCGCCGTGTCGACGACGTGGCTGGCTACGATGACCGCGACGGCCGGTGCATCGGGCCGTCCCTACGCAAGGTGCTGGAGGGCGACGGTGGTGACGTTCCCGCGGTTCCCCCGTCGTCGCAGGACGGGACCGGAGGAGGACGCGCCGCCGCCGGTGCTCGGTGTCGTCGTCCCGGTCTACAACGTCGAGGACTACCTCGCCGAGTGCCTCGAGAGCGTCCTCGGGCAGTCGTATCGGCACCTGGACGTCGTCGTGGTCGACGACGGGTCGCCGGACGGATCGGTCGCGATCGCCGAGCGGTTCGCGGCGGAGGACGCCCGGGTCCGCATCGTGCGGCGGGACAACGGCGGCCTCGGAGCAGCCCGCAACACCGGCGCCCACGAGGCTCGGGGCCATTACCTGACGTTCGTCGACTCCGACGACGTGGTCCCCGAGGGTGCCTTCGAAGCCATGGTCGGCACGCTCGAGCAGAGCGGGTCGGACTTCTGCGTCGGCCGGACCGAGCGACTGGTCGACGGCGAGGTCGTGCACCTGCCGTGGGCGGAGACGCTGCACGCGGTCGACCGGATCGGGGTCCCGGTCACGGACGTGCCGCGGGTCGTCCGCGACTTCTACACCTGGAACAAGATCTTCCGCACGTCCTTCTGGCGTGGACAGGGCTTCGCGTTCCGGGAGGGCGTCCTGTTCGAGGACCAGCCGCTCATCACGGACGCGTACTGCCGCGCCGGTGCGATCGACATCGTCAGCGACGCCGCGTACCGCTGGCGGCGACGCACGGACGGGTCGTCGCTGACCCAGGGGATGTTCGCTCCCGACAAGATCGCCGAGCGCCAGGAGGCCATCACCCTCACCCGGCCGGTCGTCGACGCCTGCGGTGACGAGGGCGTGCGCGACGCGTGGTTGTGGACCTTGATGGACAGCCACCTCCCGCTCTACCTCGCCACGACGGCCCGGCTCGAGCAGGACGAGCCGCTGCGAGCCGCCGTACGCATGGTGCGCAGCGCGATCACGGCCGACGACGTCGGGCGGATCCCCGGGGTCTCCGCTCTCCACAAGGTCATGCTCCACCTGGCGCTCGGGCCCGACCCCGAGGCGCTGCGCCGGTTCGTGGCCGCAGGCGGACGCGCCCGGAACCGCTGGCCCGTACGGGTGCGTGACGGGCGAGTCGTCGCGGAGCTCCCGGTCGACGACCGACACAGCATCCCGCCGTCCGCCTTCGAGCTCGACCCCGAGGAGATCGTCGGAGTCGCCCGCGCCCTCGCCGTCGGGTGGTCCGAGGACGGGGCCGTCCGCGTGCACGGCTGTGCCTACCTCGATCCGATCGAGATCGGTGCCGGCCGGGAGATCGCGGTCGCCGCCCTCGACCGTACGACCGGACGCCGGGTCGAGCTCTGCGTCCGCGCCCGTCGGGAAGGATGGCCCGGGCCCGCGAGCCCGCGACCCTGGATCGACGTCGTCGACGGCACGTTCGAGGCCGTGCTCGACCCGGGCGACCTCCCGGCGGATGCCGGGGCCGCGCGGTGGGAGCTCGTCGCGACCCTGGGCTACGGACCCCACGTACGCGAGGTGCCGCTGGTCGCCGAGTTCCCGGGATGGGTGGTCGGTGGGCCCGCGACGCGGTGGATCGCGCCCGACGTCACGGGAACGCTCGGCGTGCACGACGACGGGGTCCTGAGCCTCGACGTGCAGCGGTGCCCTGTCCGAGCACGGCTCCTCGAGGAGACGGAGGAGGGCCTCGCGGTCGAGCTCGAGTCGGTTGCGGACGTCGCGCTCACCGAGGTCCACCTCGCCCGCGCCGGTGCGCACGACGTCGTGCCCGCCGAGCTCCGGGCTCTGCAGGAGCGGCGATGGCGAGCCGTATGGGCGGCCCCGCAGGATCTCGACCCCGAGGCGCGGTGGCGGCTCGAGACGGTCGTCGACGGTGACCGGGTCGGGCTGCGGGCGCCGGCGGAGGTGCTGGACCGCGCCGCGGTCACCTCCGTGCGCCCGTACCTGACCCACGCCTCGCGCGTGCGCCTCGCACCGACGTCGCGGGCCTCGGTCACCGTGACCGCGATCGGCCTGGCCGCGGGCACCCTGCGGATCCGGGGTGAGGCGCACGGCACGGTGGGGCAGGTGGGTGCCCGCGTGTCGCGTCATGACCGGACAGCCGCCGGGGGGACCGAAGCAGGCGAGGACGGCACGTTCACCCTCGACCTGCCGCTCGAGTCCGAGGACGGCCGACCGCTTCCCGACGGACGCTACGTCCTGAGGTTCGTCGGTCGTCTCGCGAACGATCCGGAGCAGCCCGAGCGGCCGCTGCGCTGGCGAGCCGCGCTCGCGGTCGCCGTACCCTACGACCTGGCGGACGACACGCTCGAGGTGCGGCTGCTCCCGGGTGCCGACCGACGATTCGGCCTCCGCCTGTCCGGCCGCCCGGAGGCGGCCGACGACCACGACGACCAGGAGGGCGCATGAGCCCGACGACCGGAGAGGGCGGGCACCCTCCGCGTCCCGACAGCGACCGCCGGCTCGTCCTCGTCGCCGGCGCAGGCCGCAGCGGCACCAGCACGATCAGCGGCACCCTGAACAGGCTCGGTCTGCACGTGCCGCTGCCCGCGCTGAAGGCCAACGCCTCCAACCCGAAGGGGTTCTACGAGTCGTGGTGGCCGGTGCGCTTCCACCAGTCGCTGATGCGTCGCGCGAGGATCGAGACCGTCGACGGCCGTCCCGAGGCCGCCGAGCGGGTGCGGGCCGTCGTGACGGATGAGGACCGCGAGCGGCTCGCCGACTGGTTGGGTGCGCTGTTCGCCGAGCAGGAGCACGTGGTCGTCAAGGACCCCCGCGCGGCGTGGGCCCCGTGGTTGTGGACCGAGGTCGCCGACGAGGTCGGCATCCCGATCGGGTTCGTCACGATGGTCCGCCATCCTGCCGAGGTGGTCGGGAGCCGCACGACCTACTACCAGGAGCGCGAAGGCATCGAGGTCGACACGTTCGTCCCGGTCAACCTGTGCGGCTGGATCAACGCGAACCTCCTGATGGAACGGCACACCCGGGGCCGCGATCGCGTCGTCGTCCGCTACGAGTCGCTGATCGAGGACTGGCGGGCCGAGACCCGGCGGATCTCGACGGCGCTCGACCTGGGACTCGAGCGAGGTGTCGACGACCCGTCGGTCGCGGCCGACGTCGACGGGTTCATCGATCCCGGTCTGCGTCGTCACCAGTCCCACTGGGACGGCCTGGCCGTCCCGCCGGACCTGCGCGACGTCGCCGACGACGTGTACGCGGGGATGCTCGCGGTCGAGTCCGACCCGGCCGGCAGCGCAGACGGGCTCGATCGCGCCCGGACGGCGTACGAAACGCTGTACCGCGACGCGACCTCGATCGCGTTCGACGCCACCCGCGCGGCCGTCGCCGAGGCCCGCGCCGAGACCGAGCGCGAGGTCCGGGCGGCGGAGCGCCGCGAGCGGGACGAGGCCGTTCGCCGCACGCGCGACCGGCTGCGCCCGAAGCTCGAGGCGGAGCGTCGGCGAGCGAAGGTCGCGGAGGAGCGTCTGCGGCACCCGATGCGCAACGCGGCCGGCGCTGTGAAGCGGCGCCTGAAGGGCCTGCTCGGGCGCTGACCCCGCCCTTCGGCGCCGCTGGTGTTCGCCATCAGTGAACATCCGCCCCGATCCCGTTCACCCGTGGCGAACAACGGAACACCGAGGGCCCGCGATCCCTTAGAACAGGCGGAACCGACGGCATCGGCGCAACGCGGCGGCGTTGTCGGTCGCGACTAGCATGGTTCGGACAGGGGCCGAGGAGTCGAAGGCCCCGGATCAAGGGGAGTTGCATGTTCGAGAGGTTCACCGACCGCGCCCGACGGGTGGTCGTGCTCGCCCAGGAAGAGGCGCGCATGCTCAGCCACAACTACATCGGCACCGAGCACATCCTCCTTGGTCTCATCCACGAGGGTGAGGGCGTCGCTGCCAAGGCGCTGGAGAACCTCGGCATCTCGCTGGAGGCCGTGCGCGAGCAGGTCGAGGAGATCATCGGCCAGGGTCAGCAGGCGCCCAGCGGGCACATCCCGTTCACGCCGCGTGCCAAGAAGGTTCTCGAGCTCAGCCTCCGCGAGGCGCTGCAGCTCGGTCACTCCTACATCGGCACCGAGCACATCCTCCTCGGTCTGATCCGCGAGGGCGAGGGCGTGGCGGCGCAGGTGCTGGTCAAGCTCGGCGCCGACCTCAACCGCGTCCGCCAGCAGGTCATCCAGCTGCTCAGCGGCTACCAGGGCAAGGAGACCGCCGCCGCCGGCGCGCCGTCGGAGTCGGCTCCGTCCAGCTCGCTGGTGCTCGACCAGTTCGGCCGCAACCTCACCCAGGCGGCGCGCGAGGGCAAGCTCGACCCGGTCATCGGGCGCGAGAAGGAGATCGAGCGCGTCATGCAGGTGCTGTCGCGCCGCACCAAGAACAACCCGGTCCTGATCGGCGAGCCCGGCGTCGGCAAGACGACGGTCGTCGAGGGCCTGGCCCAGGACATCGTCCGCGGCGACGTCCCCGAGACCCTGCGCGACAAGCAGATCTACACGCTGGACCTCGGCGCGCTGGTGGCCGGCTCCCGCTACCGCGGTGACTTCGAGGAGCGCCTGAAGAAGGTGCTCAAGGAGATCCGCACCCGCGGCGACATCGTGCTCTTCATCGACGAGATCCACACGCTCGTGGGCGCAGGTGCGGCCGAGGGCGCCATCGACGCCGCCAGCATCCTGAAGCCGATGCTGGCGCGCGGCGAGCTCCAGACGATCGGTGCGACGACGCTCGACGAGTACCGCAAGCACTTCGAGAAGGACGCGGCGCTGGAGCGGCGCTTCCAGCCGATCCAGGTCGCGGAGCCGTCGATCGCGCACACGATCGAGATGCTCAAGGGCCTGCGCGACCGGTACGAGGCGCACCACCGGGTGACGATCACCGACGAGGCGCTGGTCTCGGCCGCGACGCTGGCCGACCGCTACATCTCCGACCGCTTCCTTCCGGACAAGGCGATCGACCTGGTCGACGAGGCGGGGTCCCGGCTGCGGATCCGCCGGATGACGGCTCCGCCGGACCTGCGCGAGTTCGACGACCAGATCGCCGACGTCCGCCGTCGCAAGGAGAACGCCATCGACGTGCAGGACTTCGAGTCCGCAGCGTCGCTGCGCAACGAGGAGCGCGAGCTCGTCTCCTCCAAGACCGAGCGGGAGAAGCAGTGGCGCGCCGGTGACATGGACGAGGTCGCCGAGGTCGACGACGAGCTGATCGCGGAGGTCCTGGCCCTCGCCACGGGCATCCCGATCGTCAAGCTCAGCGAGGACGAGTCGAGCCGCCTGCTCAACATGGAGCAGGAGCTGCACAAGCGCGTGATCGGCCAGGACGAGGCGATCAAGGCGCTGTCCCGGGCGATCCGACGCACGCGTGCGGGTCTGAAGGACCCGCGCCGTCCCGGCGGGTCGTTCATCTTCGCCGGCCCCTCGGGCGTCGGCAAGACCTGGCTCTCCAAGGCGCTCGCGAACTTCCTGTTCGGCGACGACGACGCGCTCATCCAGCTCGACATGAGCGAGTTCTCCGAGAAGCACACCGTCTCCCGTCTGTTCGGCTCGCCTCCGGGCTACGTCGGCTACGAGGAGGGCGGCCAGCTCACGGAGAAGGTCCGTCGCAAGCCGTTCAGCGTGGTGCTGTTCGACGAGGTCGAGAAGGCCCACCCGGACATCTTCAACTCGCTGCTCCAGATCCTGGAGGAGGGGCGCCTGACCGACTCGCAGGGTCGGGTGGTCGACTTCAAGAACACCGTCATCATCATGACGACCAACCTCGGCACCCGGGACATCGCCAAGGGCGTCAACCTCGGGTTCAGCCAGGCCAGCGACACCCTCGGCTCGTACGAGAAGATGAAGGCGAAGGTGTCGGAGGAGCTGAAGCAGCACTTCCGGCCGGAGTTCCTCAACCGCGTCGACGAGATCGTGGTGTTCCCGCCGCTCACGCAGGACGAGATCATCGAGATGGTCGACATGATGCTCGACTCGGTCGAGAAGCGGCTTAAGGACAAGGACATGAGCCTCGAGCTCACGTCCGCGGCCAAGAACCTGCTGGCCTCCCGCGGCTTCGACCCGGTGCTCGGTGCCCGCCCGCTGCGTCGGACGGTGCAGCGCGAGATCGAGGACACGTTGGCGGAGAAGCTGCTGTTCGGCGAGGTCCGACCCGGCCAGATCGTCCTGGTCGACGTCGAGGGCGAGGGCGCAGGGGCGACCTTCACCTTCCGTGGCGAGCCGAAGGCCGAGCTGCCCGACACGCCCATGGAGGCGAGCGGGACCGGCTCCGGCGGTTCGTCCGGGCCCGCGACCGGCGGAGCCTCGGCGGCCGGCTGACCTGCTGACGACGGACCCGCGGCCGATCGGCCGCGGGTCCGTCGCCGTGCGTTGGTAGCATCCCCGAGTCCCTGTCCCGCGCGAGAGGTCCCCATGCCGACAGACCCCCCGACGTCGCGTCTCGTCGTCGTCAGCGGCGCCGGCCGCAGCGGCACCAGCACGATCGCCGGCACGCTCAACCACCTCGGCGTGCACAGTCCGGTGCCGAGCCTGGGCGCCAACGAGTCGAACCCTCGCGGCTTCTTCGAGCCGCGGTGGTCCGTCGACTTCCACAACCGGATCCTCTCCCGCGCCGAGGTGGACCTGACCGACGGGCGCCCGTACGCGCTCGAGCTGGTCGGCGAGGCGCTGAACGACGACGACCGGGTGCGGCTGCGGGCCTGGCTGAGCGAGCAGACCGCAGGTCGGGCCCAGACCGTCGTCAAGGATCCGCGGACCGTCTGGGCGCTCGCGCTGTGGCACGAGGTTGCCGAGGAGCTGCGCCTGCAGACCGCCGACCTGATGATGCTGCGCCACCCGGCTGAGGTCCACGGGTCCCGTGAGACGCACTACGGCGCCCGCCGCGACCGACTCGGGATCAACTTCCTGTCGACCAACCTCACGGGCTGGATCAACGCCAACCTGATGGCCGAGCGTGCCACCCGGGGGAGTGCGCGCGCGTTCGTCCGGTACGGCGATCTGCTGTCCGACTGGCGCTCGGTCGTCGCGCGGATCGGTCCGGCGCTCGGGCTCGACCTCCCCGACGACGAGGCCTCCCAGGCCACCGTCGACGGGTTCATCGAGCCGGGTCTGCGGCGGGCCTCGACGACGTGGGACGACCTGAACGCCCCTGCGCGTCTGCAGGAGGTGGCGCAGGGCGTCTGGGACGCGCTCGCCGTCCTCGCCGACGCGCCCGACGGTCGCTCCGCGGAGGCCGAGGCGGCGCTGGACAGCCTGTCCGAACGGTTCGCGGACGACTACGCCGAGGCCGAAGCCGTCTCCTGGTACACGCAGATGGCGGCCGAGAAGCGCGGCAAGCGGCTCCAGCGGGCCGAGGCCCGTGCCAAGAAGCAGGCCGCGCAGCGCAAGGCACGCGACGCCGCCCAGGCGCCGTCGGCCGCTCAGGCGCCGGGATCGTCGCTCACCACGCGTGCCGGCCGCCGTGCTCGGCAGGCCTTCGGCCGCGTCTCCCGCGCCGTCCGTCGTCGCTGATCCGCCCGAAGCCGCGGTGCTACGGTGACGCCGGCGGCTCCTCCCCATCCGTCTCGTCCGCCCGAGGTACTCCCTGATGTCTGATTCGCCCGATCTCTCCGACCACCGCCTGGTGATCCTGTTCGGCCCGGGCCGCAGCGGCACGAGCTCGGTCGCGGGCACCCTGGCGCGGATGGGGGTGGACGTCCCGAAGCCGGAGGTCCCACCGAACAACTCCAACCCGCGCGGGTTCTACGAGCCGCAGTGGGTGGTGGACTTCCACAAGGACATCCTGGGCCGTGCGAACGTCAGCACCCTCGATGTGGCCCCGGACGCCCCGGAGGTCGCCGAGAAGGCCGCACGCGAGGGCGACGCGCCCGACCGCCTCCGCGAGTGGCTGGCCGGCGCGCTCACCGAGTCGCGGCAGATCATCATCAAGGACCCGCGCACGGTCCTGCTGTCCCAGCTGTGGATCGATGCGGCCACCGACCTCGGCGTCGAGCCCGGCTTCCTGACGATGATGCGCCACCCGGCCGAGGTCTCGGGGAGCCGGACCATGCACTACGCGAAGTCCGACGACGCCGACCGACGCCGCGCGCTCGCCGTCCGACAGATCGCCGGCTGGGTCAACATCGCCCTGATCTCCGAGCGCGTCACCCGCGGCCACCGCCGGGTCACGGTCCGCTACCCGGACCTCCTGGAGGACTGGCGCCGGCAGGCCGACCGGATCGGATCGGCGCTCGACCTGCGCCTCGATCCGCCCACGAGCCTCGCCCAGCACCCCGTGGACGAGTTCCTCGACGCGGGCCTGCGCCGCTCCCAGGTCGACTGGTCCTCGCTGGAGGTTCCGGACACGCTCGAAGCGATCGGGGAGTCCCTCTGGGAGGCCTACGCCGGGCTGATCGAGACCGACGAGGCGGACGACGCGTCGTTCGACGCGCTCGCGGCGCGGTACGCGAGCGTGCACGCCGCGTCGGTGGCGCTGGCGACGGACCACTTCCGGCGGGTGCGCAAGCCCCGGCGCAACCACGCCCAGGGCGCTCGCCGCAAGACCGCGCAGACGTCCGAGCCGCAGCGTCGGCGGGGGCCCTTGAGCGCGATCCGCGGGCTCCGGAAGGGCTGAGGCCAGGATCGCGGCCCGTCTCGGATCCGTGGACGGTGCGCTCCGTCCGAGCCCGGCTCAGGCCGGCAGCGCGTACTTCCCGTCCGCGGTGATCACGACCAGGCCGTCGTCGAGCAGCGAGTCGAGCGCCCGCTCGCGCTGGGTGTCGTCGTCCCACGCACCACGCAGCACCGCCCCCGGGACCGCGGCCGCGCTGGACCGCAGCACGGCCAGCAGCCGTCCCCGGCACTGCCGGTCGGTCCCGGCGTAGGACTGGCCTCGGCGCGGCGGTCCGTCGTACGCCGGACGCCCGGCGCCCTCCCAGCGGCACCACGTCCGGACGGGGCAGGCATCGCACCTCGGCGTCTGAGCACGGCACACCAGGGCGCCGATCTCCATCAGACCGATGGACCAGCGGGCCGACCGCGCCGGGGCGTCGGGGAGCAGGGCCCGGGCTCGTCGCCGCTCCGCGACGGTGAGCGTCGACGGTGGGTACGGCTCGCCGTCGACCAGGCGCGACAGGACACGCCGTACGTTCGTGTCCAGCACCGCGTGCCTGCGCCCGTACGCGAAGACGGCGACAGCGGCGGCGGTGTACTCGCCGATCCCGGGCAGCGCGCGGAGCTCGTCGACGTCCTCGGGCAGGACGCCGTCGTAGACCTCGGTGAGCGCGACGGCGCACGCGTGCAGCCGCAGGGCGCGGCGGGGGTACCCCAGACGACCCCACGCCCGCACCGCCTCGCCTGCCGGCTCGGCGGCCAGGGCCGCGGGCGTCGGCCAGCGCTCGATCCAGCGGGCGTACGGCTCGAGGACCCGGGCGACCGGGGTCTGCTGGAGCATGACCTCCGAGACCAGGACCTGCCACGGAGAGGTGCCGGGCGAGCGCCAGGGCAGGTCGCGGCGCTCGGCGTCGTACCAGGTGAGGACGGCGTCGTGGAGGGGATCGAGGTGGTCGAGATCGAGTCGGATCGCCATGGCGAGTCGATCCTGCCACGGCCGGCCCGCGGGTTAGCGTGAGGCCGTGAGCAGCGTCGTGCGGCCGTCGGGGAAGCTCTCCCCGCGCGTGTACTGGCGGCGGCGGCTCGTGCTCCTGGCGATCGTGGTGCTGCTCGGGTGGCTCGTGCTGAGGACGTTCTCCGGCGGAGGGAACGAGGATCCCGCCTCGAGTGCCGCTCCGGCCGAGACGGAGGCCACGGCCCCGGCGCCGACGGCCGAGCCGCAGCCCGAGGCCGGGCCGAAGGACCGCAAGGCGAAGAACGTCGTCGTCGACGTCGCCCTCGACGACGTGGCCGGGGCGTGCCCGGCCGAGGACGTGACCGTGGCCCCGGCGGTGCCGGCGGGGACGCACACCGGCGATGCCGCCCGGATCCTCCTGAGGCTCTCGCTCACCGGGCCCGAGCCGTGCACGGTGAGGTTGGACGACGATTCGCTGGTCCTCGCGGTCGCCACCGGGGACTCGACCGTGTGGGACAGCCAGCGCTGCGGGGGGATCGACCGCCGGACGGTCGACGTCCGCAAGGGCTGGGACACGGTCGTCGCCGTGTCGTGGGACGGCCGTGCCGGCGACGACGAGTGCGGCGACGGAGGGTACGCCTCGCCCGGTGCTTACACGATCAAGGCCGCGCTGCTGGGAGGTGAGCCTGCTCAGCAGGAGTTCACCCTGACCGAGCCCCCGGCGCCGAAGCCGACGCCGAAGCCGACGCCGAAGCCGACCGCGAAGCCGACGAAGAAGAAGCCCGGGGCCGACGAAGACGCCGGCGGAGACGACGACGGCAACGGGACGGCCGAGGACGGGACCGACCAAGCGAAGCCCGAGAAGAAGCCGACGGCGGGCGGGTCGGACCCTCAGACGTAGCGCTCGAGGATGCTCGACTCGGCGAGCCGGGACAGGCCCTCGCGGACGCTGCGGGCCCGGAGCTCGCCGACACCGTCGACGGCCTGGAGGTCCTCCGTGCTCGCGGCCAGCAGCTTCTGGAGGGTCCCGAAGTGGTCGACCAGGCGGTCAACGACGCTGTTGGGGAGGCGGGGGACCTTGGCGAGGAGGCGGTAGCCACGCGGAGAGACCGCGGAGTCGAGGTGCTCGGTGGCCCCCAGCCCGATCGCCTGAGCCACCGCGGGCAGGTCGACGAGGTCGCCGCCGACGATGGACGACAGCGAGTCGAGCACCTCGTCCAGCGAGCGCGCCCGCCGGCCTGCCGGCACGTAGTCGCGCACGAGCAGCTCCCGCTCGACCTCGACCCCGGTGACCAGCTCGTCGAGCTGGAGCGAGAGCAGGCGACCGTCCGTGCCGAGCTCGAGCACGTAGTCCTCGATCTCTGCGGCGATCCGTGTCACCATCTCGAGCCGCTGGGCCACCGCTGCGACGTCGCGGACCGTGACCAGGTCCTCGATCTCCAGCGCGGAGAGCGCGCCGGAGACCTCGTCGAGGCGCAGCTTGTAGCGCTCCAGCGTGGCGAGCGCTTGGTTCGCGCGGCCCAGGATCGCGCTGGCCTCCTCCAGCACCCGGCGAGTGCCGTCGATGTAGAGCGCGATGATGTGCATCGAGGCCGACACCGAGATCACCGGCACGCTGGCCTGGCGCGCGACCCGGTCGGCGGTGCGGTGGCGGGTGCCGGTCTCCTGCGTCGGGATGGCCGGGTCCGGCATCAGGTGGACGCCCGCCTGGAGGATCCGGGTGGCGTCCCGGTCGAGGATGATGGCCCCGTCCATCTTCGCGAGCTCGCGCAGCGCGGTCGGGGAGAACGGGATGTCGAGGACGAAGCCGCCGGTGCACATCTGCTCGACCTGCTTGTCGAGACCGAGGCCGACCAGCGCACCGGTCCTCCCGCGCAGGATCCGCTCGAGTCCCTCACGCAGGTCGGTCCCGGGCGCCACCGACCCCAGGGTCGCGCGAATGCTCGCCGGTGTCCCGGTCGATCGCTCGTTGCTGGCCACGGTGCTCCCCCGACGGGCTTCCTACGACGTCCTGCTCAGTGTAAGCGGCGCCGAGACCACGCGGCGCGGCATCATCGCCCGACCCCGATTGCCCGCAGCGCCGCGGCGAGATCGGCGACCCGGATCACGTCGAGCGCCTCGAGCCCGGACAGGTCGCTCGAGCCGTCCTGCGGCACGATCGCGCGGCGGAACCCGAGGCGTGCGCACTCCCGCAGCCGCTGCTCCAGGTGGGCGACGCGACGGACCTCACCGGCCAGCCCGACCTCGCCGAGCGCGACGACGTCGGTCGGGACGACCACGTCGTGGGTGGAGGACGCGACGGCGAGCGCGGTCGCGAGATCGGCGCTCGGCTCACGCAGACGAGCCCCGCCGACGGTGGCGGCGTAGACGTCCGACTTGGCGAGGTGGATCGAGCAGCGCCGCGACAGCACCGCGAGGATCATCGCCAGCCGGCTGGGGTCGAGGCCGCTGGTGGCGCGGCGGGGCTGCGGGATCTCGCTCGTCGACACCAGTGCCTGCACCTCGGCCAGGAGCGGGCGTCGGCCCTCCATGGTGACCGTCACACAGGTCCCCGAGACGGGCTGCTGGTGACGGGAGACGAACAGCCCCGTCGGGTCCGGGACCTCCACGATCCCGTGGTCGGCAAGGTCGAAGCATCCGATCTCGTCGACCGGTCCGAAGCGGTTCTTGACGGCCCGGACGAGCCGGAGCCGGGAATCACGCTCGCCCTCGAAGTGGAGCACCACGTCCACGAGGTGCTCCAGCACCCGGGGTCCGGCGATGCTGCCGTCCTTCGTCACGTGACCCACGAGGATGGTCGGGATGTTGCGGGCCTTGGCGACCTGCACGAGCGTCGAGGCGACCTCGCGGACCTGCGTCACGCCGCCGGGGATGCCGTCGACGGAGGAGGAGCCGACGGTCTGAACGGAGTCGAGCACGAGCAGCGACGGGTCGACCTCGTCGATGTGCGCCAGCACGGCACCGAGGTCGGTCTCGGCCGCGAGGTAGAGCGAGTCGTGCACGGCGCGCGTGCGGTCGGCGCGCAGCCGGATCTGGGACGTCGACTCCTCGCCCGAGACGTACAGCGTCGTCGCGAGCGAGCGGGCCCAGCGTGCGGCGAGCTCGAGCAGCAGGGTGGACTTGCCGACGCCGGGCTCACCGGCGAGCAGGACGACGGCTCCCGGGACGAGACCGCCGCCGAGCACCCGGTCGAGCTCGCCGATCGCCGTGCTCCGCGCACGCGAGGCCTCGACGTCGATCTGCGCGATCGGCTGGGCGGTCCGGCTGACGCTGGTGGCGGTGGTCCGACGCGACGGGCTGGGGCCGCCCGCCTGGTCGACCGTGCCCCAGGCCTGGCACTCGCCGCACCGACCGACCCACTTCGTCGTGGACCAGCCGCACTCGGCGCAGCGGAACGTCGTGGTGGTCTTCGCCATGGCGCACACGCTACGGTGCGGCACCGACAGCGCTCGGCAGACACGCATCGGCAGCGGTGGCCGGCGCTGCGACAGGCGCGGCGTACGGGTCGAGCTCAGATCCGCCCGCGCCAGGACCGGACCCGGCTGTCGACGCGCCGGGACTCGAGGTGCACCCGGATCACCGCGTACAGCGGCACCCAGACCGTGGGCGAGGCGAGGACGACGAGGCCCCACCACGGCGAGAGCGTCCCCGCGCTCGTCGAGCGCTGGGCCTCGCTCACGAGCAGCCCGATCGCCAGCACGGCACCGAGGCCCGGCAGGTATCCCCACAGCGCCGGCCGGAGCCGTCGGGTGATCCGGATCATCGCGACCGCCCCGGCGAAGCACGTGAACGCCACGACGGAGAGCAGCACGGCGCCGGTCGCGTAGCCGGAGCGGTCAGGGTGCTGGTCGACGACCACGTCGGTGGCCGCGACGCCGAGTGCGAGCGTGATGCCCACGGAGCCGACGACGGACGTGGCGGGGCCGAACGGGCCGTGCAGTCCCAGCACACTGCTCATGCGCTCCAGCGTCGCCGACCGGACCGCGTGCCGGTATCCGTTGTCCTACTCAGTTTCAACTAGTTGCGTGCCGAACACCGTTCTCGTCGTGCCGTCTCCCGCACGGTCGCCGACGGCCGGAGCCTCAGACCCGCACGTCCCCGTCCGGTGTCGCGAAGGTCGCCGCGACGATCCCGGGGATCCCGTTCGGGGCGACCCACTGGACGTCGACGTCCTCGAGGGCCTCGAGCACGGACTCGCCGAGATAGTCGGTCACGCGCCCGGGGTCGCCGGCGATCTCGAGCGAGACGAGCCCGGCCTGCGCCGGGCCGACGCGCGACGGGTGCTCGTCGGCGTCCACGTCCCACTGCACGACGAAGGGCAGCTGCGGGTCGGCCTGCGTACCCCGGACCCCGATCTGTCGCCACCGGAGGTTGAACCCGTCGGGGCGGCGACGGTTGCCCGGCACGGCGTGGCGGCCCATCCGCTTCTCCACCGGCGCCATGTCGTCCACCCGCACGACCCAGCCGAGCCAGCCGCCGCCCATGTCGGAGCGGGCCCGCACCGCCTGGCCGAAGGGCGCCTTGTCGCTCGCGGGGTGATCGAGCACGGCGACCACCTCGACGTACTGGCCGCCGCGCAGCGGGAACAGCCGGTTGAGCGTCCCGAACCGGGGGTGGACCCCGCCGTCGAACCACGGGACGCCGAGCAGGTCCGCGAGCCGGGCGGTCGTCGCATCCAGGCCGTCGGGTCCGGCGGCGAAGGAGAGGTGGTCGAGGTGCATGGGCGCCATTGTGCGTGAGCACCGTCACACCCCGTACGGGTGGGGTCTCAGGACGGGTCGGCCGGGTGGCGGACGAGGTCGGGCATCCGTGCGAGGTGCTCCTCGCAGTGCCGGACGAGCTCGGCGTACCCGGCGTCGCCCATCAGCGCGGCCAGCTCGTCGGCGTTGGCGAGGTAGACCGGCTCCATCCCGACGTGCGCCTCGGTGTTGGAGGAGCAGTACCAGTCCAGGTCGTGGCCTCCGGGGCCCCAGCCGGCCCGGGTGTACTCGCCGATCGAGACCTCCGTGTAGGTCTGCCCGTCACCAGGGTCGACGTCGCGGTACTCCCGTCGGATCGGCAGCTGCCAGCAGACGTCCGGCTTCGTCTCGTGCGGCTTGACGTCGTGGTCCAGCGCCCACTTGTGCAGGGCGCAGCCGTAGCCGCCCTCGAAGCCCTCCCGGTTGTGGAAGATGCACGCGCCCCCGACCGTCCGGGTCTTGAGCTCGCCGTCCTCGTCGCGCTCCGTCCACCCCTCGGCCCGTCCGACGTCGTGGTGCTGCCAGTCGGCGGGACCGAGCTTCTTGACGTACTTCTTCACGCGCTTGTAGTCGTCGGAGTCGGCGAAGTGCGCGCCGAGCGTGCAGCATCCGACGTCGGGTGCGCTCGCGTAGATGCCGCGGCAGCCCTGACCGAAGATGCAGGTCCAGCGCGAGGTCAGCCAGGTCAGGTCGCAGCGGAAGACCTGCGTCTCGTCGGCCGGGTCGGCGAACTCGACCCAGGCGCGAGGGAAATCGTCCAGCACCTCGGGCACAGCTCCACCGTAGCGCGAGTCGGCGCTCGTCGAACGGGGCGCGGGTCGCGGCTGCGTGGCAGCAGGCTCGGTAGGCTGAATCGCATGCGGATCGGAGTCCTGGACATCGGGTCGAACACGGGCCACCTGCTCGTGGTCGACGCCTATCGCGGTGCCCCGCCGCTGCCCGCCTACACCTACAAGGAGCCGCTGCGGCTCGCGGAGCACCTCGACGAGCAGGGAGCGGTCGACGAGCGCGGCCGGAAGGCCCTCGTCCGGTTCGTCGACGAGGCTCGGGTGGTCGCGGCGGAGAAGGGCTGCTCGGAGGTGATCGCGTTCGCCACCTCCGCGGTCCGTGACGCGGTGAACGCCGACGACGTGCTGTCCCTGGTCGAGCGGGAGTCCGGGGTCGCGCTGCAGGTCCTGCCCGGCGAGGAGGAGGCCCGGCTGACGTTCCTCGCGGTGCGGCGCTGGTTCGGCTGGTCGTCCGGGCGGCTGGGGGTCTTCGACATCGGCGGCGGGTCGCTGGAGATCGCGTGCGGCTCCGACGAGTCCCCGGACGTGTGCACGTCGCTCCCGCTGGGCGCCGGGCGCCTGACCCGCGAGTGGTTCCCGACCGGGGTGCCGACGGACGAGCAGTACGAGGCGCTGCGCCTGGCGGTGCGCCAGCGGATCGCCGAGCAGGCGGGGTCGCTGATGCGCGCCGGCGGGTTCGACCACGCCGTGGCGACCAGCAAGACCTTCCGGTCGCTCGCCCGGCTCAGCGGCGCTGCGCCGTCCGAGCAGGGCCCGTACGTCCGGCGGATGCTGGAGCGTGACGCGCTCGCGGCGGTGCTGGAGGAGCTGCGGCGGATGCCGGTGGACGAGATCGCGATGCAGCCGGGCGTCTCCGCGAACCGCGCGCACCAGATGGTGGCCGGTGCCGTCGTCGCCGATGCCGTGATGGACCTGTTCGACCTCGGCGGGCTCGAGGTCTGCCCGTGGGCCCTGCGTGAGGGCGTGCTGCTCGAGCGGCACGACCACATGTGACCGGTCGGCGTAGGCTTGGGACCGTGCCCGACCCCGCCGACCACGCCGTACGAGTGCCCGCCTCGCGGGTGACGCTGTCGACGTCGTCGGTCTACCCCGAGCCGACCGAGGCGGCGTTCGAGATGGCCAAGCGGCTGGGGTACGACGGGGTCGAGGTGATGGTCGGCACGGACGCCACCAGCACCGACATCGACGCCGTCGCCGCGCTGGCCGAGTCGCACGAGATCGCGGTCACGTCGGTGCACGCGCCGTGCCTGCTGATCACGCAGCGCGTGTGGGGCACGGACAACTGGGGCAAGCTCGAGCGCAGCGCGGAGATGGCGCGCGTCACCGGGGCGGGCCTGGTCGTGGTGCACCCGCCGTTTCGCTGGCAGCGCGACTACGCCCGGGGTTTCGTCGAGGGGATCGCCCGGCTGGAGTCGAGCACCGGCGTGGTCTTCGCGGTCGAGAACATGTACCCGTGGCGCACGGGCCGGCGCGAGTTCCAGGCGTACGCCCCGGGCTGGGACCCGCTCGACTTCGACTACGCCCACGTCACGCTCGATGCGTCGCACTGCGCCACCTCGGGGTCGGACGCGGTCGAGATGGCCAAGGCGCTCGGCGGTCGGCTGGCCCACGTCCACCTGGGTGACGGCTCGGGTTCGGTGCGCGACGAGCACCTCGTCCCGGGTCGCGGCAACCAGCCGGTCGCGGAGCTGCTGGGCATGCTCGCCGAGCAGGGGTACGGCGGTGACGTGGCCGTGGAGGTGACCACGCGCAAGGCGTCCGGTCGGCCTCAGCGCGAGGCCGACCTGGCCGAGGCGCTGGCCTTCGCGCGGTTGCACCTGGCCGCGCTCGCGGTCTGACGGGCGGCCCGCCGCCTCGTCCGTGGGGGCTGTGATGTCGTACAAGTTTCTCGCAACTCCAGGTCACGGGCCTGAAGACGTGGGTACGTTGCGGGCATGGCAGCAGGACGACGACCAGGATCGCCGGACACTCGGGGCGAGATCGTGGCGGCGGCACGTGCCGAGTTCGCGGTGCACGGCTTCGCGGCGACATCGCTGCGCGCAGTCGCACGGAGGGCGAGCGTGGATCCCGCGCTCGTCCACCACTACTTCCGTGACAAGGCCGACCTCGCGGACGCGGCGATCGTGCCCGCGATCGACGTGGAGCCGTTTCTCGCGCCGGTGCTGGCCGCGCCGCTCGAGCGGACCGGGGAGGCCCTGGTCGAGAGCCTCGTGCGGGCGTGGGACGACCCCTCGTGGGCCGACGCCGTCACCGCAGCGATGCGGATCGGCGTCGGGGACGTCGAGCAGGCGGGGCTGCTCCGCGCGCTGCTGACCGACGGCCCCATCCCGGTCGCCCTGCGCGACCGGGGACTCTCCGACGTCGCGGTCTGCACGGCGATGTCGCACGTCCTGGGGATGATGGCGGCCCGCTACGTGAGTCGGCTGGAGCCGCTGGCGTCGATGCCGCGGTCCGAGGTCGTCGCTCTGCACGGACCGCTGGTGCAGCAGTGCCTCGCGGTCCCGGTCGCCCTCTCCGCCTGACCCGTCGCGCGGCGCCGACACGCGGGTGATCCAGGTCACTCGTGACAACGGCGCCACCGCTTGTCTAGTATCTCGACTATGTCAGTAGAGATTAGCGAGAAAATAGAGGACGAGGCCCTCCGACCCGGGGTCGACGACCGTCTCGCCCTCCCGCGCCGGTCGGCGAGCGCGGGCCGTGCCGCTCGCGACGTCGGACTGAAGCTCACGGGTCCGCTGATCGCGCTCGCGGCGTGGTTCGTCCTCACCGCGACCGGCCTGGTCCCCGAGACGACCCTCCCGTCGCCCGGGCAGGTCTTCGCGGCAGCCGCGGAGATGCTGCGCGCCGGCGAGCTCCAGGAGCACCTCCTGGTCTCGCTCCAGCGGGCCGGCGCCGGGCTGCTGATCGGCGTGGTGACCGGGGTGCTGCTCGCCCTGCTCTCCGGCCTCAGCCGGACCGGCGAGGTGCTGCTCGACTCGAACCTCCAGATGCTCCGCGCGATGCCGATCCTCGCACTGGTCCCGCTCGCCATCGTCTGGTTCGGGATCGGGGAGGAGGTCAAGATCGTGCTCGTCGCGCTCGGCGTGACCTTCCCCGTCTACCTCAACACCCACGCCGCGATCCGCAGCGTCGACGCGAGATACGTCGACCTGGCGACCACGGTCGGACTGTCCCGGCTGGCCCTGATCCGCCGGGTCGTGCTTCCCGGCGCCCTGCCCGGCTTCTTCACCGGGCTGCGCTTCGCGGTCGCGATCGCCTGGCTCGTCCTGGTCGTGAGCGAGCAGATCAACGCCAGCAGCGGGATCGGCTACCTGATGACCCAGGCCCGCAGTATCAGCGCGACCGACGTGATCGTCGTCGGCCTCGTGGTCTACGCGCTGCTCGGCCTCACCTCCGACACCCTCGTCCGACTCATCGAGAGGAGGGCGCTGTCATGGCGCTCCACCCTGCAGGCGCGCTAGAGGCGCCGACCACCGACGCGATCGTCCGCGCGCACGGCGTCAGCCGCTCGTTCGACGGCCGCGGGATCCTGCACGACATCGACCTCACGATCCGGCGGGGCGAGTTCGTCGCCCTCCTCGGACGCAGCGGCTCCGGCAAGAGCACGCTGCTGCGGATCCTCGCCCGGCTCGACGGCGACTACCGCGGCTCGATCGAGGTGCCGGGCCGGCCCGCCGTCGCCTTCCAGGACTCCCGCCTGCTGCCGTGGGCCCGGGTGCTCGAGAACGTGACGCTCGGGCTGCGGGGCCGGGCGGCCCGAGCCCGCGCCCAGGCGCTGCTCGCCGAGGTCGGCCTCGACGGCCGTGCCGGGGACTGGCCGAAGACCCTGTCCGGCGGCGAGGCCCAGCGTGCCGCGCTCGCCCGGGCGCTCGTACGCGAGCCCGGGCTCCTGCTCATGGACGAGCCGTTCGGCGCCCTCGACGCGCTCACCCGGATCCGGATGCACCGGCTCGTCCGCGACCTGGTCCGCCGCCACCGCCCGGCAGTGCTGCTCGTCACCCACGACGTCGACGAGGCCGTGCTGCTCGCCGACCGGGTGCTCGTCCTCACCGACGGGCGGCTCTCGCTCGACCTCCCGGTCCGGCTCCCCGCCACCGGGCGACGCCAGTCCCCGGCCTTCGGCGCGCTCCGCTCCCGGCTGCTCGCCGAGCTCGGAGTCGGCGACGACGACCACTGACCGGGCACCGAGAACTCGCTCCCGTCACCGAGGAAACGCGCACTGTCGCGGTGCCCGGAGCCAGCTTCCGTTGCCGGCAACGCAAACCCGCAAACGAAGGAGACGTATGAAGCACCGACCGTCCAGCCCCGTCATCGTCGCGCTCGCCGCCGGTCTCGCCCTGGTCGCGCTCGCCGCGCTGACCGGGTGCACCTCGGCCTCCGGCGACGACGCCACCCGGACCCTGAACGTCGGCCAGCTCGGCGCGACGAAGATCGAGGAGGCGCTCCTCGAAGCCTCCGGTGAGGCCGACGACCTGCCGTACGAGATCGAGTGGAGCCTGTACCCGGCCGGCGGACCGGCCTTCCTCGAGGCGGTCCCGAGCGGGTCCGTCGACGTCGCGTCCATGGCCGACACGCCTCCGATCTTCGGTCAGGTCGCCGGGATCGGGACCAAGATCGTCGCGGTCGAGGAGTCGACCGCCCCGGACACCTCCACCGTCGAGATCCTCGCCGCCCCGGGGTCCGGCATCGACTCGGTCGCCGACCTGAAGGGCAAGAAGGTCGCGACCACCGAGGCGACGATCCTCCAGTACACGCTGGTCCGGGCACTGGAGGAGGCCGGGCTGAGCTACGACGACATCGAGCCGGTCCCGCTCGCACCGCCGGACGCAGCCGCGGCGTTCGCGTCCGGTGACGTCGACGCCGTGACGGCCCTGGACCCGCAACGGGCCCAGATGGTCGCCGAAGGGGCGCAGGTGATCGGCGACGGCGTCGGCACCACGAGCGGCTACTCGGTCGTGGTCGCGACCGACGCCGCGCTGGCCGACGAGCAGCGGGCCGCCGACGTCGAGGACTTCGTGCAGCGGCTCGCCCGCGCCCAGGCGTGGGCGGTGGAGAACCCGGACGCCTGGCTGCCGGTCTACACCGAGGTCAGCGGGCTGCCCGCGGACATCGCCGAGGCCGTGCTGGAGCGCGAGGGATCGCGGTACGTGCCGATCGACGACACCGTGATCGCGCAGCAGCAGGAGCAGGCCGACGCGTACCACCGGCTCGGCCTGATCGAGGAGAAGCTGGACGTCTCCGCCCAGTTCGACGACCGGTTCAACGACGTGCTGACGGGAGCCGGCTCGTGAGCGCCCCGGACACGAGCGGCACCGGCGGCCAGAGCGGGCCGCGCGAGGGCGTGCCGGAGTACGCACGGGGCTACGAGCGGTTCCCCGGCCGGGTGGGGCGCACGGCGTCGCAGTCCGAACGGGCGTGGCCGCGGGAGCGTCGCGCCGCCGACGGCAGCCCGAACATCGTCGTCGTGGTCGTCGACGACCTCGGCTACAGCGACGTCGGCCCGTTCGGGTCCGAGATCGCGACGCCGGTGCTCGACGGCCTGGCGCGCCGCGGGATCGTGCTCCCCAACTACCACACGACGCCGGTCTGCTCTCCGGCGCGCGCCGCCCTGCTGACCGGGCTCAACCCGCACCGCGCCGGCTACGGCAGCGTCGCGAACTCCGACCCGGGCTTCCCGAACCTCCGACTCGAGCTGGACGACGACGTCCTCACCCTGCCCGAGGCCCTGCGGGAGCACGGGTACGCGACGTTCGGGATCGGCAAGTGGCACCTGACCCGGGACGCGCTGATGAACCACGCTGCCGACAAGGGGACCTGGCCGCTGCAGCGCGGCTTCGACCGCTACTACGGCACCCTCGAGGGCTGCAACAGCTTCTTCCACCCCAACCAGCTGATCCGCGACAACGGCGCGGTGGACGTCACCGAGCTGCCGCCCGACTACTACCTGACCGACGACCTCACCGACGAGGCCGTCGCGATGATCAAGGGGCTGCGCGCGAACGACTCCCGCAAGCCGTTCTTCCTCTACTTCGCGCACCACGCGATGCACGGTCCGCTGGGCGCGAAGCCCGAGGACCTCGCGGCGCAGCGCGGCCGGTACGACGACGGGTGGGACGCCGTACGCCGCCGCCGGCACGCCGCTCAGATCGCCTCCGGCCTGCTGCCGACCGGCACCGTGCTCCCGGACGCCGAGAAGTCGCCCGGCTTCGACGTCGCCGCGTGGGACAGCCTGTCGGAGGCCGAGCAGATCCGCTACGCCCGCTACATGGAGGTCTACGCGGCGATGGTCGCCTCGATCGACGCGAGCCTCGGTCGGATCCTCGACGTCGTCGACGCGCTCGGCGAGCTCGAGGACACCATCGTGGTCTTCACCTCCGACAACGGCGGCACCTTCGAGGGTGGCGCCGAGGGCACCCGCTCGTACTTCTCCCGCTTCGTGCACGTCCCGGGGGTGCCGCGGGACTGGGAGGCCGACGTCGACCGCGACCTCGACCTGATCGGCGGGCCGCGCACGATGGTGCACTATCCGCGCGGGTGGGGGATGGTCTCCAACACGCCGTTCCGCTTCGCCAAGGGCCAGACGTTCGCCGGCGGCGTGCGGGTGCCGATGATCGTCGCCTACGGTGACCGGCTCCGCGCGGGTCACGACGACGACGGCTACCGGCGCGGCTACCAGTACGTGACCGACGTGCTTCCCACCCTGCTGGACCTCGCCGGGATCACGCATCCCGGTCGCCGCAACGGGTCGCCGACCCAGGCGATCGACGGGGTCAGCTTCGCCGAGACGCTGTGCACGGCCGGCGCGGGCGGCACACGGCACGAGCAGTACGCCGAGTTCGGCGGCAACCGGGGCTACTACGCCGACGGCTGGAAGGTCGTCACGCAGCACGCACCCGGCACCCCGTTCGACGACGCCGAGTGGGAGCTCTACCACGTCGAGTCCGACCCGACCGAGGTCCGCGACCTCGCCGCCGACGAGCCCGAGCGGCTGCGGGCGATGGCGCTGGCCTGGGAGCGGGCCGCGTGGGAGAACACCGTCTTCCCCCTCCCGGACGCGCCGGGCCTCGCGGCCGTGCGCCGCCCGGCCGAGCGTGAGCTCGAGCAGCCGGTCACCCTGCTCCCGGGGACGCCGCGGCTCGAGCGCTACCGCTCCAGCGTGCTGACGTCGTTGCGCTCGTTCGCGGTGGAGGTCGATCTCGCCACCAGCGGGGACGACGCCGGCGTCCTCGTCGCGCACGGGGACCAGGGCGGCGGCTACGCACTGATCGTCGAGGACGACCGGCTGCGGTTGTCGTACAACGAGTACGGGCGGCTGCGCCGCTTCGACGCCGGCCCGATCGGCGCGGGCGACCACCTCGTACGCCTCGAGATGGACGCGTGGCCCGGATTCAAGTGGGGCGTCCGCGTCCTCCTCGACGGCCGTACGGTCGCCCGCGGCGGGCCGGTGTGGATGCTGCTCGGGATGGCCCCGTTCAGCGGGATCGACGTGGGTCTCGACCGGCCGGGGCCGGTGGACTGGGACGTCTACCAGCGCCATGGGGCGTACCGGTGGAGCGGGACGTTGCGCACGGTCCGCTACCTGCCGGGTCCGCGCGCCGGCTACGACCCGGCCGCGGTCGCGGAGGCCGAGCGCGACGTGGCGCTCGCCTTCGACTGAGATGGAGCGAGCCGCCGGCCCCGCCCCTGCGCGGCGGCGGGGCCGTCGGCCTATCCTCGGTCCGAGGCGTGCGGCCGGGACCGGCCGGACGTCCTCGACGAGCCGAGGAGGGCGAGCATGACGACGGTCGCGGTGATCGGTGGCGGCGTGATGGGCGAGACGCTGGTGGCCGGGATGCTCCGCAACGGCTGGGACGCCGGTGACGTGGCGATCGCGGAGAAGCGCGCCGACCACGCAGCCACGCTCCGGGACCGGCACGGCGTCGAGGTCGGCGACATCGACGCCGTCGTGCGCAGCGCCGACGTGGTCGCGCTCGTCGTCAAGCCCCAGGATCTCCCGGCCGTCCTCGGCGAGGTCGCCGCGCACCTGGCGCCCTCGGCCCTCGTCGTCTCGCTCGCGGCGGGGGTCACCACCGAGACGATCGAGGCGGCCCTGGCACCCGGCACGCCGGTCGTGCGCGTGATGCCGAACACCCCCGCCCAGGTCGGGGCCGGCACGGCGGCGATCTCACCCGGCGCCCACCCGAGCGAGCAGCACCTCGAGCTCGTGGAGCAGCTGATGGCGGCCGTCGGTCACGTCGTCCGTGTCCCCGAGTCGCAGCAGGACGCCGTCACGGCCGTGTCGGGCTCCGGGCCGGCGTACGTCTTCCTCGTCGCCGAGGCGATGATCGAGGCCGGTGTCCACCTGGGCCTGCCGCGCGCGACCGCGACCGAGCTCGCGGTCCACACCGTACGGGGGGCCGCGACGCTGCTGGACGAGAGCGGGACGCACCCTGCGCTCCTGCGGGAGCAGGTGACCTCGCCCGCCGGGACGACCGCGGCGGCGCTGCGGGCACTCGAGGACCACGGTCTCCGCTCGGCGTTCCTGGCCGCGCTCGAGGCTGCGCGCGACCGGTCCCGCGAGCTCGCCGGCTGACCGTCGTCGGCCGTGTGCCGCCGTCGGCGAGCGGTGCACAGGACGGCGCGACGAGACGCGCGTCACGCGGCGGCTACGCTGGCTGCATGACCGCCGGTCCAGATCCCGCCTGCCTCGTCTACGACGAACGGCTGATCGGGTACGACTTCGGCCCGAGCCATCCGATGGCCCCGGTCCGCGTCGATCTCACCCTGCGGCTGGCCGAGGAGCTCGGCGTGTGCGGCGCGGACCTCGCCCGCGCAGGCGCGTCGGCGGTCGACGACGCGACGCTCGCGACGGTGCACACCGACGCCTACATCGAGGCCGTGCGAGCGGTCAGCGAGCACCCGGAGCGTCGGCGCCCGGACGTCGGCCTCGGCACCGACGACAACCCGACCTTCGCGCACATGCACGACGCCGGGGCGCTGATCGCCGGGGCGAGCATCGAGGCCGCCCGCCGGGTGTGGACCGGTCAGGCGCGACACGCCCTGAACGTCAGCGGCGGGCTGCACCACGCGATGCCGGGACGCGCCAGCGGCTTCTGCATCTACAACGACGTCGCGATCGCGATCCGCTGGCTGCTCGACAACGGCGCGGCCCGGGTCGCCTACATCGACGTCGACGCCCACCACGGCGACGGGGTGCAGAAGATCTTCTACGACGACCCGCGGGTGCTGACCGTCTCGCTGCACGAGACCGGGCAGACGCTGTTCCCCGGGACGGGGATGGCCAGCGAGATCGGCGGTGGGGACGCCGCCGGCACGGCGGTCAACGTCGCACTGCCGCCGGGCACCTCCGACGCCGGCTGGCTCCGCGCGTTCCACGCGGTGGTCCCGCCGGTGGTCCGCGAGTTCAAGCCGGACATCCTTGTCACCCAGCAAGGCTGCGACTCCCACATGGACGACCCGCTGACCAACCTGATGCTGAGCGTCGACGGCCAGCGGGCCTCGTACCTCGCCCTGCGCGACCTGGCCGAGGAGACCGCGTCGGGCCGCTGGGTCGCGCTCGGCGGCGGCGGCTACTCGGTCCTCGACGTGGTCCCCCGCGCCTGGACGCACCTGCTCGCGATCGTCGCCGGGCACCCGATCGAGCCGGAGACCCTCACCCCTCCGCAGTGGCGCGAGCGCGTCGTGAGCCTCAAGGGCGGCGGCAGCGCGCCGACACGGATGACCGACGGCCGCTCCACCGCGTACCGCTCCTGGACCGACGGCTACGACCCCGCCAGCTGGCTCGACCGGACCATCCTGGCCACCCGCAACGAGATCTTCCCGCTCTACGGCCTCGACCCGATGCCCTGAGCTGTCCGACCTGAGGCCCGGTGCCGGGCCGGTGGACCCGCGCCCACCCGTCGGATGTGGCCGTGCTGACAGCCGGTTGACGCTCCTGTGCGTCCAGCCCGTACGCTTGACCTTCGGTCGCCTCGCCCGGGGCACCGAAGCAGCAAGAGAAGGTGAACCGTGGGTTCTGTCATCAAGAAGCGCCGCAAGCGGATGTCGAAGAAGAAGCACCGCAAGCTCCTCAAGCGCACGCGCGTGCAGCGCCGCAAGCTCGGCAAGTAGTCGCGAGACGCCGCGATGGGGCGCGTCGTCCTGATCACCGGCGTCGCGCGCGACCTCGGCTCGAGGCTCGCGCGGCGGCTGGCGACGACTCCCGGGGTGGACAAGGTCGTCGGTCTCGACGTGCTGCCGCCCGGCGGCGACCTGCACGGCGTCAAGTTCGTCCGTGCGGACATCCGCACACCGGTCGTCGGCAAGGTGCTGGCCGTGGAGGACGTCGACACCGTCGTCCACGCCGCGCTCGCACCGCCGCAGCGACAGCTCGGGTCCCGGACCGCGGTCAAGGAGACCAACGTCATCGGGACGATGCAGCTGCTGGCGGCCTGCCAGAGCTCGCGCACCGTCGAGCGGCTGGTGGTGAGCTCGTCGGCCGCGGTCTACGGCTCGTCGCCGCGCGACCCGGCGATGTTCACCGAGCAGATGTCGGCGCGCGCCGGCGTGTCCAGCGGATTCGGCAAGGACGTCGTGGACGTCGAGGGCTACGTCCGCGGGTTCGGACGGCGTCGTCCCGACATCGCCGTGGCCACCCTGCGCGTCGCGAGCGTGCTGGCCGGCGACGTGCTCAGCCCGTTCGGTGAGCTGCTCCGCCTCCCGGTGATCCCCGCGACCCTCGGGTACGACCCGCGCCTGCAGTTCGTGCACCCCTACGACGTGCTCAACGTGCTGACCCTCGCGGCGACCGGCGACGTCGACGGGACGTACAACGTCGCGGGTCCGCAGGTCACGACGGTGAGCCAGATGGCCCGTCGCCTGTCGCGTCCGCTGCTGCGGATCCCGTCGATCGGCTTCAGCCCGACGACCAGCCGCGTGGTGCGGCTGATGAACTCCGACTACTACCCGGAGCTGAGCCGGCTGCTGATGTACGGTCGCGTGGTCGACGGCGAGCGGCTGACGCGCGACCTCGGGTACGAGATGCTCTACTCGACCCCCCAGACGCTCGACGCGTTCGCCGAGGCGATCGACCCTGGACTGCTCACGACCGTGGGAGGCCCGCGTGGCTGAGGCGCCCGACGCAGGAGGACCCGACGAGGCGACCCCGCTCGGGACGCGCGGTCGCCCCGGGCGCGGGGCCGGCCGGTCGACACCGTCCTCGGCCGCGCGTTCGCTGGCCGGGTCGACGCGGCCGAAGCGCGCGAACGGCGAGGCCGCGAAGAAGCCGGCAGCGGCGAAGAAGGCGGCAGCGGCGAAGAAGGCGGCCCCGGCGAAGGCAGCAGCGGCCAAGAAGGCCGCAGCACCGAAGGCGCCGGCGAAGAAGTCAGCGCCGGCGAAGAAGTCACCAGCGAAGAAGTCAGCAGCGCCGAAGGCGGCGGCGACGAAGGCGGCGGCGACGAAGGCTGCGCCGGCGAAGAAGGCGACCCCGCCGAAGCGTGCACCGAAGCGGGTCGCGCCGAAGGACCTTCCGTCGGAGACCGCGCCGCCGGTCGAACCCACGCCGGGGTCGAGCTCGTCGGAGACTCCGCGTGAAGAGCCGCAGCGCTTGATCGTCCCGCGCGCGGACGTCCCGCCGATCGGGAGCCCGGTCGAGGTGCTCGGCTCGGAGCGCCGGGGCACGTCGGACGGCGAGGCGGCGGACCGGACGTCGGGCGAGCCCGATCCGTCGACCGACGACACCGCACCCGCGGACGCTGCGGCCGCTGACGACGCACGGCCCCGGCTGTCGTTGATCGTGACCGAGGACGACGACACGCAGGACGAGCACACCGGCATCCCGCTCACCGACTGGGTCGCCGCCCTGATCGAAGGCGCACGGACCGTGCTCGGGGAGGACTGGGAGGCGAAGGCCGCGCAGCTCCTGGCGCAGCTGCGCCGCCGGATCCAGGGCGACTACGAGATCGACGAGTTCGGGCTCGACCCCCAGCTGCATGCGATCGTGATGGCGGCACTGCGCCCGATCGCCGAGAAGTGGTTCCGGATCGAGGTCCGCGGGGCCGAGAAGATCCCCACCGCCGGTGGTGCGCTGCTCGTCGCCAACCACTCCGGCACGATCCCGGTCGACGCGGCCATGACCACGCTGGTCGTGAACGACCACGCGGACCGCAAGCTGCGCCTGCTCGGAGCCGACCTGGTCTTCACCCTGCCGTTCGTCGGCGCGACCGCGCGCAAGATCGGTGCGACCCTGGCGTGCACCGAGGACGCGGAGCGGCTGCTCGCCGAGGGTCATGCCGTCGGTGTGTGGCCCGAGGGGTTCAAGGGGATCGGCAAGCCGTACAGCGAGCGCTACAAGCTCCAGCGCTTCGGTCGCGGCGGCTTCGTCTCGGCTGCCATGCGGGCCGGAGTGCCGATCATCCCCGTCTCGGTGGTCGGGGCCGAGGAGATCTACCCCCTCATCGGGAACGTCCCGTCGCTCGCGCGCCTGCTCGGGCTCCCGTACGTCCCGATCACGCCGTTCTTCCCCTGGCTCGGCCCGCTCGGTCTGATCCCGCTGCCGTCGAAGTGGATCATCGAGTTCGGCGACCCGATCCGGACGGACGCGTACCCCCCCGAGGCGGCAGACGACCCGATGCTCGTCTTCAACGTCACCGACCAGGTCCGCGAGACGATCCAGCAGACGTTGTACGCGCTGCTCGTGGATCGCGGCCACCCCTTCGGCTGACCGCGAGCCACCCGTGGCGGACTCGCGAGCAGGATGAGGCGGGTCAGCCGCGGCGGGCTCGCGAGACGCCGAACGCCGCACCGGCGAGCCCACCGGCGACCGCGGCACCGAGGACGCCGACCTTCGCCGCCTTGCGCCCGGTGCGGTAGTCCCAGACCTGCCAGCCGTGTCTGCGTGCGTGCTCGCGCAGTCGCCGGTCCGGGTTGATCGCGCAGGGACGGCCGACGAGCGACAGCATCGGGAGGTCGTTCGCGGAGTCCGAGTACGCAGAGCAGCGCTCCAGGTCGAGACCCTCGGTCCGCGCGAGCGCGCGCACGGCGTCGGCCTTCGCCTCGTGGTGCAGCATCTCGCCGACCAGTCGGCCGGTGTAGACGCCGTCGACGGACTCGGCGACGGTCCCGAGGGCACCGGTCAGGCCGAGCCGCGCGGCGATCACGCGCGCGATCTCGACCGGCGCGGCCGTGACCAACCAGACCCGCTGGCCCTCGTCGAGGTGCATCTGCGTGAGGGCGCGGGTGCCGGGCCAGATCCGCGACGCCATCTGCTCGTCGAAGATGTCCAGGCAGACGGCCTCGAGCTCGGCGACCTCGTGCCCGGCGATGAACGCCAGCGCGCTCGCGCGGGCGGACTCGACGTGCTCGGGGTCCTCCACACCGGCGAGCCGGAAGTACGTCTGCTTCCACGCCGCGTCGAGCAGCTGGGACGTCGTGAAGAACTTGCGCTTGTAGAGGCCGCGCGCGAGGTGGAACAGCGACGCGCCCTGCATGATCGTGTTGTCGACGTCGAAGAAGGCGGCGGCACTCGGGTCCGGCGTCGCGAGGAAGGCGGACTCGACCTCGGCGGCCGCTGCGGACGCCTCGCCCGCGAGCAGGGAACGAGCACGGAGATTGCGGGGCGTGCGGTAGCCGTGATCCACGCCTGTCACCCTACGACGACGTCACGTCCGCGTGGAGGGTCTGTGTCGGACCGGCTGTGCCAGACTCGAGCCATGGTGCACAACCTCGCCGAGATCGCGTCGCGCCAGGCCGCCGCGCGCCCCGACGACGTGGCGTTCGAGGAGGCGTACGGCGACCGTCGCACGCTGACGTGGAGCGAGCTCGACGCACAGGTCGACCGGTTCGCCGCCTGGCTGTCCGGTCAGGGCCTGGTGGCCGGGCAGCGGGTCGCGCTGGTCCTCGAGAACCGCCTCGAGCTGCCTGTCGCCTACCTCGCCGTTCTGCGTCTGGGGCTGGTCGCGGTGCCGGTCAACCCGCGCGGCGCACACGACGAGGTGCTGGCGTTGTGCGCGCAGACCGGGACCCGCGTGGTCGTCGCCGAACGACGCTGGGCCAGCACGCTGACCGAGACCGGCCTGCGGACGGTGATCGCCGCTCCGCTGCGTGACGAGGACGTGCCCGCGGCACGGCCCGACGCCGCCGTCGCGTTCGCCGACGCGCTGGCGGCCGATGGACCCGCTCTGCCGCCGCCGCCCCAGGATCCCGAGTCCCTGGCTGTCCTGATGTCGACGTCGGGGACCAGCACCCGCCCTCGGATCGTCATGCTCAGCCACCGGGCGCTGCTGGCCAACATCGTCCAGGTCGCAGCCATCCGTCCGCAGCCCATCGTGGCTGCTGACCGGATCCTCCTGGTCCTGCCGCTCTTCCACGTCTTCGCTCTCAACGGCGTGCTCGGGCAGGCGCTGCACCAGGGCGCGACCACCGTCCTGCTCGACCGGTTCGACGACCAGACGCTGGCCGAGGTCGCACGCGGCGCGATCACGGTCCTCCCGGTCGCGCCGCCGGTCGTCGCCGCCTGGTGCGGCCGGCCGGGAGTCGCCGAGGCGCTCGCCGGCGTCCGTACGGTCCTCAGCGGCGCGGCGCCGATCGAGGCGGACCTGGTCGAGGAGTTCAGCGCGACCGGCGGGACGACCCTGCACCAGGGGTACGGCCTGACCGAGGCGGCGCCCGTGGTCACCACGACCCTGGCGCAGACCGACCCCGTGCCCGGCTCGGTGGGGACCCCGGTCGAGGGGCTCGAGGTGCGGCTGGTCGACTCCGACGGCTCCGACGCCCACCCGGACGATCCGGGCGAGATCTGGCTGCGGGGCCCCAACCTCCTGACCGGATTCTGGCCCGACGGGACCGACGGTCCGGACGCCGACGGGTGGTTCGCGACCGGCGACGTCGGCATCCGGGCGCCGGACGGGTCGCTCGTGCTGGTCGACCGCCTGCGCGAGCTCGTGATCGTGTCGGGCTTCAACGTCTACCCGCGCGAGGTGGAGGAGGTGCTGGCGGAGGCGCCCGGTGTCGCCGAGGTCGCGGTCGTCGGGGTGGGGGACCCCTACACCGGCGAGGCGGTCCGCGCGTACGTCGTCCCGGTCGTGCCCGACGCCGACCCCGAGGAGACGGCGGAGCGGCTGCGGGCGTACGCGGCGCTGCGTCTGGCTGCGTTCAAGGTGCCGCGCGACATCGAGGTCACCGACGCGCTGCCGCACACGGCGACGGGGGAGATCTCGAAGAGCCGGTTGCGCGCGGCCGAGGCCCGGCGCGGCATCCAGGGGCTGCTGTGAGCGCGTCGGGGCCGGGTGACGCCCGGGTGGTGGTGTACGCGAAGCCGGGCTGCCACCTGTGCGAGGACGCCCTCGCGGTGGTCGCCGCGGTGTGCTCCGACCAGGGCGCGACCTGGCGCGAGGTCGACATCAGCGGCGACGCCGAGCTGATGCGGATCTACGGCGAGCAGATCCCCGTGACGTTCGTCGACGGGGCCCAGCACGACTTCTGGCGGGTGGATCCGTCGCGGCTGGCCGCGGCGCTGCGGCCCTGAGGGACGCGGGTGAGCCGGGTCACCCCCGTCGGGAGCCCCGCGGATTTTGTTCTCACGTTCACAAGCTCTTACAGTGGATCAGTCGGTCCGCGGGTGTTCACCCGCCGGCAACCGAACGTCCACCGTACGCAGCGCCCAGGAGCGACGTGAACGACCTGCGACCCCCGGCGGAAGACCGTCCGGTGGCACCGGGCATCCCGGAGGCCACCGTCGCGCGGCTCCCGTTGTACCTCCGGGCGCTCACGGCACTCGGCGAGACGGGCCTTCGGACCGTCTCCTCGGAGCAGCTCGCGACGGCGGCGGGCGTCAACTCCGCGAAGCTCCGCAAGGACCTCTCGTACCTGGGATCGTACGGCACCCGTGGCGTGGGCTACGACGTGGAGTACCTCCGCTACCAGATCGCCCGTGAGATCGGCCTGAACGAGGACTGGGCCGTCGTCATCATCGGGATCGGCAACCTCGGTCAGGCGCTGTCGAACTACGGGGGGTTCCGGTCACGTGGCTTCCGCATCGTCTCCCTCGTGGACGGTGATCCCGCACGGGTCGGCGAGCAGCACGGTGACCTGGTGATCGAGTCGATGAGCGACCTCGACCGGATCGTGAAGGAGAACGACATCTCCATCGGCGTGATCGCGACCCCGGGCGACGCCGCCCAGGGCGTCGCCGACCGGCTGGTCAGCGCGGGCGTCACCAGCATCCTGAACTTCGCCCCCGCCGTGCTGACGGTCCCGAGCGGCATCGACGTCCGCAAGGTCGACCTGTCCATCGAGCTGCAGATCCTCGCGTACCACGAGCAGCGCAAGCGGCTCCCGGGGGAGGTGCGGTCATGAGCGTCCTCGTCGTCGGGATCTCCCATCGCAGCGCCCCGGTGCCGGTGCTCGAGCGTGTCGCACTGACCGCCGAGGACGCGGCGAAGGTCGCGCAGTCCGCTCTCGAGGCCGAGGACGTCGCGGAGTCTCTCGTCGTGGCGACCTGCAACCGCACCGAGATCTACGTCGAGGCGGAGCGGTTCCACGGCTCGGTCGAGCACGTCACGGACCTGCTGATCGAGCGGTCCGGCCTGAGCCGCGAGACGCTCCTTCGTCACCTGTTCGTGCACTACGACAACGCCGCGGTCGCCCACCTCTTCTCCGTCGCAGCGGGCCTCGACTCGATGGTCGTGGGCGAGAGCCAGATCCTCGGGCAGGTCCGCGCCGCCCTCCAGCGCGGCCAGGACGGCGAGACGGTCGGACCCGCACTCAACGTGCTGTTCCAGCAGGCCCTGCGGATCGGCAAGCGCGGCCACGCCGAGACCGACATCGACCAGGCCGGTCCGTCGCTGGTGCAGGCCTCGCTCGACGAGGTCGAGCGCGCCGGCCACCGGCTGTCCGACCTGCGGGTGCTCGTGCTCGGCGCGGGCTCGATGGCCGCGCTCGCCGCGACCACCGCCTCGCGCCGTGGCGTGCGGTCGGTGACCGTCGCCAACCGGACGTACGCGAACGCCCGCCGCCTCGCCGAGACGATCGGCGCCACGGCGGTCGACTGGGGTCAGCGCGAGGCCGCCCTGGCCGAGGCGGATCTCGTGATCTCCTGCACGGGCGCGACCGGCACCGTGATCGGCGTCGACACCGTCGCCCCCGTCGTCGCCGACCGCGACCGCCCGTACGTCCTGGTCGACCTGGCGCTGCCGCACGACGTGGCCGACGAGGTCGCCGACCTCTCGGGGGTCGCGGTGCTCGGGCTGGCCGAGCTGCAGCGGCGGCTGACCGACGCGCAGGGCACCGCCGACGTCGACCAGGTCCGCTCGATCGTGTCCGGTGAGGTCACGGCGTTCCTGGCCGCGCGCCGCGCCGCCCGGGTGACGCCCACGGTCGTGGCCCTGCGGTCGATGGCGACCGAGGTGGTCGACTCCGAGATGGAGCGGCTCGAGGGACGCCTCCGCGAGGTGGATCCCGCCGTCCTGGACGAGGTGCGGCACGCCGTGCGACGCGTCGCCGACAAGCTGCTGCACCAGCCCACGGTGCGGATCAAGGAGATGGCGGGGCGTCCCGACGCCCTGTCGTACGCCGACGCGCTCGCTGACCTGTTCGCGCTGGACCGCGCGACGATCGACGCCGTCACGTCCGTCGAGGACCACGGGGGTGATCGTCCATGACCACCCTGCGGATCGGGACCCGCGCGAGCGCGCTCGCGACCACCCAGTCGGGGCTCGTCGCCGACCGGATCACCGAGCTGACCGGGATCGCCACCGAGCTCGTCACCGTCTCGACGGAGGGTGACCGCAACGACCGGCCGCTGACCGACTTCGGCGGGCAGGGCGTGTTCGTCTCCGCGCTGCGCGAGGCGCTCCTCGCCGGTGAGGTCGATGTGGCCGTCCACTCGCTCAAGGACCTGCCGACGGCGCCCGCAGCGGGCATCGCCCTCGCCGCCGTCCCGACCCGGGTCGACCCCCGCGACGCGGTGGTCGCCCGCGACGGGCTCACGCTCGCCGAGCTGCCGCCCGGGTCGCGGCTCGGGACGGGGTCCCCGCGTCGTGCTGCTCAGATCAACGCGCTCGGGCTCGGGCTCGAGGTCGTCGGTCTGCGAGGCAACGTCGACACCCGGATCGGCAAGGTCCGCTCCGGCGAGCTCGACGCCGTGGTCCTGGCCGCAGCCGGCCTGCGCCGGCTCGGCCGGATCGACGAGGCGACCGAGCTGCTCGACCCGCTCCAGGTGCTTCCGGCCCCCGGCCAGGGCGCGCTGGCGTGCGAGTGCCGCGCGGGCGACGAGGTCGAGCCGCTGCTCGCCCGGCTGGACGACCCGGCCACCCGGACCGCCGTGGTTGCCGAGCGCAGCCTGCTCTCCGCGCTGGAGGCGGGATGCTCGGCACCGGTCGGCGCCTGGGCCGAGGTCGTCTCCGGCGACGACGGCGACGAGCTGTGGCTGCGCGGCTTCGTCGGCGCCGAGTCCGGCACACCGTTCATCAGGTTGTCCGCGACCGGGTCCGTGCGTGATCCGGCCGGGGTCGGCGAGCGTCTCGCTGCCGAGATGCTCGCCGAGGGCGCAGGGGCGCTGATGCGCTGATGCGTCACACCATCACCACCCAGAGGCAGACGAGGAAGTAGAGACCGTGAGCACCACCACCGCCACCCGCAAGCGTGCGGCCACGTCGGCCGCCGCGACGCCGAAGGCCGCTGCGAAGAAGGCCGGCGACGCCCAGGACACGACCTCCGGCGACGTGAGTCGACCGGTCGGGCACGTGAGCTTCGTCGGCGCCGGCCCCGGTGACGCCGACCTGCTCACCGTACGGGCGCGTCAGCTGCTCGACGCCGCCGACGTGGTGATCACCGAGACCGCGGACCAGGCAGCGCTCGTCGGCGACGACGTCGAGATCGTCGACGGCGGTCACGCCGAGGACGGCGGCGTGCTGACGCCGTCGGCGCGCGGTCGGATCGTCGTCCGGCACGCGAAGTCGGGCAAGAACGTCGTCCGGCTGCTCGTCGGCGACCCGTTCACCTTCGCGACCGGGCCCGAGGAGGCCCAGGCGTGCGAGAAGGCGAACATCTCCTTCGAGATCGTCCCCGGCGTCTCGTCGGCCACGGCCGTGCCCGCGTACGCAGGCGTGCCGCTGACGACGCGGACCCGTCGCGAGCTCGCCGTCGTCCGGATGGGCGAGACGAAGGTCGACTGGGCCCCGTACGCCGGGGACCAGACGGTCGTCGTGCTGAGCGCCGTCAACACCATCAAGGACGTCGCGAACGGCCTGATGGAGGCCGGGCGCGCCCCCGAGACCCCGGTCGCCATGACGCGGGTCGGGACCACGACGGAGCAGGCGACCGTCGTGTCGACCCTCGAGCGGATCGCGGTGGACGCGAAGGCCGCCAAGATGGCGCCGCCGGCGATCACCGTGGTCGGCGAGGTCGTCGATCTGCGGGAGACGCTGTCGTGGTTCGAGACGAAGCCATTGTTCGGCTGGCGCGTCCTGGTCCCGCGGACCAAGGAGCAGGCCGCCACGCTGAAGAACCGGCTCCAGTCCTACGGCGCGACCTCCGAGGAGGTGCCGACGATCTCCGTCGAGCCGCCCCGCAACCCGCAGCAGATGGACAAGGCCGTCCGCGGGCTCGTCGAGGGCCGTTACGAGTGGATCGCGTTCACCAGCCAGAACGCCGTGAAGGCGGTGCGCGAGAAGTTCGACGAGTACGGCCTGGACGCGCGTGCGTTCTCCGGCCTGAAGGTCGCCGCGGTCGGGGAGAAGACCGCGGAGGCGATCCGCGCCTGGGGCATCCGGCCGGACCTGGTCCCCAGCGGTGAGCAGTCCGCCCGCGGCCTGCTGGAGGACTGGCCTCCGTACGACGAGTCCCTCGACCCCATCAACCGGGTCTTCCTCCCGCGGGCCGACATCGCGACCGAGAACCTCGTCGCCGGTCTGATCGAGCTCGGCTGGGAGGTCGACGACATCACGGCGTACCGCACGGTCCGGGCCGCTCCGCCGCCGGCGCCGACCCGTGAGGCGATCAAGTCCGGCAAGTTCGACGCCGTCGTGTTCACGTCGAGCTCCACCGTCCGCAACCTGGTCGGGATCGCCGGCAAGCCGCACGCGACCACCGTGATCGCCTGCATCGGCCCTGCGACGGCGCAGACCGCCGAGGAGCACGGGCTGCGGGTCGACGTGGTCGCCGAGAGCCCGTCGGCCGAGCTGCTCGCCGATGCTCTCGCGGACTTCGGTGCGCAGCGGCGCGACGCGATGATCGCGGCGGGCGACCCGGTGACGAAGCCGTCGCAGCGGACCAAGTCGTCGCGGCGCCGGAGCTGAGCGTGCCGTACCCGCAGGTGCGGCCCCGCCGGTTGCGGACCACGCCGGCGCTGCGCGCGCTGGTCGCCGAGACCTCGGTCGAGCCGCGGCAGCTCGTGCTGCCGATGTTCGTCGCCGAGGGGCTCGACGAGCCACGGCCGATCAGCAGCATGCCCGGGGTCGTGCAGCACACCCGGGCGTCGGCACGAGCCGAGGTCCGGCGGGCTGCGGGGCTCGGGCTGGGCGGCGTCATGCTGTTCGGTGTCCCCGAGCGCAAGGACGCGACCGGCTCCGGCGCTCTGGACCCGGACGGGATCCTCAACGTCGCGCTCCGCGACGCCCGCGACGAGGTCGGTGACGACCTGGTCGTGATGTCCGACCTGTGCCTGGACGAGTTCACCGACCACGGTCACTGCGGGCTGCTGGACGACCGGGGGCGGGTCGACAACGACGCGACCCTCGACGTCTACGCCGCGATGGCGATCGCGCAGGCCGAGGCCGGGGCGCACGTGCTCGGCCCGAGCGGGATGATGGACGGGCAGGTCGGCGTCGTCCGTGCGGCCCTGGACGCCCACGGGTGGACCGACGTCGCGGTCCTGGCGTACGCGGCGAAGTACGCCTCGGCCTTCTACGGCCCGTTCCGCGAGGCGGTGGCCTCGTCGCTCGAGGGCGACCGCCGGACGTACCAGCAGGACCCGGCCAACGCCCGCGAGTCGCTGCGCGAGGTCGCGCTCGACGTCGCGGAGGGAGCCGACCTCGTGATGGTCAAGCCGGCGATGGGCTTCCTCGACGTGATCGCGCGGGTCCGCGACGCCGTCGACGTGCCGGTCGCGGCGTACAACATCTCGGGCGAGTACGCGATGGTCGAGGCTGCGGCGGCGAACGGCTGGATCGACCGCGACGCCGCGATCGTCGAGTCGCTCACGTCGATCCGTCGCGCCGGGGCCGACGTGGTGCTCACCTACTGGGCCGCGGAGTTCGCCGAGCGCCTGGCCTGAGGGTCGGGCGCCTCGGCGTCAGGGCGTCGAGCTCGGCGGCGTCGCGGTGGCGTCGGACGGCTGCTCGTCCTCGTCCTTCTTCGCCTCGGTCTGATCGGCGTCGGCCTTCGGCTCGTCCTCGTCCTTCTTCGCGTCGCCCGCGTCGGAGCCGGTCGGCTCGTCGGTCTGCGGCGTCGTGGGATCGGACGTGCCCGGGTCCGTGGGCGTCGGATCGGTGGTCGACTCCGTCGGCGGCGGCGTCGTGGGGCCGGTCGGGGTCGGGTCCGTCGGGGTGGTGGGGTCGGTCGGGTCCGTCGGCGTGGTGGGGTCGGTCGGCTTCGGCGTGGGGTCCGTGGGCTTCGGCGTGGGGTCCGTGGGCTTCGGAGTCGGCTTCGTCGGCTTGGTCGGCTTCGGCTTCACCGGCGTGACGGGGTCCTTGGCCGGGACGATCGTCTCGGCCGCGTCGCCGCCCGGCAGGCCCCACGGCGACGGCAGCGGACGGTCGTCGTTGATCGCGACGACCGCGGGCGCAGGCTGCTGCGAGTGCCCGGCACCGGGTCCGGACGGCCACGAGAACAACGGAGGCGTCCCGACCGGGCCGGGGATGCTCCCGCCCGGCGCCGAGACCGGAAGCGTGGTCGGGAGCTGGCCGCTGCCGTACTCGGCGGCGATCGCGAGGACCTGGTCGCCGTAGACGGTGGACCGGTTGTACGACATGAGGGCGGCGCGGGCCCCCGCCTCGGTGCTCAGGTCGTGCCCGCCGACGCAGAGGTAGACGGCAGCCGCGAGCGAGGCGTCGTTGATGTTGTTCGGGTTGGCCTCGCCGTCTCCGTCGGCGTCGACGCCGACCGACGACCAGGTGCTCGGGATGAACTGCATCGGCCCGACGGCGCGGTCGAACGCCTTGTCGCCGTCCCAGGCTCCCCGGTCGGTGTCGAGGATCCGCGCGGTCGCGCCGCTGCCGTCGAGCGGGATGCCGACGATCGGCCGCGTGGTCGCGCCGTCGGCGGCGATGGTGGCGCCGCCGAACTGGCCGTGGTTGGACTCGACCCGCCCGATCGCCGCGAGGAGCTCCCAGGACAGCCGGCACTGCGGCTTCGTGGAGGCCATCACGCTCGCGGCCCGCTGGTACGCGGCCAGCGCGGGCGCCGGGATCTGCGAGGCGGCGGCCGTGAGCGTCGGGACCTGCGGGCGGCCGTCGGTCTCGTCGGCCTCCCCGGCGGCGATCTGCTGGGAGACGGGGTCGTCTCCGGTCTCGACGTCCAGCTCCGGACCCGTGACCGGCACCTCGGGCACGTCGTCGTACGCGGAGTAGGACGCGGTGTCGACACTCGCCCCGCCGCCGGGTGCCGCGATCGCGGCACCCCAGGCGGTCGCCAGCAGCGCGCAGGGCAGCAGCGCGCCGGTCGCCTGCCACCAGGTCAGGCGGCGGTGCTCGCCGCCTCCCCGTGGCTTTCCTGGCCTCATGGGGTCCGTCCTCACCGTCGTCCGAGTACGCCGTGGGAAGCGAGGGTCGCTTCCTGGGACCACCCTAAGGAATGGTCGGCTCACTTGCCCATGCTCCTCAGGAAGTCCTTAGGAAAGGTAACTCGGAGTTCGGATCCCCGTCCCACCGCGTCCACGACCTGGCCGTGGGCTGTTGACCGCGAGGGGGTCTGTGGGGCATCTTGCCTCGTCGGGGACAATAAGAGTCGTGTCTGGCTCCGACGTCTCCGCGTCCCTGTTCGACCGCGCTCGCGCCGTGTCCCCGGGTGGGGTGAACTCCCCGGTCCGCGCGTTCAAGGCCGTCGGCGGGACCCCCCGGTTCATGAGCAGCGCGTCGGGGTCGTGGCTCACCGATGCCGACGGCAACCGCTACGTCGACCTCGTCGCGTCCTGGGGCCCGATGCTGCTGGGCCACGCGCACCCCGAGGTGGTCGCCGCCGTCCAGGCCGCGGCCGCACGCGGGACCTCCTTCGGGACACCGAGCGAGCCCGAGGTGGAGCTGGCCGAGGAGATCGTCGCACGGACCCCGGTCGACCTGGTCCGCATGGTGTCCTCCGGCACCGAGGCGACGATGTCCGCGATCCGGCTGGCGCGCGGCTTCACCGGGCGTGACGTCGTGGTGAAGTTCGCCGGCTGCTACCACGGTCACGTCGACTCCCTGCTGGCGGAGGCCGGCTCCGGCGTCGTGACCTTCGGGCTCCCCGGGACGCCGGGGGTCCCCGACGCGTTCACCGCCGAGACGCTCGTCCTCCCCTACAACGACCCGGCCGCTGTCCGCGCGGTCTTCTCCGAGCACGGCGACCGGATCGCGTGCGTGATCACCGAGGCCGCCGCCGGCAACATGGGCGCGGTCGCACCCGAGCCCGGCTTCAACGCCTTCCTGGCGCGGACCTGCCGCGAGCACGGTGCGCTGTTCGTCTCCGACGAGGTGATGACGGGCTTCCGGGCGAGCCGGCAGGGCTACTGGGGGATCGACGGCGCGGTCGAGGGCTGGGCCCCGGACCTGATGACGTTCGGCAAGGTGATGGGGGGCGGCTTCCCGGCCGCGGCCTTCGGCGGACGCGAGGACGTGATGCGGATGCTCGCGCCGGAGGGACCCGTCTACCAGGCCGGCACGCTCTCGGGGAACCCGGTCGCCACCACCGCGGGGCTCACCACGCTGCGGCTGGCGACCGACGAGGTCTACACGCACCTCGACGACCTGGCGAGCACGATCCAGACGATGCTGCGCGACGCGCTGGGCGCCGCCGGGGTCCCGCACGTGGTGCAGAGCGCCGGCACGCTGTTCAGCCCGTACCTCGGCCGTACGGAGCCGGTCCGCGACTTCTCGGACGCCCAGGACCAGGACCCCGCCGCGTACCGCGCCTTCTTCCACGCGATGCTGGAGCACGGCGTCTACCTGCCGCCGAGCTCGTACGAGGCGTGGTTCGTCTCGGACTCGCTGGACGACGACGCCCTGGACCAGATCGAGAAGGCCCTGAGCGCGGCCGCACCCGCGGCGGCCGCGGCGACGGCCTGAGACCCACCCGTACCACGAGAGCAGACAGATGAGCAGCAGCGAGCGCACCGTCGTCCACCTGATGCGGCACGGTGAGGTGCACAATCCCACCGGTGTGCTGTACGGGCGCCTGCCCGACTACCACCTCTCGGAGCTGGGCCGGAAGATGGCCGAGCGCGGTGCCGAGTACTTCTCCGAGCGCGACGTGACGCACCTGGTCTGCTCGCCGCTGGAGCGCGCGCAGGAGACGATGGAGCCGATCGCGGCCACCGTCGACCTGCCGGTGCACACCGACGGGCGCGTGATCGAGGCCGCGAACAGCTTCGAGGGCAAGACCTTCGGCGTCGGCGACGGCGCGCTGCGCAGGCCGTCGGTCTGGTGGCTGCTGCGCAACCCGGCGAAGCCGTCGTGGGGCGAGCCGTACACCGAGATCGCAGCCCGGATGCTCGCGGCGCTCGCCGACGCGCGCGACGCGGCCCGCGGACACGAGGCGGTGATCGTCTCGCACCAGCTCCCGATCTGGGTCGCGCGGCTCACCGTCCAGAAGCGCCGCTACCTGCACGACCCGCGGCGTCGCGAGTGCTCGCTCGCGAGCATCACGTCGGTGACCTACGAAGGCGACGAGCCGGTCGCGGTCGGCTACTCCGAGCCGGCCGGCGACCTCGTCCCGGCGCACCTGCGGCGCAAGTTCGTCGGCGGGGCATGACCGCCCGACGACTGCTGCTCGCCGCGGCCGCGCTGCTCGTCGGCGTGGCCGTCTCCGCCTGCGCGTCGAGCACCCAGGCCGACGAGACCACGGGAGGGTACGTGAGCGGGGACGGGACGATCACGTCGGTCGATCCCGCCGACCGTGCACCGGCGCCCGAGCTGGCCGGGGAGAGCCTCGGCGGCGACCCGGTCGCCTTGTCCGACTTCGCCGGCTCCCCGGTCGTCGTCAACGTCTGGGGCTCGTGGTGCGCGGACTGCCGGGAGGAGGCGTCCGACCTGGCTGCGCTCGCGGACTCCGGGGTCGAGGTCCTCGGGATCAACATCCGCGACTCGCGTGACGCCGCGCTGGCCTACGACGAGAACTACGGCATCACCTACCCGTCGATCTACGACCCGAGCGGCGAGACCCTGCTCGGCTTCCGTGACAGCCTGCCCGCGATCGCGGTGCCGACGACGTACGTGATCGACTCCGACGGCCGGGTCGCGGCCCGGGTGGTCGGTGCGACCAGCGAGGCGACGCTGCGCGGGCTCGTCGAGGACGCCGGGGCGGCGTAGCGGCGATGTCGGACTGGATCATGGACACGGTGCTGTCGGGCTCGATCCTGCTCGCGGCCGGGGTCGCGCTCGTCGCGGGGCTGGTCTCGTTCTTCTCGCCGTGCGTCGTGCCGCTGCTGCCGGGCTACCTGTCCTACGTCTCCGGGATGTCGGCGGCCGAGGTGGTCGGTGACGACAAGACCCTGCGCCAGCGCGGTCGCCTGATGACCGGTGCCGCCCTGTTCGTCGCCGGGTTCAGTGTGGTCTTCGTGTCGTACGGCGCGCTGTTCGGCGGGATCGGGCAGGAGCTGCGCCCGTACGAGCGGGAGATCTCGATCGTGATGGGGATCGTGCTGATCCTGCTCGGCTTCGCCTTCATGGGCTTCGTGCCGTGGATGCAGCGCGACGTGCGGATCCATGCGGTCCCGTCGGTCGGGCTCGCGGTCGCGCCGCTGCTCGGGGTGCTGTTCGCGATCGGCTGGACGCCGTGCATCGGCCCGGCCCTCGGTGCGGTGCTGACGCTCGCGGGCTCGGAGGGCACGGCCGGGCGCGGAGCGTTCCTCACCCTCGTCTACTGCGCGGGTCTCGGGATCCCGTTCCTGCTCGCCGCCGGCGCCTTCGGCTGGTTCATGGGGGCCACGTCGTGGGTCCGGCGGCACCAGCGCGCGATCTCGATCGTCGGCGGCGGGATGCTGGTCGTCGTCGGGGTGCTGCTCGTGAGCGGGCTGTGGGCGCAGATCATGATCGAGCTGACCGTGTGGGTCGGCGGATTCAGGCCGGTGGTGTGATGTCGGACGACCGTCGCGCGAGTGCGCCCGCGCTGTCGCCGCGCGAGACGCTGCGGTGGGCCTGGCGCCAGCTCACGTCGATGCGCACCGCGCTGATGCTCCTGCTGCTGCTCGCGCTGGCCGCCGTACCGGGCTCGATCCTCCCGCAGCGCTCGGTCGACCCGCGCGCGGTCGCTGCCTACTTCGACCGGCACCCCGACCTGGCGCCGTTCCTCGACCGGCTCGGCGGCTTCGCGGTCTACACGTCGGTGTGGTTCTCCGCGATCTACCTCCTGCTGATGGTCTCGCTGGTCGGCTGCATCATCCCGCGGGTCGGCGTGTACGCCCGCGCGCTGCGGGCCCGCCCGCCGAAGGCGCCGCGCAACCTCGACCGGCTGCCGGCCTCGGCGACGTACGAGTCGGACGCCGACGTCGAGACGGTGCTCGCCGCGGCGCGCGAGGCGGTCGGCCGGTCGCGGCGCGACGTCGTCACCGAGACCGACGACGACGGTGCCGTGATCGCAGGCGAGGTGCGTGCCGAGACGGGCTACCTCCGTGAGGCGGGCAACCTCGTCTTCCACGTCTCGCTGGTCGTGGTGCTCGTCGGCGTCGCAGCGATGGGACTGCTGGGCTACCGCGGCAACGCGATCGTCACCGAGGGCAGCGGATTCTCCAACACCCTCACCCAGTTCGACGAGTTCACCGCCGGCGCGCTGTTCGACACCGACGATCTCCCGCCGTTCTCGCTGACGCTGGACGACCTGACCGCGGAGTTCCAGACCGAGGGACCGCAGCGGGGCGCACCACGCTACTTCGGCGCGGCCGGGCAGGTCACCGACGCGCCCGGCGAGCAGCCGCGCGACTACGCGATCGAGGTGAACCACCCGCTGCGGGTCGACGGGGCGTCGGTCTACCTCGTCGGCCAGGGCTACGCTCCGGTGATCCGGGTGACCGACGGAGACGGCCGCGTGGTCTTCGAGGACGCGGTGCCGTTCATCCCCGCGGACTCCACCTACACCTCCAACGGCGTCGTGAAGGTTCCGGACGCGCGGCCCGACCAGCTCGGCTTCCAGGGGTTCTTCCTACCGACCGGCGTAGCGGGAGGGGACGACGAGATCCCGGTGTCGGCCCACCCCGCGGCCGCGAACCCGGTGCTCGGCCTCTTCGCCTACTACGGCGACCTGGGGCTGGACGAAGGCGAGTCCCAGTCCGTCTACGTGCTGGACAAGTCCGACATGACCCAGTTCATGGGCGACGACGACGAACCGCTGCGGATCATCATGACGCCGGGCGAGAGCGTGACACTGCCCGACGGGAAGGGCACGATCGAGTTCGTCGAGCTGCGCCAGTTCGCGCGTTTCCAGTTCAGCAGCCAGCCGGGGATCCAGATCCCGCTGTACGGAGTCTCGATCGGCGCCCTCGGGCTGGTGCTGTCGCTGTCGATCCGGCCGCGGCGGACCTGGGTGCGGGCGACGCGGCGCGACGGGCGCACGGTCGTCGAGGTGGCCGCGCTGGACCGGGTGCCGCGCAGCGACGTCGAGGACGGCGTGGACGACCTCCTCGAGCGGCTCCGGGCGGCCACGGGCGATACTGGAACGCGAACCGCTCCGGCACGAGCCGACACGGCGCAGGCCGACACGGCACAGGCCGGGAGAGCAGAGGACGAGGCATGACCCTGACGGAGTACGCGAACTTCTCGAACTACGCGGTCGCGTCCGCGACCGTGGTGCTCGCGCTCGCATGGCTGGCCTCCGTGGCGCAGTGGGCGTTCGGGTCCGTCGCCAGCCGCTCGGGTGAGAGCGTCGGTGCGGCCGAGCGGACGCCGGTGATGGCGTCGAGCGGCGGCGCGTACGACGGGGTGAGCGGCGGCGGTAGCCCTACCGCCGACGACGACAGTGCCCGCGGCGGGGTCGCGGAGGAGCGCAGCGAGGTCGCGGGGAGGATCGCGATCGCGCTCACCATCCTCGGGTTCCTGATCCTGCTCGCGGGCGTCGTCGCCCGCGGGCTCGCGGCGGAGCGGGTGCCGTGGGGCAACATGTACGAGTTCGCGATCACCTCGATGGTCGTCGTGCTCGCGGGCTACCTCGTGATGATCCGCCTGATGCACATCCAGTGGCTCGCGCCGCTCGTGCTCGCCTTCGTGACGGTCGTGCTCGGTCTGTCGATGACGGTCTACGTGCCGGCCGGGCCCCTCGTACCGGCGCTCGACTCCTACTGGCTGGTGATCCACGTCGCGTCGGCCATGGTCGCGGGAGCCGGGTTCCTCGTGGGTGCGGGCGCATCGATCCTCTACCTGATCAAGGCCCGGGCCGAGGCGCGCGGACCGGTCTCGGGCTACCTCGGGCGACTGCCGTCCGCCGCGGCGATGGACCAGCTGGCGTACCGCGTCACCGCCTTCGCCTTCCCGGTCTGGACGTTCGCGGCGCTGATCTCCGGCCCGATCTGGGCCGAGCACGCCTGGGGCCGGCCGTGGGGCTGGGACCCGAAGGAGGTCTGGGCGTTCATCACCTGGGTCGCCTACGCGGGATACCTGCACGCCCGGGCGACCGCCGGGTGGAAGGGCAAGGCCGCCGCGATCCTCGCGCTCGTGGCGTTCGCGACCTTCATCTTCAACTTCGTCGGCGTCAACCTGTTCTTCCCCGGGCTGCACTCGTACGCGAAGTAACCCCCGGGCCCGCACCTCGCCGCACCGGCTGGGGTGAGGGGGTCTCCGTAGCCGGCTGGGGAAACCCCCACCGGGCACCGAAGGTTTCCCCCGCCAGGTGAAGGACTGCGTCGCCAGGTGGCGGGCGCGGCTCGGTGTGGGGAGCCCGGGCGCCGGTGCGGCGCGGCTCGGAGTGGGAGCCCGGGCGCGGCGGGTCGAGGGCCGCAGAGCGCAGGTGTCGACGCTGCGACGGCTCAGAGGCCGCGCAGGAAGTCCGGATCGTCGTCGGGTCCGCGGTACGTCCGCCGCTGCTGGGGTGGCGGGGGAGCCTGACGGCCACGGACCTTGCCGACGGTCAGCCAGAGCAGGACGCCGAGTGCCGGGATCAGCCCGACCACGATCCACACCGGCTTCGGGAGGAGCTTGATCCGGTCGCGGGGCGTGGCGACGACGTCGAACAGCGTGTAGACCGCCAGCGCGACGACGATGATGATCGGAATCGCCTTCCCCATGACCCCACCCTACCCGCGTCCGGTGAGCGCAACCCACGGCCGTACGGACCCGTGATCATGCCTAGGGTGAGGCCATGCCCACCTCCGCCCTGCTCAGCCTTGCCGACGTACGGGATGCCGCCGCGCGGATCAGCGGGATCTGCCTGTGCACGCCCGTCGTTCCTGTGGTGATGCCCGACGGGACGGTGCCGTTGCGGGTCAAGGCCGAGTGCCTGCAGCCGACCGGTGCGTTCAAGCTCCGCGGGGCGACGAACGCCATCGCGCTGCTCGAGCCGGAGCGGCGGGTCCGGGGCGTGGTGACGCACTCGTCCGGCAACCACGCACAGGCCGTCGCGTACGCCGCGGCGCGGGCCGGGATCGCGGCGACGATCGTGATCCCGGACAACGCACCGGCCGTGAAGGTCGAGGCGACCGCCCGCTGGGGAGCCCAGATCGTGCGCGTCCCGCCGGCCGAGCGGGAGACGGCCGCCGAGGCGATCGCGGAGGAGACGGGTGCGACGGTCGTCCCGCCGTACGACCACCCGGACGTGATCGCAGGTCAGGGAACGGTGGGCATCGAGATCGCCGAGCAGGTCCCGGATCTCGACCAGGTGCTGGTCCCGGTCAGCGGTGGCGGCCTGGCCGCGGGGACCGCGCTGGCGATCAAGGCGCTGCGCCCGCAGGTCCGGGTGGTCGCGGTGGAGCCGGAGCTGGCCGGCGACCTCGCGGAGGGTTGGCGGGACGGCCAGCGTCGCGTGTGGGCCGCGTCGCAGACCGCCCGGACGATCGCCGACGGACTCCGTACGACGTCCGTGGGACTGCTCAACTGGGCACACCTGCGGGCGCACGTGGACGACGTCGTCACGGTCACGGAGGAGGAGATCCTGTCCGCCACGGCCACCCTCGTACGCGGGAGCCGGCTCGTCGCCGAGCCCAGCGGCGCGGTCGCGTCGGCTGCGCTGCTGTCCGGACGCGTGGACCCGAGCCCGGGCACCGTCGCGGTGCTGTCCGGCGGCAACGTCGACCCTGCGCTGCTCGCCCGGCTCGTGGCCCCGTGACCTGCCCCGTGACCGGCACCGACGGCGCCCGGACATCGGGGCCGACGGAGGTTGTCCGGTCCAGCACAATGGATGCGGTCGGGGCTGCTGCCCGTGGGGACGAGGGAGAGGTGAGCCGCCGCTGTGTCGGAGTCGGACAACGACCGGGTCGGTGACCTCGTCGACGATCGGTACCGCCTGCTCGGCCTGGTCGGGCGCGGCGGCATGGCCGACGTCTTCAAGGCCCGCGACGAGCAGCTCGGGCGGATCGTCGCGATCAAGCTGATGCGGGTCGAGGCCGACGTCGAGGCCGAGGACGCGCTGCGCCGCCACGAGCTCGAGGCGCGGATCGGCGCCGGGATCTCGCACCCGGGCCTGGTGACGGTCTACGACGTGCAGGCGAGCGGCACGCACCCGTACCTCGTGATGGAGTTCGTGGCCGGCAAGACGCTGAGCCGGGTCCTCACGAGCGGGCCGATGGAGTCGACGGCGGTCGCGGACATGGGTTCGCAGCTCGCGTCGGCCCTCGGAGCGATCCACGAGGCCGGCGTCATCCATCGCGACATCAAGCCGTCGAACGTGATGCTGGTCGAGCGTGAGGGTGAGCCTCCGCAGGTGAAGCTGACCGACTTCGGTGTCTCCCGCTACCTCGAGGGGACGCGTCTGACCTCCCCGGACCTGCTGGTCGGCACGGCACGCTACCTCAGTCCCGAGCAGGCCGTGCTCGACGACGTCGGCCCGCGCGCGGACGTGTACGCGCTGGGTCTGGTGCTGCTGGAGTCGCTGACCGGTGAGGAGGCGTTCCCCGGGTCGCGGATCGAGACGCTCTCAGCGCGCCTGCACCGTCAGCCCCGGGTTCCGGAGGACCTCGGGACCGAGTGGGCGCAGATGCTCGACGCGATGACGCGTCGCGAGCCCGCCGAGCGGGTCGACGCGGCGGGGGCGTCGGCGGCGCTCGCCGCGCTGGCGGCGGAGGAGCCGGTCGCGCCGGTCCTCGCGGCGCACGGGTTCGCCGGGGTCGATCCCGAAGCGACCCAGGTCGATGCCCCTGCGGTCGACGACGACGCCACGGTGCCGGGCATCGCCGCCGTCGGTGCTGCCGGCGCCGGCGTCGCGGCGGCTGCCGCAGCCGGGGCCGCTGCCGCGGAGGACGCACCGGGCGCGGAGGACGCCGCGGAGGGCGAGGCGACCGCCACCGACGGCGAGGCCTTGCCGGCGGACGACGACGCCGAGGGAGCTGCTGCGGAGGGGGCGGCGGCCGGTGTCGCGACCGCGGACCAGGCCGCGGTCGAGGGCGCGTCGGAGGACCAGCCCGGCGAGGGCGAGGCGTCCGAGGACGCCGATGCCGCTGCAGCGAGCGGTGACGGCCAGAGCCCGTGGGCGCGACGAGCGCCGTGGATCGTCGTCGCGCTGGTCGTGATCGCCGCCGCGGTCGCGATCGCGCTGATCTGGACGAACCGCAGCGACGACCCGACCACGCCCGACCCGACCGCACCCACCCGTACGACCCCGTCGACCGATCCGACCACGGACACGACCGGGTCGCCGTCGGACGACCCGACCACGCAGGACACGACCGACCCGACGACGGACGCCACGACGGACCCGACCACGGACCCGACGACCGATCCGACCACGGCACCGACCACGACAGCGCCCACCACGACCGCTCCGACGACGACGGCACCCACCACGACCGCGCCGCCCACGACGGCGACGACCACGGTCCCGCCGGCCCCGCCGACCGACGACTCCGGCGCCCTGGAGCCCACGGACCCGGCGACCTCGCCGACTCCGTGACGCCGACAGGTACGGTGGAGGGGTGAGTGCCTTCGTCCGTTACACGCTCGCGCGCCTGGCGCTGTTCGTCGTCACCTTCGCCGTGGTCGCCGGGATCGGCATGATCTGGTTCGAGTGGGACGAGATGACGGGCCTGCTGTTCGCGATCATCGCGCTGGCGATCAGCGCCGTCCTGTCGCTGCTGCTGCTCGGCGGGCTGCGCGACCAGGTCGCCGAGTCGTTGCAGGCCCGCTCGCAGAAGCTGCACGACCGGTTCGAGCAGGCGCGCGGTGCCGAGGACGTCGACTGAGGCGCGGCGCTGGATCGACACCGCGATCGGGACGGTCCAGGCCGACGCCAACCGCAGCGCCGACACCCACCTGCACGTGTTCCCGCTGCCGGGTCCGGACGACGTCGCGCTGTACCTCAAGGACGAGTCGGTCCACCCGACCGGGAGCCTGAAGCACCGCCTCGCGCGCTCGCTGTTCCTCTACGCTCTCAGCAATGGCTGGGTCGGACCCGACACGACGATCATCGAGGCGTCCAGCGGCTCGACGGCGGTCAGCGAAGCGTACTTCGCGCGCCTGCTCGGCCTGGACTTCGTCGCCGTCATGCCGCGCAGCACGAGCCCGCGCAAGATCGCACTGATCGAGTGGTACGGCGGGCGCTGCCACTTCGTCGACGAGCCGCCCCAGATGTACGCCGAGGCGGCGCGCCTGGCCGAGGAGTGCGGCGGGCACTACCTGGACCAGTTCACCTTCGCCGAGCGCGCGACGGACTGGCGCGGCAACAACAACATCGCCGAGTCGATCTTCGAGCAGCTGGCCGCGGAACCGTACCCGTGCCCGTCGTGGATCGTCGTCAGCGCCGGGACCGGCGGCACGTCGGCGACGATCGGCCGGTACGTCCGGTACCGCCGCTACGAGACACGGTTGCTGGTCGTGGACCCGGAGAACTCCGCGTTCCTCGACGGGTGGGAGCTCGACACCTCGGACTACACGACCGGGATGCCGTCGCGGATCGAGGGGATCGGCCGGCCGCGGGTCGAGCCGTCGTTCGTCGGCGGGGTGATCGACGACATGGTGCGCGTCCCGGACGCGGCGTCGATCGCGGCGATGCGGTGGACCACGCGGCTGCTCGGTCGCCCGGTCGGCGGGTCGACCGGGACGAACATGTGGGGCGCGCTGCACGTCGTCCAGCAGATGCGCGACGCCGGTGAGCGGGGGAGCGTCGTGACGCTGCTCGCGGACGGGGGCGACCGCTACACCGGCACGTACTACGACGACGGCTGGGTGGCGGACCAGGGTCTCGACCTGGCACCGTACGAGTCGGCGCTGGCGGCGTTCGAGTCCACCGGCGCGTTCCGTCCCTGAGACGGACGGCGGTCCGGCAGGGGACACTGAGCCGTGGCTTCGGAACGAGGGCTCGACCGGCTCCTGGCGTTCAGCGACGCCGTGGTGGCGATCGCGCTGACGCTGCTCGTGCTGCCGCTCGTCGATGTCGTCGCGGAGGCCGACGACGCTCCCAGCGTGGGTGCGCTGGTCTCCGAGCACAGCGACGTCTTCCTCGGGTTCGGGATCAGCTTCGCCGTGATCTGGGTGCTGTGGCGCGCCCACCACCAGACGCTGGAGCACTTTGCGTCGTACGACGAGGTGATCACCGGCCTGCACTTCGTGTGGCTGCTCACGATCGTGCTGCTGCCGTTCAGCACGGAGCTGATCTCGGTGAGCGACCCGATGACCGCTGCGATGCCCGTGTACGTCACGACGCTGCTGGTCTCGGTCGTGGCGCTCCGCCTGATCGTGCGGCAGGGACGTCGCCGCCCCGCGCTCCTGCGCGACGACGCCGCAGCACAGGCGTGGCGCGACGGGCCGGAGGACATCGTCCTGATCCCGCTCCTCGCGGTGGTGCTGGTGATCACGATCGTCGCTCCCGGCCTCGGTGCGTACCCGATGCTGCTGCTGTTCCTCCAGGCACCGGTCGCGTGGGTCCGGGCGCGTCTGGGGCCGGGTCCGCGCACCGGCTGAGCGCCGCGTACCGGCTGAGCGCCGCGTACCGGCTGAGCGCCGCGTACCGGCTGAGCGCCGCGTACCGGCTGAGCGCCGCGTACCGGCTGAGCGTCGCGCACCGGCTGAGCACAGCGCGGTGCCCCGGACCCGCGAGGCGGTGGACGGGTCCGGGGCAGCGCGATCGGGGGCCGCGCGGGGCGTCGGTGGCGGCAGCCGTACGGGTGGGTGCGGCCGGTCAGCGGCGGTGCGGCTCGAGCGTGCGGGTGAACAGGGCGCCGCCCTCGACGTCGCGGAGGGTGACCGTGAGGGCCTGGGATCCGCCGTCGATCTCGACCTCGCCGAAGAACTGGTACCCCTCGGCGGGGCTGGCGTTCGCCCGCGGCGGTGCGGCCACGAACTCCGCCCGCGGTCCGAACGTGCCGTCGAGCGCGTTCGGTCCGAACGCCCCGGCGTTGAGCGGCCCGGACACGAACTCCCAGAACGGGTCGAAGTCGCCGAACGCGGCCCGCTCGGGCGCGTAGTGGTGCGCCGCGGTGTAGTGCACGTCCGCGGTGAGCCAGACGTGGTTGCGGATGCCGTAGCGCTGCAGACCACGCAGCACCTCGGCGATGTCGCGCTCCCGTCCGAGCGGCAGGCCGGGATCGCCCTGGGCGATGCCCTCCTGGGCCGCCGACCCGTCCGGCACGACGAGCCCGATCGGCAGGTCGGCGGCGATCACCTTCCAGGTCGCCCGGGAGCGCCGCAGCTCGCGCAGCAGCCAGTCGGTCTGCCGGCGGCCCAGCACGCCGCCGTCGGAGCGCGTCTCGGCGTTCGCGGTGTTCGGGTCCTTGTGGGTGCGCATGTCCAGCACGAACAGGTCGAGCATCGGGCCCAGGTGCAGGACGCGGTAGATCCGGCCCTCGGGGTCCGGTGAGAGGCGCGAGACCGGCACGTACTCGTGGTAGGCCCGGCGCGCTCGCTCGGCGAGGACGTCGACGCGCTTCTCGGTGTAGCGGTCGTCGGCGAGGACCTCGCCCGGGTACCAGTTGTTCGTGACCTCGTGGTCGTCCCACTGGCCCACGACCGGCGTCCCCGCGAGGAACGAGCGCCAGTTGTCCGCGAGCAGGTTGTAGCGGAACTGGCCGCGGAACTCGTCGAGGGTCTCGGCGACCTTCGTCTTCTCCTCGATCACGAGGTTGCGCCACGTCGATCCGTCCGGCAGCGCGACGGACTCGGTGACGGGCCCGTCGGCGTACACGGTGTCACCGCTGCACAGGAAGAAGTCGGCGTCCCGAGCGGTCATCGCGTCGGCGATCCGGAACCCGCCGTACGCAGGGTTGACGCCCCACCCCTGCCCGGCGATGTCGCCGGACCACAGGAACCGGACGTCGTCGCGGCGCGTGCTCGCCGTCCGCAGCCGACCGACGACGGACTCCGACGTACGGCGCGGGTCGCGCAGGTCGACCGCGCGGACGCGGTAGTGCAGCTCGGTCCCGGACGGCAGGTGCCGCAGCGGGAGGCGGCCGGTGAAGTCGGAGCGGTCGGTGACGACGGGGCCGGGGACCGTGATCGCGCGGCGGAACGACGGGTCGCGGGAGAGCTCGACGACGAGGCGCGAGCGGCGGTCGGCTCGGGCCCAGAGGGTCGCGGCGTCGGTCAGGACGTCGCCGGACTGGACGCCGTGCGTGAGCGTCGGGCGGCCGTGCCGGACGAGGGCGGGGAGGTGGTCGCGCCCGCGGGCGAGGGCGGGCGAGGCAGTTCCGAGGATCGCGGCGCCGGCCCCGAGGGCGGCGGCACCGCGCAGCACCTGGCGGCGGGAGGTGGGTTCGGTCATGCCGACGAGGCTGGCGTCCCCGGCCGAACCCACGGCGTCGCGCACCTGCACGCCGCATGAACACTTCCCGCCCCCGTCCGCGATTCGTCGAGCTGCGGCTGGATCTCGGTGTCGGATTCGCGCCGGAACTCGACGAATCGCGGTCGGTACGGGTGGGTCAGCGCAGGTGGGTCGCGAAGAAGGCGGCGATGCGGTCCCAGGCGTGGGCGGCCGACTGCGGCTCGGGGCCGGTCCCGGTCACGCGCAGCACCTGCCGTACGGGCCAGGGCCCGTTCGGGTGCTCGTTGAGGAAGGAGTGGCCGGCGTTCGGATACTCCTTCACGTCGTGCGGAACGCCTGCGGCGTCGAGGGCTGCCTCCACCTTCGCGGCCCCGCCGCGCAGCCCGCGATCCTTGCCGCCGTAGCTGGCGACCAGTGGGCACGAGGTCGCGAGCACATCGTCCAGGTGCGGCGGGAGGAGCCCGTAGTTCACGCTCGCCGCGTCGTACGCCCCGCCGCCGGCCTCGAGCAGCGCGAAGCGCCCGCCCATGCAGAAGCCGATCACGCCGACCTTCCCCGTGCTCGCGGTGCGTTCGAGGAGAAACCGGCGGGCGACGGCGATGTCGGCGAACGGGCGCCCGTGACCGGCGAGCAGAGCGCGGAAGGTGCTGATCAGGCAACGGACCGGACCGCCGTCGCTGTACAGGTCCACTGCCAGCGTCGCGTACCCGAGCGACGCCAGCCGGTCGGCGTGCGCGCGCATCGCGTCGTCGACGCCGAACGCCTCGTGGATCAGCACCACCCCCGGCCACGGTCCGTCGTCGTCCGGGGTCGCGAGGTAGCCGCGAAGCCGCGTGGACGCGCCCGGCTCGGTCAGGTCACCCAGGTCGATGTCCGGCATGCCACCTCACCGTAGCCGCCCCGCGGGTCGCCCGGGACGTACGACGAAGCGAATCGACGATGCGTTTCTACCCGTCCGTGGACGAGATGCATCGTCTTGCGTCCAGAGGGGGCGCGGGTGACGGTCAGGCGCCGAGGGCGAGACCGACGGCGGCGCCGATCGCGAACACGAGCTCGGCGATCCCGGTGTCGCGCAGCGTCGGCAGCAGCGCGAGGCCGGTGGCGCCGCGTCCGACCGGCGTCGCTGCCCGCAGCGCCCACGGGAACGCGAGCAGCGCCAGCAGCGCGGGTGCGGTGAACGACGCCAGCCAGACCACGGACCCCAGCGCCACCACGAGCAGCACGACGAACAGCACCCGCGTACCCCGGTCGCCGAGCACCACCGCGAGCGTGCGCTTGCCCGAGACCGTGTCGGTGGGGATGTCGCGCAGGTTGTTCGCGACGAGGATCGCGCACGCGAGCGCCCCGATCCCGATCGACGCGGCCAGGCTCGGCCACGTGAACGACCCGACCTGGACGTACGTGGTGCCGAGCACCGCGACCAGCCCGAAGAACACGAACACGCTGATCTCGCCCAGCGCGCGATACCCGTACGGCCGGTCACCGCCGGTGTAGAACCACGCCGCCGCGATCGCGACCGCGCCCACCGCGAGCAGCCACCACCCGGACGTCGCAGCGAGCAGCAGGCCGAGCACGCCCGCGACGGCGAAGCACCCGAACGCCGCCGCCTTCACGGCCGACGCGCTCGCAGCACCGGACCCGACCAGCCGCATGGGGCCGACCCGGTCGTCGTCGGTGCCGCGGACGCCGTCGGAGTAGTCGTTGGCGTAGTTGACGCCGACCTGCAGGGCCAGCGAGAGCAGGAGGCAGACGACCGCCTTCCACCACACCTCGCCGTCGGCGAAGACCGCCGCGCCCGTCCCGGCGACCACTGGGGCCACGGCGGCCGGGAGCGTACGAGGGCGTGCGCCGGAGATCCACTGCGATGCTGTTGCCACGACCGCCCATCCTCCCACCCGCGTACGACGGCTAGCGTGGTCGGGTGGAGGACACGTCGTTGCGGCCCGTCGCGGGATCGGCGCGCGAGGTCGAGCGGGCGCTGTCGAGCTGGCTCTCGGCCGAGGACGAGCCGCCCGCGCTGATCATCCGCACCTCGGGCTCGACCGGCCGGCCGAAGGACGTCGCGCTGTCCCGCCGCGCGGTCCTCGCGTCGGCGCACGCGACCCACGCCCGCCTCGGAGGTCCCGGTCAGTGGCTGCTGGACCTCCCACCCACGTACGTCGCGGGGGTGCAGGTGATCGTCCGGTCGCTGCTCGCGGGTACGAGCCCGGTCGTCGTCGCCGAGCGCGGTGGGCTCGTCGCCGCGCTGGAGGCGATGGACGCCGGAGTGCGCCGCTACGCCTCGCTCGTCCCCACCCAGCTCCACCGTCTCGCCCGCGACGGCCGCCTCGACCTGCTGGCACGTCTCGACGCCCTGCTCGTCGGCGGCGCGGCCCTCGACCCGGCGCTGCGGGCCGAGGCAGAGGCGGCCGGGGTGCGCGTGGTCCGGACGTACGGGATGAGCGAGACCGCGGGCGGCTGCGTGTACGACGGGGTGGCGCTCGACGGGGTCGCGCTGCGGATCGACCGGGACAAGCGGGTGTGGATCGCCGGGCCGATGCTGTTCGACGGCTACGTCGGCGACCCGGACGCGACCGCCGACGTGCTGGTCGACGGCTGGCTGCGAACCTCCGACCTCGGCGCGCTGGATGCCGACGGGCGGCTGCGGATCCTGGGACGCAGCGACGACGTGGTGATCTCGGGGGGCACGAACATCGCGCTCCCGCGGGTCGCCGCAGCGCTGCGTACCCACCCCGGTGTGGCCGAAGCGGCCGTGGTCGGGGTGGACGACCCGGAGTGGGGGAGCGTCGTGGTCGCGCTGGTGGTGCCGACCGACCCGGGTGCCAGCTCCGGCACCGGAGCGCCGCCGCTGGCCGATCTGCGCGACCACGTCGAGACGGCCGGCCTGCCGCGGACCTGGGCGCCGCGCCACGTGGTCGCGATCGACGCCCTGCCCCTGCTGGACCACGGCAAGGTCGACCGGGTCGCGCTGCGCACCCTCGCGCAGCAGGCGGTCCGGCCGTGACGGCGCCGCCGGAGCACGGGTGCGACCTCGTCGACCTCGGCGACGGCTCGTACGTGCTGCGCACCGCCCCGTACCTCCTCAACGCCGGGCTCGTCGTCGGCAGCGAGCGGGCCCTGCTGATCGACACCGGCGGCGGGCCGCGGCAGGCGACGGCGATCCTCGAGGCGGTCCGGTCGGTCACCTGCGCGCCGCTGGTCGTGGTGAACACCCACGCGCACCTGGACCACTGGTTCGGCAACGCGACCCTGCGTGAGGCCGGTGCGGGTCCGTTCCTTGCGCACCCGGACGCGATCGCGGCGATGACGGCGACGTACGCCACGCAGCGTGACGCGTGGACCGCGACGTACCCGGACGCCGCCGACGCCCTCTGCGACCCTGCGGAAACGCCCGCGAGCGGCGCGAGGGTCGACCTCGGTGGTCGCGTCGTCGAGGTGCGGTTCCTCGGCGTCGGGCACACCGACGGTGACCTCGTGGTGCTCGCGGGGGCGACGCTGTTCGCGGGCGACCTGGTCGAGCAGGGCGCCGACCCGGACTTCGGCGACAGCGACCCGCGGGCGTGGGTGCGGACGCTGGATGCGCTGGCTGCGCTCGCCGGGGAGAGCGCGGTGGCGCAGGTGGTCCCCGGGCACGGTGCGGTGGTCGACGCGGCCTTCGTCCGGGCCGAGCGCGACCGGCTCGCGGAAGCGATCGCGATCCTCGACGCGGGTGCGGCCGACGTCCTCCCCCACGGCACCCTCCCGTACGGCCCGGAGCCGGCAGCCCACCTGCGCCGACGGGTGCGCTGACCAGGCGCGACGTCCGGCGGGGCGGGACCCGCGCGATACCGTACGGAGGTGGACGACGACCTGACCTGGGTGCCGTGGGCGACCCCGATGCGCACGAGGTTCCGCGGGATCACCGTCCGCGAGGGGATGCTCGTGCACGGGCCCGCCGGGTGGGCGGAGTTCAGCCCGTTCTGGGACTACGGCGCGGCGGAGTCACGCACCTGGTACGAGGCTGCGGTCGCGAGCGCGACGCGCGACTGGCCGTCTCCCGTCCGCGAGGTCGTCGCGGTGAACTGCACCGTCCCGGCCGTGGACGCCGAGCGCGCCGCGGCGATCGTGCTCGCCGGCCACGGCTGCCGGACGGCGAAGGTCAAGGTCGCCGAGCCCGGACAGTCGCTCGCCGAGGACGTGAGCCGGGTCGCGGCGGTCCGCGACGCGCTCGGGGACGGGGGCCGGATCCGCGTCGACGCCAACGGCGCCTGGACCGTCGACGAGGCGGTCGCCGCCCTCGCCGCGCTCGACCGCGCCGCCGGCGGGCTGGAGTACGTCGAGCAGCCCTGCGCGAGCGTCGACGAGCTCGCCCGCGTCCGGCGGCGCTGCGACGTGCCGGTCGCGGCCGACGAGTCGATCCGCCGCGCCGACGACCCCTACCTCGTCACCGCGCACGAGGCGGCCGACGTCGCCGTGCTCAAGGTGCAACCGCTCGGCGGGGTCGAGGCGTGCCTGCGGATCGCCGAGCGGATCGGGATCCCGGTGGTGGTCTCCAGCGCGCTCGAGAGCTCGGTCGGGATCACGGCCGGCCTGGCCCTCGCGGCCGCGCTGCCGGACCTGCCGTACGCGTGCGGTCTCGGCACCGTCAGCCTGCTCGAGCACGACACGGTCGCGAAGCCGCTGGTGCCCGTCGACGGCGTGCTGCCGGTCGGACGCGTCGAGCCGGTCACGCAGTCCACCGCCACGACGGTCGACGAGGACACCGCGCGCCGCTGGGTCGAGCGCCTCGCCGCCGTGGAGGCGATCGGATGACGCCGGCGGGCACGCTGGGCCGTGTCCTGGTCGACGAGCTGGTCCGCAGCGGCGTCCGGGACGTCGTGCTCGCGCCGGGGTCGCGCTCGGCTCCGCTCGCCCTGGCACTGGCGGCGGCGCAGGCGCGGGGAGACCTGCGGCTGCACGTGCGGATCGACGAGCGCAGCGCGGCGTTCCTGGCGCTCGGTCTGGCGCTCGGCTCGCACCGGGTCGTGCCGGTGGTGACGACGTCGGGGACCGCCGCCGCGAACCTGCACCCCGCGGTGCTGGAGGCGTCGCACGCCGGGGCGCCGCTGCTCGCGATCACCGCCGACCGGCCCGCCGAGCTGCGGGGCACGGGCGCGAACCAGACCGGCGACCAGGTGAAGCTGTTCGGGTCGGCGGTGCGCGCCTACGTGGAGATCCCGGCGCCGGCCGTCGTGCCGCCGAACACGTCGGCGTGGCGCGGTGCGCTGTCGCGGGCGCTGGCCGCAGCGGCGGACGGGCCGGTCCACCTGAACGTCGGCTTCTCCGATCCGCTCGTCGACGCAGCCTGGGCGGAGCCGCTCGACGCCGAGGGCGCGATGGCGGGACGGGCCGACGGAGCACCCTGGCAGGCGGCGGTCGTCGAGCAGCCGGTGCTGCCCGCGTCGCTCCCGCTCGGCCCGCGGACGGTCGTCGTCGCCGGTGACTCCGCCGGCCCTCCGGCGCGGATCCTCGCCGAGGAGGCGGACTGGCCGCTGTTCGCGGAGCCGTCGTCGGGATCGCGCACCGGGACGCACCCGATCGCCACCTACCGCCTGCTGCTCGGCCTCCCCGAGCTCGCCGACGCGATCGAGCGGGTCGTGGTGTTCGGCCATCCGACGCTGTCGCGCCCGATCACGCGGCTCCTGTCGCGGGGCGACGTCGAGGTGGTCGCCGTCGGCGCCCCGCCGTACCCGGACCCGGGCAACCGTCTCGCCGCGACGCACCGCTCGGTGCGGGTCGAGGGCCCCGACGACGACGTCTGGCGCGACCGGTGGGTGCGGGCGGACGCCGTGACGTCGGCGGCGGTCGCGGAGATCGTGGGGGACGGTGCGGCGGGTCCCGACGGTACGGCGGGGGCCGGCGGGGGACTCGACCCGTGGTTCGTGGCGCGCACGGTCTCCGCGGCCGTACGGCCCGGGGGGCTGCTCGTGGTCGGGTCGTCGAGCCCGATCCGGGACCTGGACCTGATGGCTGTCGCGCACCCGGTCGGCGAGCGCCGGATGGTCCTCGCGAACCGCGGCCTGGCCGGGATCGACGGGACGGTCTCCACCGCGGTCGGCGCTGCCCTCGGTCGCCGGTCCTCGCACGCCCTGGCGTACCTGGGCGACCTCACGTTCCTGCACGACAGCAACGGCCTCGTGCTCGGCCCCGACGAACCGCGACCCGACCTCACGATCGTGGTCGCCTCCGACGACGGCGGCAGCATCTTCTCGACCCTCGAGCAGGGGGAGGTCCGGTACGCCGCCGCGTTCGAGCGGGTCTTCGGGACCCCGACGGGGGTCGATCTCGGCACGCTCTGCACCGCGATGGGCGTCGCGCACGAGCGTGTGGACGAGCCTGGCGCGCTCGAGTCCGCGCTGGCGCGGGAGACCTCCGGCGTACGGGTCGTCGAGGCGCGGATCTCGCGGTCCGGCCGGCGGGAGGCGGACGCGCGTCTGCGGGCGGCGGCACGGCTCGGCTGAGCGGGAGGCCGCGATCGCGCAGACACCGGCTGGTCAGAGGTGGCGCATCGAGCGGCCCATGGCGATGCCGAGGGCGATCCCGGCGTAGAACGGCAGCGCGAGGAGCGGAGTGAGGTACACGGCGTCGTCGAGGACCGAGATGTCGATCCCTTCAGCGCCGGGGCTGTAGCGGGCCGCCGTCCCCAGCCAGCACGCCAGCACCGCGACGGCGGCCCAGGCGGCGTAGTGCGTGCCGTCGGTCGCGGTGGACTCGTCGGCGAGCCCGAGCACCAGGCCGCCGGCGCCGAGCAGGGCGAGCACGGTCACCACGGTCGCCAGCGGGCCGGCCGGGCCGATCACGGCATAGATCCCGTACGTCACCAGGAGGACCACGCAGGCACTCGCGAAGCGTGCGAAGTGGCCACCGGCGGGCCGCCTCGGCAGGCTCGTCGTCGTCGGCTGGTTCATCGGACCTCATCGCAACGGTTCGGCGGGAGAGCGGGATCGGTCATGGGTGTTGCATCATGACGTCGGCGATGTAACATACGAAGCGTCACGAAGTTCCAGGTGAGGGAGGCCACGGCATGACCGTCGCAGCGACCGATTTCCGTGAGCGTGCCAGCATCGACGACGTCACCGCAAGGCTTCTCGACTCGTCGGCCGCGCTCTCGTACGACCCGAACGTCGAGGTGGCGTGGGACGAGCCGATCCCCGACGACCACTACGGGCTCAACCCGGAGTGGAGCACGCTGTACGGGACACGGATGTGGGACGAGATGAGCGAGGAGCAGCGTGTGCTCCTGACGCGGCACGAGGTCGGCTCGATCATGCAGACCGGCATCTGGTTCGAGATGATGCTGCAGCAGCTGATCCTGCGTGACCAGTACGCCAAGAACCCGGCGAAGTCGGAGTTCCGGTTCGCGCTCACCGAGATCGCAGACGAGTGCCGGCACTCGCTGATGTTCGCCCGCACCTGCGACGTGCTCGGCATCCCCCAGTACCTCCCGCCGCGCATGACGGTCGAGCTCGCGCGTCTGCTGAAGACGACCGCCGGCGCCGAGCAGGCGTACGGCCCGATCCTCGTCGCCGAGGAGATCCTCGACGTGATGCAGCGCGACTGGATGCGAGGCGAGAACGTCGTCCACATCGTCCGCAGCACGAGCAAGATCCACGTGGTGGAGGAGTCGCGCCACATGAAGTTCGCGCGCGCCGAGATCCTCGACGCCATGCGGGGTGCCGGGCCGGTCCGGCGGCACGCGTCGGCGTGGCTCTTCGCCGCGGCCGCGTGGTTCATCGTGAACGCCATGGTCAGCCCGGAGGTCTACCCGAACGTCGGCCTGGACAAGGAGCGCGCGCTCGCCGAGGTCCGGACCAACCAGCACCGCAAGGCGATGATGCGGATGTCCTGCGTGCACCTGATGGACTTCCTCGCCGAGGCCGGGCTGCTGACCCGGCGGGTGATGCCGGTGTACCAGTCCGTGTCGATGATCTGACGCCCCTGCGCCGATCCCCGCTGGTCGAGGCGCGAGCGCAGCGAGCGATCGAGACCCCTCCCGAGGAACCCACCATGGCCTACGCCGTCACCCAGAGCTGCTGCAACGACGCGTCGTGCGTGTCGGTGTGCCCGGTCAACTGCATCCATCCCACGCCCGACGAGCGCGCCGCGACGGGCCTGCTCGACGTCGAGATGGTCTACATCGACCCCGCCAGCTGCATCGACTGCGGCGCGTGCGCCGACGCGTGCCCGGTCAGCGCCATCGTGCCGACCGACCTGCTGCGCGGGCCGGACACGATCTTCGCCGACCTGAACCGCGCGTACTACGAGCAGAACCCCACCTCCGCGACCTGGGACTCGCTGTCGTTCCCGACCACGGTCCCGCAGGGGTACGGCGAGCTGCGGGTCGCGATCGTCGGCACCGGTCCCTCCGCTGCGTACGCAGCACGCAGCCTGCTGCACACCACCCCGGCGCGGATCACGATGATCGACCGGCTCCCGGTCGCCGGTGGTCTGCTGCGCTCCGGCGTCGCCCCGGACCACCCGGCGACGAAGGGCGTCGACAGCATGTTCGGCTGGACGTACGACCACCCGCGCGTCTCGACGATGCTGAACGTCGAGGTCGGACGCGACGTCACGCACGCGGAGCTGGCCGCGCACCACGACGCCGTCCTGTACGCGGTGGGGGCCGCGCAAGACCGGCCGCTGGGCATCGAGGGCGAGGAGCTCCCGGGCAGCGTCTCCGCGTCGGCTCTCGTCGCCTGGTACAACGCCCAGCCCGACCGCGAGCACCCGGCGATCGACCTGAGCGCGGAGCGCGCCGTGGTCGTCGGCAACGGCAACGTCGCACTCGACGTGGCCCGCGTCCTCCTGACGGATCCTGACGGGCTCGCACGCACCGACGTCGCCGACCACGCGCTCGCCGCGCTGCGCCGCAGCCGGGTCCGGGAGGTCGTCGTGATGGCACGGCGCGGTCCGGACGACGCCGCATACAGCCGCGGCGAGCTGATCGGCCTGTGCAGCACACCGGGGCTCGAGGTCGTCGTGGAGGACGACCCGGTGACCGCTGCTGCGATCGACGGTGCGGCCGACGGGTCGAAGGCGGCGCTGCTGCGGGACCTGCCGCGGGTCGTGCTCGACGCCGCGGGGCCGGCGGGCGGTTCGGCGGGCGGTCCGCCGGGCGGGTCGGTGCACGGTTCGGCGGGCCGCCGCGTCGTGCTGTCGTTCTTCCGCGCTCCGGAGCGGATCGAGGGCCCGGACCGGGTGACGGCACTCGCGACGCGACCCACGGGCGCTGCGGCGAGCCAGGCCGCGGGGGCGGCCGCCGGCCACGGCGCCCCGCTGCGTACGGGTCTGGTCGTCCGCGCGATCGGCTACCGCGGGACCCCGATCCCGGATCTCCCGTTCGACGAGTCCAGCGGCACGGTCCCGAACGACGCGGGCCGCGTTCTCGGACCGGACGGCGGTCCTCAGCCCGGCACGTACGTCGTGGGCTGGATCAAGCGGGGACCGACCGGCGGGATCGGCGCCAACCGCACGTGTGCGGAGGAGACCGTGAAGGCGTTGGTGGAGGACGCCTCTGCGGGTCGGCTGGTCCCGCCGGTCGGTTCCGTGGGCGCGTTCGCGTCGTTGGTGCGGCGGCGGACCGATGTGGTCGGGCGCCGCCGGATGCAGGCGATCGACCGGGCCGAGCGCGCCCGCGGCTCGGAGCAGGGTCGGCCACGGAGGAAGTTCCCGACGGTGGCGGAGCTGCTCGGCGCCGCACCCGCCCGTACGGGGCCGCGCAAGCGAGCGTCGTAACCCGCCCCACCGAGTCGCGGGGCGCCCGCCTCAGTGCACCTGGCGGTCGTGACCCTCCCAGTACGGCTGCCGCAGCTTGAACTTCTGGAGCTTGCCCGTCGCCGTCCGCGCGAGCTCGTCGCGGAACTCGATCCGCTTCGGGCACTTGTAGCCCGCGAGGTGCTGGCGGGTGTGCGCGACGAGATCCTCGGCGGTCACCTCGCCGGCCTCGGGATCGAGCACGATCAGCGCGGTCACGAGCTCACCCCACTTCTCGTCCGGGATCCCGATCACCGCGACCTCCCGTACGGCCGGGTGCAGCATGAGCGCGTCCTCGACCTCGATCGAGGTGACGTTCTCGCCGCCGGAGATGATCACGTCCTTCTTACGGTCCGCGATCGTGAGGTGGCCGTCCTCGTACGTGCCGCCGTCCCCGGTGTGGAACCAGTTGTCCGCGAGCGAGGCGGCGGTCGCCTCCGGGTTCTCCCAGTACGCCTCGAGGTTGTGGTTGGACTGCGCGAGCACCTCCCCGGTGTCGTCGACCATGATCCGGACGCCGACGGCCGGAGCACCCGCGCGCCCGAGGAGCCGGGCCTGCTCGAGCGGCTCGAGGTCCTCCCACTCCGAGCGCATCCGGCTCATCGTGAGCAGCGGCGCGGTCTCGGTGAGGCCGTAGATCTGGATGAACTCCCAGCCCAGCTCGCTGCGGACCTGCTCGATCGTGCGGGTCGGCGGCGGGGCGCCGGCGACGATGATCCGGACCCGGTCCCGGCCGGGGATCTCGCCGTCCCACGTCTTCGCGGCATCGAGGACCGCCTGGACGACGGCAGGTGCGGCGCACATGAACGTCACGCCGTGCCGCTCGACCCGGCGGAGGATCTCGGCCCCGTCGATCTTGCGGATCACGATGTGCTGGGCGCCCATCCCGGTCACGGAGAACGGCATGCCCCAGCCGTTCGCGTGGAACATCGGCAGGGTGTGCAGGTAGACGTCACGGTCGCTGACCGAGGCCTGCCACCCGAACACGGTCGCATTGGTCCACAGGTTGCGGTGCGTCATCTGCACGCCCTTGGGCCGCGCGGTCGTGCCGGAGGTGTAGTTGATCGTCGCGGTCGCGCCCTCGTCGCCGTCCCACGGCTCCGGCGTGGCGGTCGTCGTCCACATCTCGTCGTCGGACTCGCCCAGCACGAACGTGTGCTTCGCGTCGACCTCGTCGAGCAGCCCGCGCAGCTCCGGGTCGACCATGAGGACCTCGGCGCCGCTGTGCTCGACGATGTAGCGCACCTCGGCGGGCGCGAGGCGGAAGTTCACGGGGACCAGGATCCGGCCCCAGCCGGACACGCCGAAGAACGAGGTGAGCAGCCGCGCGGCGTTCTGCGAGACGATCGCGACCCGTCCGCCGCGGGCGACGCCGAGGCTGTCGAGGAACGCCGCCTGCGAACGGGCGCGGCGCCCGACCTCGGCGTACGACACCTCGCCCCACGACGGGGCGGGCTGGTCGGGCTCGTCGACGACGCCGACCCGGTCGGGATAGACCGTGGTCGCGCGGTCGAGGAAGTCGCGGACGGTGAGCGGGAAGAACATCGTGCACCTCGTACGGGTCGTGGTGTGCTCCAGGTCACGTCTACCACGGCCCGCCAACCGGCGGGAGGTCCGGCTCAGCCGATCTCGGCGATGGTGTCGCCCTCCTGGACGATCTGGCCCTCGTTCACGACGATCCTGCGGACCACGCCGTCGACCCCGGCGTGCACCGGGATCTCCATCTTCATCGACTCGAGCACCGCGACGACGTCACCGTGCTCGACCACCTGGCCCTCGTGCGCGACGAGCTTCCAGACGTTGGCGACGATCTCGGCCTTAGCGCTGTGCACGCGCACCCCCGGCCTGCGGGTACGCCTGCGTGCGCGGCGCCGGCTGCGACAGGGTCGCGAGCGCGTCGACGAGCCGGTCGCGGGTCTCCTCCGGAAGGATCACGTCGTCGACGATCCCGGCCTCGGCGGCGAGGTACGGGCGGGCGACGTTCTCGCGGTACTCCGCGGCGAGCTCGTCGCGCAGCGCCTCGGGCTGGTCGGAGTCACGCAGCGCACGCCGGTGGAGCAGCGCGACCGCGCCGCCGGGTCCCATCACGGCGATCTCGGCTCCGGACCAGGCCCACGAGTAGTCGGCGCCCAGGGACTTCGACCCCATCGCGATGTACGCGCCCCCGTACGCCTTGCGCACGATCACGGTGAGCAGCGGCGAGGTCGCCTCGGCGTAGGCCTTGAGCAGCTTGGCGCCGTGCGTGATGACGCCGCGCGACTCCTCGACGGTGCCGGGCAGGAAGCCGGGGACGTCGACGAGGGTGATGACCGGCAGCCCGAAGCGGGTGCAGAACTCGACGAACCGTGCCGCCTTCACCGACGACTTCGCATCGAGGATGCCGCCGCGGGCGCCGGGCTGGTTGGCCAGGACACCGACCGGGCGTCCGTCGAGGTGGCCGAACACGGTGAGGATGCTCGTCCCGTGCGCCGGCATCAGCTCCAGGCGCGGACCGCCGTCGAGGACGCCGTCGATCACCTGGTGCATGTCGAAGACGACGCTGGCCTTGTCCGGCACGACGTACGGCAGCCGCTCGGCGGCGACCGGGTCGGGCCGGCGCGGCTCGAGGTCGGGCATCGGGGCGCCGACGTGCGACGGCAGGTACGAGAGCAGCAGCCGCGCCGCGTGGAACGCCTCGCGCTCGCTGGTGACCTCGAGGTGCGCGACCCCGCTGGTCTCCGTGTGCATCCCCGAGCCGCCGATCTCGTCGGCGCTGGCGTCCTCGCCCGTCGCCGCCTTGACGATCTCGGGCCCGGTCAGGAACATCTGCCCCTGCTCCTTGACCATGATCGTCCAGTCGGTCAGGGCAGGGGAGTACGCCGCGGCGCCGGCGCAGGGGCCGAGGATCAGCGAGATCTGCGGGACCCGCTGCTGGGCCTCGACGTTCAGCGCGAAGATGCCGCCGCAGCCGTGCAGGGCGAAGATCCCGTCATGGATCCGCGCGCCGCCGGAGTCGTTGATGTAGACGATCGGGAACCCGTGGTCGATGGCGTGGCGCTGGGCCTTCTGGACCGTCTCGGCGAAGATCGCGCCGATCGCGCCGGATGCGACGGCGGCGTCGTGGCTGATCACGACGACACCGCGGCCGTCGATGCGACCCCAGCCGATCACGACGCCGGCACCCTTGCCGTTGCCGTCGGTGCGCAGGGGGGTCATCTCGACGAACGACCCCGCGTCCACGAACATCTCGGCGCGCTCACGAGCGGTGTACTCGCGGCGGCCTCGTGGCTCGATCCGGTGCAGGCGCTCGCGCCTGCGCTCGGCCAGCCGGGCGCGGTGATGAGTGGGGGAGATCTCCGTGCCGATGTGGGTCAACGCGACTCCTAAAAACATGAGGAAACCCTCGGGACTATGATTAAAGATGAGGCATGCCTCATGTTCGTGTCAACCTGGAGCGAGGCATGTCACGTAGAAGTCGACGAGTTGTCACATCCGAGGAGGCGGCGTGCTGAAGCGGGCTCGGGATCGCGTACGGCGGGGGCATCAGCGGCGGCACGGGCTAACCGCGAGTGACAACTCCGGTACGAATCCCGCCGTGGCGGCTCCGGAGTGGTTAGGGTGACGGCGTGACCGTCGAGATCCTCGAGCCGCGGCGCCGCCCGACCCAGGAGCGGAGCCAGAAGAAGTTCGACCTCGTGCTGCAGACCGCGCGCGAGGTGCTGCTCGACGTCGGCTTCGAGTCCTTCACGCTCGAGGAGGTCGCGAACCGCGCCGAGATCCCGATCGGCACGATCTACCAGTTCTTCCAGAACAAGTACGTCGTCGTCTGCGAGCTCGATCGCGTCGACGCCGTCGCGGTCCGTGCCGAGATGGCCCGCCTGGCCGCCGAGCTCCCCACCCTCGACTGGCCCCGGCTCCTCGACCAGCTGCTCGACCACATCGCGGCCCTGTGGGTGACCGACCCGTCGCGGCGCGCGGTCTGGCTCGCCGTCCAGTCGACTCCGGGCACGCGTGCGACCGCCGCCGTGACCGAGCGCGAGCTCGCGGCCGACGTCGCGCACGTCCTGGCGCCGCTGACGCCGAAGACCCCGCGCGAGCGCCGCAAGATCATGGCCGAGGTCCTGGTCCACGTCACGTACTCCATGCTCAACTTCTCGATCCGCGACGGCCAGGAGCACGCCGAGGCCGTGATCGAGCTCAAGCGGCTGCTCGCCTCGTACCTCCTCGCCGCCGAGGCGCATCCCTGAGCCGTCACCTCGTACGGGCCCCTGCGCCGCGCTGAGCCGTCCGCGGGTCGTCGTACGGGCCTCTGCGCCGGTGGAGGCAGTCCGTTTCCGTTGCCGGCACTGCATCCTGTCCCGTCGCGCCCGGCGCTTTCCGTTGCCGGCAACGGAACCTGGTTCACGGCAACGCCAAGTTGCGCACGAATGCGGTGCCCAGATCGCGTTTCCGTTGCCGGCAACGGAAACGACTGCGGGAGCGCGACGCCGACTGCGGGAGCGCGACGCCGACTGCGGGAGCGCGACGCCGACTGCGGGAGCGCGACGCCGCCGACCGCTGGAGCGCAACCGCGACCAGCGAATCGGGTGCGGCGTCGGTTCGCGGACGGACCCGAGCTCGTCCACAGGCCCACCGCCCTCCACACGCCTGCGATCGCCGGCCCGCACCTGCTGCGGAACCTCGATCCTGGTCCGATGGAGGCCATCGAGCGACTCGCGTCCCTCAACGGCGGCTACATCCGAACAGGCCAGCTGCTGCGCGCCGAGATCAGCCCTCGTGCGATTGCGCGCATGGTCCATGACGGTGACCTCCGCAGGGTGCGGCACGGCACGTACGCCCTCGCGCCGACGTACGACGCCCTTCCGGGGATCGCGCGATACCTGGTTGCGGCGCACTCGGTGCTCGACAAGCTCCGAGCCCTCGGCCAGGACGTCGCCGGTTCTCACCTCACGGCATGCACGGCCCACGGGTTCGAGCTGCTGCGGGTTCCGGGGCTGATCGACGTCACGCGGCTCGATGGGCGGTCTGGCCGGAAGGTCGCGGGGGTCACGTATCACCGCGGGCGGCTCGATCCCGCCGAGGTCGTGTCAGTCGTCGGTCGCCCGATGACCGACCCGGTCCGCGCTGCCGTGGAGGGCGCGACCCTGCTGGAGGTGGAGCCCGCCTCGGTCCTGATCTGGTCTGCGGTACGCACGGACGGCGGGCTCGCGCCGTACGAAGCAGTTCGGACGGCGGCGCACGAGCAGTTCCGGCACTGGGACGGCATCGATGTCGCCCGTACGGCCGTCGACATCGCGGACCCGCGGTGCGAGAGCGTCGGCGAAGTGCGGAGTCTTTATCTCTTCTGGCGGTTCGGGTTCCCTCGCCCTGCGGCGCAGCAGTGGATCTACACCGCAGACGGCGACCTCGTCGGGCGGGTCGACTTCCTGTGGGATGACGTGGGCCTGGTCGGGGAGTTCGACGGGCTCCTGAAGTACGGGCGCTTGCGCCCCGACGCGGAGGAGGAGCCGGGCGACATCGTGACGTCGGAGAAGCTCCGCGAGGACGCATTGCGACGCCTCGGTCTGGAGGTCGTCCGCATCACCTGGAGCGACCTGGATCCATCGAACGCGGCCGCGACAGCAGCGTACGTGCAGCAGAAGTTCAACGATGCCCGGGCGATTCAGCGGCGTCGTACGTACGTCGCGCGTTCCGAACCCCTCTAGCGCCCGGCGACCAGCTGCGCACGCCCCGTGACGGAGCGCACTTCCGTCCCGAGCGCCGATCCGCCGGCCTCGCGGGCGCCGGATTCCGTTGCCGGCAACGGAAACTGGATCACGGCACTGACGAATCGCGCGCGTTGTCGGTGCCCAGAGCAGGTTTGCATTGCCGGCAACGCAAACGTGGCAGGGAAAGCAGGCAGTGCCGTACGAGGGCGCACTCGCGTAGCGCTCAGCCCGACAGCACCACGTACGCGACCGCGTAGTCGCCGTCGTGCGACAGCGACAGGTGCAGCGCGGCGGACGCGAGGTGGTCCCGCACCGGGGCGTGCAGCACGATCCGGGGCCGGTCCCACGCGTCCTTGACGACCTCGATCGCAGCGTGGACGTCCTCGCGGACCACGGGCGGCGACCCGTACAGCGAGGCCGACCAGGCCTTCACGACGGCCTCCTTGGCCGCCCATCGCGCAGCGAGGTGACGCGCACGCTCGGAGGGAGTTCCGCGCGCGTCACCCCGCTCGCCCGGGGTGAACGCCCGCTCGAACCGGGTTCCCGGCACGGCGAGCTGTTCGGCGAACGTCGGGACGTGAACCAGGTCCACCCCGACGCCCAGGACGGTCACGGCGTCACCGTGCCGCCTCGGGGTCGCCCTGTCGCCGCCCCCCGACGGCGACATCCCCGGAACCGGCAGCGGACGCTCCCACGCCGTCCGTGGCGGCCCCAACGCCCACCACGTACGACCCGTCCGCTGCCAGGTGTGCCTCCGGGGCGAGCAGCACGGATGCCTCCCGCTCCCGGACTCCTTCGGACCCGAGCCGGCGACCGGCCGGGCGCTGGTACGCAGCCGGGCCGCCGTAGATCGCCTGCGTGAGGCGCATCCGGCCCGAGATGCGACGCGCCCGCGACGCCCGCTCGTACGTCGCGCGCTCCTCGGCGCCCAGCGACGCGAGGAACGCCGCCGGGTGCGCGATCGCCACGAGTGCCGAGACGTGACCGAACCCGAGGCTCGTCACGAGCCCGGCCCGGACGGTGCCGAGCTGCAGCGGCTTGCGCAGCCACACCAGGTGCTCGTGCTCGGCGAGGACGTCGTCGACGCAGTCGAGGCTGCGGTTCGGGGGAACCACGCCGGACTCCATGACCTGGCAGAGCCCGATCATCTGGAACGCGGCGGCACCGCCCTTCGCGTGCCCGGTCAGCGTCTTCTGCGAGACCACGAAGAGCGGGTTGCCCTCCGTACGGCCCAGCGCGGCGCCGATCCGCTCGTGCAGCTCGGACTCGTTCGGGTCGTTCGCGTTGGTCGACGTGTCGTGCTTGGAGACCACGGCGACGTCGTCGATCGTCAGACCGACGTCGGCGAGCCCGCGGGCCAGCATCGAGCGGTCACCCCCGCGTGCGGCGGCCAGCGCGCCGATGCCCGGGGCGGGGATCGAGGTGTGGACGCCGTCGGCGAACGAGCCCGCGTACGCGACCACGCCGAGCACCGGCAGACCCATCCGCGCCGCGACGTCGCCGCGGGCGAGCAGCAGCGTGCCGCCGCCCTGGGACTCGACGAACCCGCCGCGTCGCCGGTCGTTGGCCCGGCTGACGTAACGCTCGTCGATGCCCTTCGCGAGCATCACCGAGGTGTCCGCGGTGGCCGACATGTCGGCGAACCCGACGATGCCCTCCGTGGACAGGTCGTCGAACCCTCCCGCGACCACGAAGTCGGCCTTGCCGAGGCGGATCTTGTCCGTGCCCTCCTCGACCGAGATCGCGCTCGTCGCGCACGCCGCGACCGGGTGCACCATCGCGCCGTAGCCGCCCACGTAGGACTGCATCACGTGCGCGGCGATGACGTTCGGCAGCGCCTCCTGGAGGATGTCGTTCTGCTTCGCCTCGCCGAGCAGCGTGTCGACGTAGAGCGAGCGCATCGACGTCATGCCGCCCATGCCGGTGCCCTGCGTGGACGCGACCTGCGCCGGGTGGACCCAGCGCATCAGCTCGGCCGGGGTGAACCCGCTGGAGAGGAACGCGTCGACGGTGCAGACGAGGTTCCAGACCGCGACCCGGTCCAGGGACTCCAGCATCTCGGCCGGGACGCCCCAGGCGGCCGGGTCGAACCCGGTCGGGATCTGACCCCCGACCGTACGGGTGAGGTCGAGGCGTCGCGGCACCCGGATCTCCGTCCCCGCCTTGCGGGTGACCGTCCACTCGTCGCCGTCACCGGCGGGAGCGATCACGGTGCTGGCCGGCTCCGCGGCGTGCAGCGCGCGTGCCTGCGCCTCGGACCCGACGGTGAACGTGAGGTCGGAGTCGAGGTAGACGCTCGCGAGCAGCGGCGCCGAGCCGGACTGGAGCGCGCCGTCGTCGGCGTAGCGGCGGATCCCGGCGGCCTCGACCACGCGGTCGTGGTAGCGCTCGTGGATCTCGGACTCCGCGACCGGCTCCTGCGACTCGACGTCGTACCAGCCGCCGTTCTCCCACGCGATCAGGCCGGTGGACCAGGCGAGCTCGAGCACGCCGGCCGCGGACAGCTCGTCGTGGACCTCGATCTCGAACCGCGTGCGCGCCGACCCGTACGGGCCGAGCTCGCCCGCGCCGACGATGACCACGAGGTCCTCGGGCCGGGTCTCGATCTCGGGCCAGCTCACGTCCGCGGTGGCCGGCAGCTGCGCCGGCGACGGGGCGAGCGCGTCGATCGTGACGCCCTCGTCGGAGTCGGACGCCGCCGGCGCCTCGACGCCCTCGGCGAGCGCCCGCAGGTCGAGCGCGGCCTCGGACAGCCCGCCGGTCAGGTCGACCGTGGCGGGACCGCCACGACCGGCCGTACGGGCCTGCGTGGTGGCCGTCGCGAGCAGCGCGTCGGCCATCTCCTCGGGGGCCCAGGTGCGGACCCCGGCCTCCTCGACGGCCTGCACCAGCGGGTCGTTGCCGCCCATCAGCCCGGTCCCGCGGACCCAGCCGATGATCGCGTGCGTGAGCGTGACGCGGGTGCTCCAGGTCTCGCTCGACCACTTCGCGACCACGGCGTCGAGCGCGGCCTTCGCCTCGCCGTAGCCGCCGTCGCCGCCGAACGTGCCGCGGTTCGGCGAACCGGGCAGCACGACGTGCAGCGACGCGTCGAGGTCGTGGTCGCGGTGCGCGGCCCCGAACCCGGCGATCAGCCGCTCGACCGACCACAGCAGGATCCGCATGTCGATCTCGGAGCGCGCACCGGCCTCGGTGAGGTCGCCCGCGACGCGGCCCGCGGCGAACGGGAACAGCAGCGTCGGCGTCAGCGCGGGCTTCGTCACGGTGGTGACGCCGGCCGCGGACTCGGTCTGCTCCTCGGTCACCCACGCGATCAGCGCATCGGTGTCGGCGAACGACGCGAGGTTGGCCGGGACCACCCACAGCGTTGCGCCGCCACGGGCGTGGCTGCGGTAGAGGTCGGTGAAGAACCGCCGCTTCGCGCCGTCCAGGCGCGACGTGCTCGCGACCACCGTGGCCCCGCCGGCCAGCAGCCGACCGACCACGGACGCGGCGATCGAGCCCGGCGAGGCGCCGGTGACGACCGCGACCTCGTCCGACCAGGCGCCGGCCGAGGTGTCGAGCGCATCGTCCGCGATCGCCGAGAGACGCTGCGTGAGCGCCTCGTCGTCGACCCGGCCGGCCCACCAGCGGGCCTGGCGCGCGACCACGTCACCGGTGCCGGTGAAGGCGAGGGTGCTGTCGTCGGCACCAGCCTCGCCGAGGCCGGTGATCCCGAGCGCGATCCGCGTGACGTCCTCGCGGGCGCTGGCCCAGCGGTCGTCCAGCAGCAGCGCCCTGCGGGCGTCGAACGCCGGCGCGACCGTGCGGGCCCAGTCCGAGCCGAGCTCGGACTCGACCAGCGCCAGCACCTCGGCGTCGGCGTCGTCGGCCTCGGCCGCAGGTGCGGTCTCGTCCAGGTCGAGCTGCGCCAGCAGGTGGCGGGCCGTGGACGCGAGCACCCCGTCGGGGCCCGTGATGGAGGCCGTCAGCTCACCCAGAGCAGCCGCGTCGACGGTGACGTCGCCACCGCCGCCCGCGCTCGGCATCGCGACCGCGACACCGTTGCGCGCGCCGACGGCCTGCACGCAGGCGTCGATCGCGGCGTCGAGGTCGGACGCGCTCTTCGGCGCGTCCAGGTCGCCGTACGCCCCGCCGCGCACGCTGGAGCCCTCACGGGTCGCCATCGCGAGCTCGGCGGTGGTGTGGCTCGCCCAGCCGGAGCCGAGCTGCCAGGTGTCGCGGACCCGGTCGGCGATCGCGCTCTGGCGCTTGCCCGTCGGCCCGAGGACCTTCTTCAGGTGGTCGCCGAGGGCGTCGCTCAGGACCGGGCCGAACGGCTTGTAGCCGCGGGCCAGGCCCTTGACCTGGGCCGACAGCGTCGGGACGTCGGCGTCGGCCGCACCGTCGATCGCGCCGAGCGACAGCTCGCCGCCGAGGTCGACGAGCAGCTGGTTGCGGCGCGAGGACGCGCCGTCGCACAGCGACTCGATCGAGTCGGCGGGACCGATCTGGTCGGGCCGCATCTTCGTCCACCACGCCAGCAGCACGCCGGTGGCGTCGGCGGCGTCGAAGGACAGGTCCGCCGGGCGCTCCGCACCAGCCGGGGCGGTGGGGGCGGCGGGGGCGGGAGCCGACGCGGTCTCGACAGGCTCGGCCGACGACGGTGCGGAGGGTGCCTCCGGCTCGTCGTCGGCGGGCTCGGGGTCGGTGTCCGTCGCGAACACGGCGGCCCCGTCGCGCTCGACGTTGAGCACCTCGATCGGGCGCAGCGGCGCGGTCGGGAGCTTCAGGGTCGAGGACGCGAGGTTGGCGACGGTGGGCGCACCGCCGACGCCGATCTCGACGAACCGCTCGACGCCGAGGTCGCCGAACATCAGGTCCTGCGTCTCGATCCAGCGCACCGGGCTGGCGAACTGCCACGCGAGCAGCTCGATCAGCAGGCGACGCGCGAGGCGTCCCGGCTGTGCGGCCCAGCGCTCGAAGTCCTCGAGGACCTCGTTCAGCGGCTCGCTCGGCACCTCGTCGGCGATCTCGGCGACGAAGGCGCGGTCGAGGCTGAACGGCTTCGGCACGAGGTTCGGGACGTAGCGGCCGATCAGGATCTCGGGGTCGATCTGCTCCGGCAGCAGCTCGTCGAGCCGGTGCCGGAAGTCCGGCACGCCGCCGCGCAGCACCGCGGAGTGGAACGGCACGTCGATGCCCGGTACGAGGATGAACGCGGCCTTGCCGCCGAACTCCGCCCGGCGCCCGTTGATCTCGGCCTCGAGTAGCTCGAGCCCCCGTACGGAGCCCGCGATCGCGTACTGGGAGCCGCGGAGGTTCTCGTTCGCGATCTGCAGGAACTCGCCGGACTCCTCGGCGATCTGCGCGAGGAAGTCGGCCACGTCCGCGTCGTCGAGACCGATCTGGCTCGGGCGGATCGCGGCGAGACGGTAGTCGCTGCGGCCGTCGGCGTCGCGCGGGACCAGCGTGTGCATGACCGAGCCGCGCTGGAAGACGACCTCGATCACGGCTTCCAGGCCGATCACGCCGGAGACTGCGGACAGCGCGTTGTACTCGCCGACCGAGTGGCCCGCGAGGACCGCGTCGTCGACGAACGCGCCGGCCTCGCGCAGCTCGGCGACCTGCGCCGAGCCGAGGACGGCCATCGCGACCTGGGTGAACTGGGTCAGGAACAGCACGCCGTCGGGGTGCTTGTGACTGACCCCGGCTGCGACGATCTCGGTCGGGTTCTCGCGCACCACGGTGAGGATCGAGAATCCGAGCGCGCTGCGCGTGTGCGCGTCGGCGCGGTCCCAGATCTCCCGCGCGGCCTTGCTGCGCTGGTAGCCGGCCATGCCCATGCCCTGGTGCTGGATGCCCTGGCCGGGGAACGCGTACGCGGTCCGCGGCGGCGCGACCCGCGCGGTGGCGGCGAGGACGAGCTCGCCGGCGCTGCGGGCGGTCACCTCGATCAGCTCCGAGCCGTTCTCCATCCCGATCCGCACGGCGCGGAGGTCGACGGTGGAGCCCGGCGCGACCGGGGCGAGGAAGCGGGTGGTCCAGCCGGTGATCCGGCGCGGCGCGAGCAGGCGCTGCGCGGCGGCCGACATCCACATCCCGTGCACGATCGGGTCGCCGAGCCCCGCGAGGCGGGCGGCGGCGACGCTGGTGTGGATCGGGTTGTGGTCGCCGGTGACGGCGGCGAACGCCCGCAGGTCCGACGGAGCGACCAGGGTCGCCTCGGCGCGGGTGCGGCGGGCGGTGTCGCGGACGTCGTCGCCGAACGCGCCGCCGGCGACGGCCGGGTCGGCCAGCGTGGCGGCGCCGGTCCGGCCGCGGATCGCGAACCGCTCGGTCATCGTGGCGACCAGGTCGCCGTCGGTGGCGATCGCGACCGAGACGGCGACCACGCGGCCGACCTCGGTGTCGGTGACCTCCTCCAGCGACGCGGTCACGTCCAGGTCGCGCTCCTGCTCGAGGAGCGACGGCGCGGCGTCGGCCAGCCGTACGGCGTGGTCCAGGTGGACGAGATCGAGCAGGCCCTCGACGACGGGCACGTCGGCACCGTCGGTACCGGTCGTACCGGCTCCGCCGACCGGGCCGGCCGTACGGGCGCTCGCGAGGCCGGCGAAGACCGACGGCCAGGCGAGCCCGACGAGCACGTCGGGGACGAGGCCGTCCGACTCCGGCTCACCGGTGACGGCGGCGTGGTCGGAGGCCAGGTCGGGGCTCCAGGCGACCGTCGCGGTCGCGGTGCCGTCGGAGACCTCCGGCAGCGTGCCGCCGGCGGCCTGGGAGGCCAGGACGGTCATCGCGGCGGCGGCGTCGTCGGTCGCGACGACCGGGACGGCGCCGTCGGTGGCGCCGGCGGGGTCGATCCGCAGGGTCAGCGGCTCACGGCCCGGCCCGAGCGGGACCTCGAGCACGACCGCGCCGGACTCGACGACCAGCGACGCGCCGGTCTCGGCGTGCTCGGCACGCGTCCGCTCGACCAGGACCCAGTCGTTGCCGAGCCGGTGGACGGGGTTGCGGACCGTGCGACCCGCCCAGGTGACGTCGGGCGCGCTCAGCACGATCCCGAGGGCGTCCTCGACGGCGTCGAGCCGGCGGCGGGCGCCGACCCGCGCCGGGGCGGCGCCGGCGGTGAGCACGTCGTCGACGGCCTCGTCCTCGAACCGGCGCAGCAGCTCGGCGACCGGCTCGTCGACGCGGTCGATCCCCGCGACCGAGACCGGCCCGGGGATGATGCAGACGGCGTCGGCGCCGAAGCGGTCGTCGTGGGCCTGCCAGAGGGAGTCGGAGCGGTACCAGCGGCGCACGTCGGCGTCGAGGACCGGCACGAACGGCACCGGCTTGCCGGGCCGCTTGCAGACCTCGACGAAGAACGGCACGTCCGCGGGGTGCAGCACGACCTCGGAGGCGGCCGGGTAGGCCCGCAGCAGCGCGCCGAGCGCGGCGTCAGGGTCCTCCACGGCGTCCGCGTCGGCGAACAGCGTCGTGACCGGGCCGTGGTCGGCCTCGGCCAGCCGCGCCTCGGCCTGCTGGGCCATCGCGTGGAACCGGTCGCGCAGGGTGACGTCGAGCCACCGGCTGGCGCCGTCGCTCGCGTCGTCGCCGCCCACGGTCGCGAGCCCGACGTACCGCGTCAGCCACGCGGCGTACGTCATGGCGGTGACGTCGCCGAAGTACGGCTTGGCGGTCTTCTCCAGGGCCGCGACGATCTCGTCGGCGCGCTCGGCGACCGCGTCCGCGTCACCGGCGACCTCGTCGAGCAGGCGGCCGACGCGCGACGCGGTGTTGTCGATCTCGTGGATGTCGGCACCGAGCTGGCTGCGCCCGGACGCCATCCCGGCGACGGCCTTGCCGGCGCCGATCCACTCCGGCGTCCCCGGGGTCTCGAGCAGCATCTGCTTGACCTCGGGGGAGGTGGTGGCCTCCAGGGTCGCCATCGCGGCGGTGCCGACCAGCACGCCGTCGAGCGGCATCACGGGGTATCCGTGGCGGCGGGCCCAGGTGCCGGTCAGGTACTCCGAGGCGATCTGCGGGGTGCCGATGCCGCCACCGACGCAGACCACGACGTTGTCGAGCGCCCGCAGCGACGCGTACGTCGTGAGCAGGAGCTCGTCGAGGTCCTCCCACGAGTGGTGGCCGCCGGCCTTGCCGCCCTCGATCTGGACGATGATCGGAACCGGGGCGACCTCACGCGCGATCGCGGCGACCTGCCGGATCTGCGCGACGGTGCCGGGCTTGAACACGACGTGGCTGATGCCCTCCTCGCGGAGCTCGGCGACCAGGGCGACGGCCTCCTCGAGCTCGGGGATGCCGGCGGTGACGATCACGGCGTCGATCGCGGCGCCGGCCGCGCGGGCGCGCTGCACGAGGCGCTGCTGGCCGAGCTGCATCTTCCACAGGTACGGGTCGAGGAACAGCGAGTTGAACGCGTACGTCCGGCCGGGCTCGAGGAGGCGCCCGAGCTCGTCGACGTTCTCGGTGAAGATCGGCTCGCTGACCTGGCCGCCACCGGCGAGCTCGGCCCAGAAGCCGGCGTTCGCGGCGGCGGCGACGATCTTCGGGTCGACCGTCGTCGGCGTCATGCCGGCGAGGATCACCGGCGAGCGTCCGGTCAGGCGGGTGAAGCGCGTCTCGAGGACGGTCCGGCCGTCGGGGAGGGTGACGGCGCTCGGCGCGTACGCCGACCAGGGGGCGCTGCGGCGTGGGGCGGCGCCGACGGCGGTCAGAGCGCGGTGCCCGTCGCGGGCGACCGGGGTGAGGAGGCCGACGCCGTGCGCGTCCGCCTCGTACCGCGACAGCAGGGACGCGAGGTCGCCGGGGCCGAGGTCGAGGATCCACTGCGCACCGGAGGAGAAGACCTCGTCGAGGTCGCGGACCCAGTCGACCGGGTCGACGACGGCCGCCATCGCGAGCTCGCGGGCCCACGCGGCGTCGAGGCCGCAACGCTGCGCCCAGTCGGCGACCAGGTCGGCCGCGGCGGTGAGATCGGGGTGGTGGAACGCGGCGCGCGGCTCCAGGATCTCCAGCGTCGGGGCGAACGGTGTCCCGCCGGTGAGCTTGCGCTCGCGCAGCCGCTTCTGCTCCGCGCCGTGCTGCTCGAGGTGGCGCTGGACGGCCCGCAGGTCGTCGGCGGGGCCGGTGAGGACGGTCGTACGGCGTCCGTTGCGCAGACCGACGTGGACCCGCAGAGCCGGGTCCAGGCCCTCGAGCGCCTCGTCGAGCCCCTCGGCGCTGACGCCGCGGACGGCGAGCATCGTGTCGCCGGTCAGGCCCCGGCGACGGGAGACGACCTGGACGGCGATGCCGGTCAGGCGGGCCACGGCCAGGACCTCGGCCTCGTCGGCACCGGCGACGACTGCTGCGGCCAGCGCGCCCTGCGAGTGCGCGGCGACCGTGGTGGGGGCGGCGGTCAGCCCGAGGTTGCGGACCGCGTGGAGCCCGGCGAGCTGCGCGAGCAGGATGCCGGGGACCGAGACTGCGGGAGCGCTGAGCGTGTCGGCGTCCGGCAGGTCGGGGGCGTCGTCGTCGGCGGCGGACTCCGCGACCGCGATCGCGTCGGCCCACTCCAGCGGGGTGAACGGCAGCGGGACGCGGGCGAGGTCGCCGGAGACCGGGGCGAGGATCCGGTCGGCCTCCGTCACGACGGCGTGGACCTGCGGCCCCAGCGCGTGGGTGCGCAGCAGGTCCGCGAGCGGCTGGAGCCACGGCGCCCCCTGGCCGCCGAACGCGACCGCGTACGGCGTGCCGTCGTTCAGGTCGTCCAGCAGACGGGAGCGGTGGTCGGTGTGCTGGGCGGGTGCGGTGCTCGGCGCGTCGATGATCGTCACGAGTTCCTCGGTGTCCCCTCTGGTCGACAAGGTTCGCAGTTCCTCATGATGACTCAAACATGAGGAAGACCTCAACTTTTTCCCGAGGGGTTCCTCATGTTCGATGCGTCACGTCTTCCCGGTCTGTGTCGCCTGCCCCGTTCCCGTGCCCGGAAATCCGGGCTGAGGGCACGGAGCGCGAAGGGAATCTGTTGTGTGCGTCACATCGCGCCCGTAGGTTGAGGGCCACGGGGCGACGGGTCGAGGAGGCACGGTGAGCGAGTCGTACGACTACGTGGTGGTGGGAGCCGGGAGCGCAGGGGCGGTGGTCGCGGCGCGGCTCACCGAGGACCCCGCCGTACGGGTGCTCCTGCTCGAGGCGGGACCGCCCGCCGAGGCGGACGAGATCTCGATCCCGGCGGCGTTCGCGAACCTCTTCAAGACCCGCTGGGACTGGAACTACCAGACCGCGGAGCAGAAGCAGCTCCACGGCCGGCGCGCGTACTGGCCCCGGATGAAGGCGCTCGGCGGCTGCTCGTCGATGAACGCCATGATCTACATCCGCGGCAACGCCCACGACTACGACACCTGGCGCGACGCGTACGGCGCGAGCGGGTGGGGGTACGACGACGTCCTCCCGTACTTCGTGCGGGCCGAGCACAACCAGCGGCTCGGCGCTCCGTACCACGGGACGGACGGCCCGCTGAACGTCGAGGACCGGGTCTTCACCCACGAGCTGACCGACGCCTGGGTGCAGAGTGCGGTCGTCGGCGGGCTCGACGCGAACGACGACTTCAACGGCGCGTCGCAGGAGGGGGCGGGCGTCTACCAGGTGACGTGCAGGAAGGGGCGCCGGTTCTCCGTCGCCGACGCCTACCTGGCTCCGGCCGCCGACCGGCCCAACCTGACGGTCCGTACGGGCGCGTTCGTCACCCGCATCGTGATCGAGGGCGGGCGCGCGACCGGGATCGCCTACCGCCGCGGAGGCGAGGACCACGTCGCGCACGCCGACGCCGAGGTGGTGCTGTCCGGCGGCGCGGTCAACAGCCCGCAGCTGCTCATGCTGTCCGGCATCGGCCCGGCCGCGCACCTGCGCGAGCTGGGCATCGACGTGGTTGCGGACCTGCCGGTGGGAGAGAACCTCCACGACCACCCGGTCGTCCCGCTGATCTGGAAGACCCGCAACACCACCGACCTCGCCCAGGCCACCACGCTCGGCAACCTGCTGCGCTGGAAGGCGACCGGCAAGGGCCCGCTCGCCTCGAACATCGGGGAGGGCGGCGCGTTCTACGCGAGCCGCGACGGACTGGCGGCGCCGGACATCCAGATCCACGTCGCGCCGTCGGCGTTCTACGACAACGGGATGCACGAGCCGCAGGCCCGCGCCTTCACCGTCGGACCGACCCTCGTCAACGTCGCGAGCCGCGGGCGGCTGCGGCTGCGATCGACCGACCCGGCCTGGCACCCCGACATCGATGCGGCGTACTACGACGACCCCACCGACCTGGATGCGATCGTCGCGGGGGCGCAGCGGGCGATCGCGCTGACGACGTCGGGGCCGATGGCCGGGTTCCTCGACGAGCTGTGGATGCCGCACTCACGCCACGCCGTCCCGACGGAGGGCGAGCTGGTCGAGCACGTCCGCCAGTACACGCAGACGCTCTACCACCCCGTCGGGACCTGTGCGATGGGGACGGACGAGCGCGCGGTCGTCGATCCGGAGCTGCGGGTGCGTGGCGTCGACGGGCTGCGGGTCGTCGACGCGTCGGTGATGCCGATGGTGCCGCGCGGCAACACGAACGCCCCGACGATCATGGTCGGGGAGAAGGCCGCGGACCTGCTCCGCGGACGTCCGGCGCCGACCGCGGCCCGGCTCGCCGCCGTAGGGTGAGCTCCCGGACCGGCCGAGGCGTGAACGACGATTCACTTCCGATTCCGTCGAACCCCTAGGCTCCGGGCGCCGCGCCTGGTTATTCTGCCAGCACAACTGTCACCATCTCGTACTCCCTTCGAACTCCATCCGAGGAGCGTCATGACCGCCACCAGCCTCCGCGAGACCTCTGCCGCCGACTCCGGCCGGGAGACCTTCGCCTCCCTCAACCCGGCGACCGGTGACGTGGTCGGGACCTACCCCGTGACGAGTGCCGAGGAGGTCGACGCCGCCCTCGACCGGGCGACCGCGGCCGCGACGTGGTGGGCCGGGCTCGGCTTCGACGGGCGCAAGGACGTGATGAAGCGTTGGAAGGGCGTGATCACGCGCCGGATGAACCAGCTCGCCGAGGTCGTCCACGCCGAGACCGGCAAGCCGCACGGCGACGCGCTGCTCGAGATCGGCCTCGCGATCGACCACATCGCCTGGGCCTCGGGCCACGCCAAGAAGGTGCTCGGGAAGCAGAAGGTGTCCTCGGGGATGCTGATGGTCAACCAGTCGGCGTCGGTGAGCTACCAGCCCCTCGGCGTCGTCGGGGTGATCGGCCCGTGGAACTACCCGGTCTTCACGCCGATGGGCTCGATCGCGTACGCCCTGGCGGCCGGCAACGCGGTCGTGTTCAAGCCGAGCGAGTACACCCCCGGCGTCGGGAAGTGGCTCGTCGACTCCTTCGCCGAGGTTGCCGGCGACCACCCGGTGCTGCAGCTGATCACCGGCTTCGGACCGACCGGCGGTGCGCTCGCCGGGTCGCCGAAGGTCGACAAGGTCGCGTTCACCGGGTCGACCGCGACCGGCAAGAAGGTCATGGCCGCGGCCGCCGAGAACCTCACGCCCGTCGTGATCGAGGCCGGCGGCAAGGACGCGATGATCGTCGACGCCGACGCGGACCTCCCCGCCGCCGTCGACGCCGCGCTGTGGGGCGCGATGGGCAACGCCGGTCAGACGTGCACCGGGATGGAGCGCGTCTACGTCCACGAGAAGGTCTACGACGAGTTCGTCTCGCAGATCGTCGAGGCGGCCCGCGAGATCCGTCCCGGCAACGACGCGGACGCGCACTACGGTCCCGCGACGATGCCGTCGCAGCTCGCGGTGATCTCCGACCACGTCGACGACGCGATCGCCCGGGGCGGCCGGGCCGTCGTCGGCAGCGCGGACTGCGTCGGCGAGCGCTACGTCCAGCCCACGATCCTGGTCGACGTCCCCGAGGACTCCCGCGCGATCACCGACGAGACGTTCGGCCCGACCCTGGTCGTGAACAAGGTCGCGTCGATGGACGAGGCCGTCGCGCGGACCAACGCCACGCGGTACGGGCTGGGTGCGTCGGTGTTCGCGAAGAAGAGCGGCTCGGTGATCGCGCAGCAGATCCGGTCGGGGATGGTCTCGGTCAACGCCGTGATCGCGTTCGCCGGGATCCCCGCGCTCCCGTTCGGCGGCGTCGGCGACTCCGGCTTCGGGCGGATCCACGGCCCGGACGGGCTGAAGGAGTTCACCTACGCGCACGCGGTCACGAACCAGCGCTTCAAGTCTGCGCTCCCGCTGACGTCCTTCAAGCGCACCGAGAAGCACGAGAAGACGTTCACGCAGATGCTGACCATGCTCCACGGCGGCAAGGCCCTCGACGACTGACGGCGTCCCGCTCGCGGCCGTTCGTCGAGGCCGAGCGGAGCGAGATCGAGACGCCTGCGGCGCGGTCCCGAGTCGCCCGTGGCGGGCTCCCGAGTCATGCGTGGCGGGGTGGCGAGTCGCCCATGGCGGGGTCACAGCACCGAGCGACGGAACGTGACCTCCGGCGACGATTCGTACCGTCGCTCCGGGTGACGAAACGCCGCCCCCGCGACTCGCGAGCTAGGGGAGGACCTGGGCCTGGATGGCGGTGATGGCGACCGTGTTCACGATGTCGCGGACGGTCGCGCCGCGGGACAGGTCGTTCACCGGCTTGCGCAGCCCCTGGAGCACCGGCCCGACGGCCACCGCGTCGGCGGAGCGCTGGACGGCCTTGTACGTGTTGTTGCCGGTGTTGAGGTCGGGGAACACGAACACCGTCGCGCGCCCGGCGACCTCGGAGTCCGGCAGCTTCGTCCGCGCGACCGCCTCGTCGATCGCGGCGTCGTACTGGATCGGTCCCTCGACCATCAGGTCGGGCGCCCGCTCCTGCGCGAGCCCCGTGGCGTTGAGCACCTTCTCGACGTCGGAGCCGGACCCCGACGCGCCGGTCGAGTACGAGAGCATCGCGACCCGCGGTTCGACGCCGAACGCAGCGGCCGTACGGGCGGAGCTGATCGCGATGTCGGCGAGCTGCTGGGCATCGGGGTCGACGACGACGGCGCAGTCGCCGTACACGAGCACCTGGTTCTGCAGGCACATGAAGAACACCGACGACACCACCGAGACGCCCGGCGCCGTCCGTACGAGCTCGAGCGCCGGCCGGATCGTGTGCGCGGTGGTGTGGACGGACCCCGACACCATCCCGTCGGCGAACCCGAGCTCGACCATGAGCGTGCCGAAGTACGACACGTCCGTGACGATCTCGCGTGCCTCGGCCAGCTCGACCCCGCGGTGGGCGCGGCGCCGCGCGTACTCCTGGGCGAAGTGCTCGCGGTGGTCGCTCGTCGCCGGGTCGATCAGGGTCGCGGCGGAGACGTCGACACCGAGGTTCGCGGCGCGGGCGCTGATCGTGATCGGGTCGCCGAGCAGGGTCAGGTCCGCGACCCCGCGGCGCAGCAGGGAGTCCGCCGCCTGGAGGATCCGGTCCTCCTCGCCCTCGGGGAGCACGATGTGGCGCCGGTCGGAGGTGGCCCGGTCGAGCAGCTGGTGCTCGAACATGAGCGGCGTGACGACCTCGGTCCTCGCGACCTCGAGCCGGTCCATCAGCGCATCGCCGTCGACGTGCTCGGTGAACAGGGCCAGCGCCGTCGCCACCTTGCGCGGCGAGTCCCGGGTCAGCCGGCCGCGCTGGTCGGTCAGCGCCCGCGCGGTGGCGTACGAGTCGAGGTCCGTGGCGATGATCGGCACCGTCGAGCCGATGCCGCGCAGCAACGACTCGACCTGGTGCGGCAGCCCCAGCCCGCCGTTGAGGATCACTCCGGAGATCTGCGGGAACGCGGTCGACACGTGCGCGACGACCACGCCGAGCACGACCTCCGAACGGTCCCCGGGCGTGACGACGACACCGCCCTCGACCACCCGGTCGAGGACGTTCGGCAACGTCATCGCGGCCACGGTGAAGCCGTTGACCTCGCGGCCCAGCAGCGCTGCGTCGCCCATCACCAGCCGGCCGTCGCACGCCGTCATGAGGTCCGCGACCGTCGGCGCGGACAGCAGCGGCTCGTCCGGGATCGCGGCGACGAGCACGTCGGCGTCGACCAGCGTCGTGACGGTGGGCGCGGCGCCGACCAGGTCGGGTTCCGTGACGCGGTTGAGGATCACCGCGAACAGCTCGGCGTGGTGCGCGTCGAGCTCGGTCAGCGCGAGCTCGCTCAGCGCCCGCAGGTCCGCGCGGGTACGGCCGGCGCCGTTGAGGACGAGCAGGACGGGGGCGGCGAGGTTCGCGGCGATCCGGGCGTTGTACGCGAACTCGGTCGGTGTGCTGACGTCGGTGTAGTCGGTGCCGACGATCACGACGGCGTCGCACTGCGCCGCGAGCGCGTGGTAGCGGTCGACGATCCGCTCGAGCGCGGCGACCGGATCGGCGTGCACCGCGTCGTACCCGACCCCGACAGCGTCCTCGTACGCGACGTCGACCGCGTCGTGGTCCAGCAGCATGTCGAGGACGTAGTCGCGGTCACCGGTGGTCGCGGTGTCGGCGCGGACGACCGGGCGGAACACCCCCACCCGGCGTACGCGGCGCGACAGCTGCTCGAGCACGCCGAGCGCGACCGTGGACTTGCCGGTGAAGCCCTCGAGCGAGGCGATGTACACGCTGCTGCTCACACCCGCGAGCGTAGGGCGACTCGGCTCCGCCCGCAGACCCTCGACCCGTGGGGTGAAACGGACGCCAAGGCTTTCCCGACCCCTCCCCGGGAATTCACCTGGTGCTTGAAACGGTGACCAGGATGCCGAGGGACCAGTCCCACGACACCTGGAGCTGAACCTGATGCTGCGACGACTGAGCAGTCTCGCTGCGGCAGCCGCCGTCGGGCTCGGATCGCTGACCGCGATCTCCGCCGCGCCCGCCCGTGCCGCCGACCTCCCGGTCGCCGACGTCCTCGACGTCGACTTCCGCGACGGCACCACCACCGACACCGCACGAGGCGTCGAGCCCGACGTCCACGGAGAGCCGACCGCCACCGCCGACCTCACCATCGGCCGTCCGGCGTGGGCGTTCGACGGCACCGACGACGCCCTCGCCTACGACCTGTCCGACCAGTACGAGTCGCTGTCCGGCGCGATGACGCTGGAGTGCTCGTTCCGCTTCGACGACCAGCGGACCCCGTCGAGCCCGGAGGGCGACGCCTGCTCCAACAAGGAGGGCGGCGGCTTCGGGACCGTGATGAGCGGCACCGACATCGTGTTCATGATCCACGTCGGCGGGGGCTACAAGTCCGTCCGCGTCCAGGCGGAGACCGGCCGCTGGTACCACACGGCAGCCGTGTGGGACGGGAGCACGGTCACGCTGTACGTCGACGGCGAGCAGGCGGCGCAGACGCCGGCCACCGGCGCGTTCAAGCCCGCGGGCGGCAGCGCGACGTCGCTGTTCCTCGGCGCCGACAGCAACGGCTCCAACCAGCCCAGCTTCTACGGCCAGGCGACCCTGCGGACCGCACGGATCTACAGCGACGCGCTCGACGCCACGCAGGCCGCCGCGCTCGCCGAGTCCGACCAGGCCGCGCCGACCGCGCCCAGCGCCGACATCGTCGACGTCGACTTCGCCGACGGCACGCCGACCGACCACGCGCAGGGTCTGCCGGCCGAGACGTGGGGCGAGCCGGTGATCTCCGAGCACACCCCGCTCGGCAAGCAGGTCGCCGCGTTCGACGGCTCCTCGGCCTTCACGTACCCGATGGACGGCCAGTACGACAAGCTGCAGGGCGGCTTCTCGGTGGAGTGCGTGTTCAAGTACGACGACGACCTGCCGCCGAGCGGCGAGACCCGCGGCAACCTCTGCGCCAACAAGGAGGCGGGCGGCTTCTCCATCACGCTGTACGGCGACCGGCTGTCGTTCAACCCCAACATCGGCGGCACCTACCGCAACACCAACACGCAGGTCACCGACGGCCGCTGGTACCACGCGGTCGGCACCTGGGACGGCAGCACCGCCACGCTGTACCTCGACGGCGTGCCGGTCGCGCAGTCGGCGACGACGGGGTCGTTGACCCTGCCCAGCGACGGTGCCCACTTCTTCGCCGTCGGCGCCGACAGCGCCCGCAACCGCCCCCAGTTCTACGCTCCCGCGACGATCAGCACCGCCCGGATCTTCGGCCACGCTCTGACGCCGAGCGAGGTGCTCGCGCTGGGGCGCGAAGCGATCGGCCAGCACCGCAGCGCCCGTCCGGTCGAGCTCACCTCGTCGGTCCCGGCCGCGGGCGAGCGCCTCCGTCGCGCAGTCACGTTCCAGGCGGCCTTCGAGAACGGCGAGGCGCTGAGCCGCGACGTCACGTACACCCTCGACGACGAGCCGATCGAGCCCGGTGAGCGGATCGGCGCCGGCCTGGCGTCGGGCGACCACCTGATCGCGATCACCGGTACGGACGTCTTCGGGGCTCCGGTCGACATCGAGATCCCGTTCACGTCGGGCAACATCCCGTCCGGTGGCGGGACGGAGACCGGCCAGGGCGAGGGGACGGTGACGCTGTCGGCGATCGCGACGAACCCGAGCGGTGGCGACGTCACGACGACGTTCACCTCGGCCGACGTGGTGGTCGCGGACTCCGGCACGCAGGGCGTGGTCGATGACCTGCCGACCACGCTGGACTTCGCCGCCGACGACCCGACGGCGATCACCGAGCCGCTCCAGCCGGACGACGCGTACCTCGACAGCCCCACCACCAACGCGCTGCCGTTCCAGCGGTTCGACGTCCCGGTCTCCGCGGGCAGGGGCCAGCGCATCGTGTGGACCGGCGCGCTCGACCCGAGCCGCAGCGCGGTGCTGCGGCTGTGGGACGGCGAGCAGTGGGAGGAGATGGGCGACATCCGCGGCAGCGCCGACGCCGACGTCTCGCTCAGCGCCGACGTGTCGCCGCGGCACGTCCACGAGGGGGTCGTGCCGGTGATGGTGACCGGTGAGGACCCGTTCGCCGACGACCTCCTCAACGAGGTGCGCGACGCGTTCGAGGACCCGGCCGACTACGACTTCTCGATCGCACACCTGACCGACACGCAGTACCTCTCCGAGGGCGCCGTCGAGCAGGAGACGCCGACCGAGCGGGCACTGTGGCAGCGGGCGTACACCGACACCACGCAGTGGATCGCGGACCACGCCGCCGAGCGCAAGATCGCGTTCGCCGCGCACACCGGCGACGTGATCGAGAACTACCACAACGCACCGGCCTCCGACGCGTACAAGGCCAACGCGCGGCTGGAGTACGAGGTGGCGTCGGCTGCCCAGAAGATCGTCGACGACGCCGGGGTGGTGAACGCGGTGATCCCGGGCAACCACGACAACCTGTACGGCGTCGACACCGGCCCGGAGGCGATGTACAACGACTACTTCGGGCCCGAGCGGTACGAGGCGCTGGCGCAGACGCCGACCTGGCAGGCGGCGCAGGCGGAGTTCCACCCGTGGCAGCCGGGCGACGCCAGCAACGGCTACACGCTCTTCAGCGCAGGCGGTCTCGACTTCATCGCGCTGCAGCTCGCGTTCGGCGTGACCGTCGAGGAGACGGTGTGGGCCGACGAGGTGCTCGAGCAGTACGCCGACCGCAACGCGATCATGCTGACCCACGCGTACACGACACCGAGCGTCAACCCCGACGGGCGCGGCGCGGGCTGGTCGTACGACGGCAAGCGGGTCTTCGACCAGGTTGTGAAGAAGAACGAGAACGTGTTCCTGGTGCTGTCGGGCCACGAGCACGGCGTCGACATCGAGGTGCGGCGCAACGTCGGCACCCGCGGCAACCACGTCGTCGACCTGCTGGCGGACTACCAGTTCTACGAGGTGACGGCCGAGGAGCTCGGGCTCACCGAGGTCGGCGGGTACGCGCCGGACGCCGGGCTGCGGTTCGGGTCGAGCTTCTTCCGGATGCTGCAGTTCGACGTCGACGCCGGCGAGATGGCGGTCGACACGTTCTCGCCGCTGCTGGAGAACTTCGGGGCCACCGAGTACGACGACCGGCTCCGCTACGACGGCACCGAGGACGACACGCGGCTGCCGGTGCAGCTGGAGACACGGCGCACAAGCTTCTCCACCAACGGCCTCGTCGTCGTCGACCCGACCGACGAGGTGATCGGCACCGCGACCGCACGGTCGGGCTGGCCGGCGTCGGTGACGTGGAGCGGGCTGGAGGCCGGCACCACGTACGCGTGGTACGCCACCAGCGCCGACGCCACGTCGGGTGAGGAGCTGGAGGCCGGCGAGGTCGGTCAGATCGCGATGTTCACGGCATCGAACGCCGGCACCGACACCACGCCGCCCGAGATCGTCGTCCCGGAGGACACCACGGTCGAGCTCGGCGACGAGTTCGATCCGCTGGCCGGTGTCACCGCTACGGACGCGGTCGACGGCGACGTCCTCGCGTCGGTCGTGGTCGTCGGCAGCGTGGACACGACGAAGCCCGGCAGCTACGCCCTCTCGTACACCGCTACCGACGCCAACGGCAACCAGGCGATCGCCTCGCGCGTCGTCGAGGTCGCACAGGCCCCGGCACCGGTCAACGTGAGGCGTCCGAGGATCACCGGACGTGCGGTGGTCGGCGGCGACCTGGCGGTCGATGCCGGCGAGTGGCGCAACGTCGACGCCGCCGAGCTGACGGTGCGGTGGCTGCGCGACGGTCGGACCATCCCGGGTGCGAAGGGCGCGGCCTACCGGCCGGTCGCCGCCGACGCCGGGACGCGGATCTCGGCCCGGGTGGCCGCGAAGGTGCCCGGACGGTCGGCGGTCTCGGCCACCTCGCGGGCGGTGCGGATCGCGAAGATCGCGTCCCGCACCAGCGTGCGCGTCGCGCCGAAGCAGCTCGGTGCGCGTCAGCGGGCCCGCGCGATCGTCACGGTACGGGCGCCACGGATGCGGGCGACCGGAACGGTCCGGGTCGCGGTCGACGGACGTGTCGTGCGCACGGCGCGGCTCGACCGTCGCGGGAAGGCGGTCGTCACGCTGCCGCGTCAGCGGCCGGGCCGTCACCGCGTGGTTGTGACCTACCGCGGGTCCGACGCGCTGACGGCGTCGCGGGGCGTCGCGCGGGTGGTGGTGCGCCGCTGAGGGGTGACCTGGACCTGACGACCCGGTGGGGCGGCGCTGATGTGCCGCCCCACCGGCGCATCCGGTCACGATCCGTACCGTTAGGGTGCGGCGTGGCCGCCCCCATGCCCGAGGAGTCGTTCGTGAGAACCGTCCGCCCTGTCGCCCTCACAGCAGCGGCAGCCCTGTGCTTCGTCGCCGCCTGCTCCCCGAGCTCCGAGTCCGACGCGCCGTCCCAGGCGGCGCCGGCCGACCCTGCCGAGCAGTGGATGGTCGCGGTGGTCGCGGGAGATCCGGAGGAGGCGCGAGGCGGGCCTCTGGCGGCCCGGAGCGCGTCGGCTCTGGTCCGCTTCGATCCCGAGTCGGGCGAGTCGGCCATCCGTCGGATGCCGCGCGACACCGACGCCACCAAGATCGCCCTCGGGGCGACCCGGATCTCTGCGGACAGACGTGCCCTCATCTCGAACGAGTCGGGAGAGATCACCCGCGACGATCTCCCGCCCACCCTCGTGATCGAGGACGCGATGACGGGGGAGCAGATCGGCCCGGTCCACCGATTCCCGCCGCGGATGGCGAAGGGTGAGACCCGCATGGTCGCGTTCGATCAGCGCGACGCCGACCTCGTGCACGTGCTGGACTTCGAGGACTACGTGCAGGCCTGGCGTTACGACGTGTCGACCGAGACGCCCACGAAGGGCAAGGGCTACGTCTTCGAGGCGGGGACCACCGCAACGGTCGACGTGGGGACGGGAGAGCTCTACGTGCGGCGGGAGGACGAGCCGAACCGGAACCCGCGTCACCTCGCACCGGGCATGACCCGGCCGTCGAAGGACGAGGTCGAGGCGCTCGCGGCCGCCGACATCACCTCGCAGCTCGTCGGCGTCGTCGGGGACGAGCTGTGGACGTTCGACGCGACGACGGCCGACGGGTCGACGACCCTCGAGGTCCGGCACGGTCCGGCGGGACAGGACGTCACGCCCGACGAGTGGGAGACCGTCGAGATCGACCTCGGCGCCTGGAAGGATCCGACGATCACGTGGGCCCTGCCGCCTTCGGCCTGACAGCCCTCAGCCCGTCATCGGTCGCACGTCGGTGATCTGCACGACCGCCTCGCCGGCCTCGTCGGACGCGTCCAGGTGGACGGTCGCGAAGATGCACCAGTCGTGGTCGCCCTCGGGGTCGTCGAGGATCTGGCGGACGTGCCAGAGGCGGGGTCGGGGGTCTCGATCGCTCGCTTCGCTCGCGCCTCGACCATCGGGGGTGGAGCCGTCGCTCGCGCCTCGACCATCGGGGGTGGAGTCGTCGCTCGCGCCTCGACCATCGGGGGTGGAGCCCGGGTCGGTGTCGACCACGAGCATCGCGGGACCGCGGGCGTCGGAGCCGGTGCCGAGGCTGTCGTACTCCGCGAAGTAGTCCTCGATCGCCTCCCTCCACACCTCGGCGGTCCAGCCTGCGGCGCCGTCCATCTCGCCCAGGTCGATCCAGCGGCGCAGCGCCATCTGCTCGACCCGCCGGAACAGCGCGTTGCGGACGAGCACCCGGAACGCCCGCTCGTTGGCCGTCACCGGAGGCGGTGCCGCGTCGGCCGCGTCGTGGTGCGCGATCACCACGTCGACCTCGCCGCCCTCGCCGGCCGCGAGCGCCTCCCACTCGTCGAGCAGGCTGGAGTCGGTCTGCCGCACGACCTCCCCGAGCCAGTCGGTGATGTCGTCGATCTCGTCGGTGGCGTAGGAGTCGGGGACGGAGTGGCGCAGCGTGCGGTACACGTCGGACAGGTAGCGCAGCACGAGCCCCTCGGAGCGCGCGAGCTGGTAGAGGCTCACGTACTCCCCGAAGGTCATCGACTTCTCCCACATCTCGCGGGCGACCGACTTCGGCTTCAGCTCGTGGTCGGCGACCCACGGATGACCCCCGCGGTACGCGTCGTACGCCACCTCGAGCAGGTCGCGCAGGGGCTGCGGGTGCTCGATCTCCTCGAGCAGCTCCATCCGCTCCTCGTACTCCAGCCCTTCCGCCTTCATCTCCGCGACCGCCTCGCCGCGGGCGGCGTGCCGCTGGGCGTTGATGATCGGGCGCGGGTTCTCGAGGATCGCCTCGAAGATCGAGACCACGTCCAGCGCGTACGTGTCCGACTCGCGGTCGAGCACCTCCAGCGCCGCGACCGCGAAGGGCGCGAGCGGCTGGTTGAGCGCGAAGTCCTCCTGGAGGTCGACGGTCAGCCGGACCGTACGGCCGTCCGCGTCGGGACCGGACAGCTCCTCGATCACGCCGCCCTCGACGAGCGTGTCGAAGATCGACTCGGCGTCGCCGAGCATCCGCTCCTGCTCGGACTCGGGCGCGTGGCTGTCGGTGACGATGGACCGTACGGCGGCCCGCGCGTCGCCGCGTCGTGCGACGAGGTTGAGCACCATCGAGTGGCTGACGCGCATCCGCGACAGCAGCGCCTCGGGCTGCCCGGTGGTGAGCTTGTCGTGGGTGCGGTCGGAGTAGTTGACGAACCCCTCGGGCGGCTTCTTGCGCTGGATCTTGCGCAGCTTCTTCGGGTCGTCGCCGGCCTTGCGGACCATCTTGGCGTTCTCGACCTCGTGCTCGGGCGCCTGCACGACCACGCGCCCGACGGTGTCGTACCCCGCCCGGCCGGCTCGCCCGGCGATCTGCTGGAACTCGCGCACGTGCAGGTGCCGCTGGCGCGTCCCGTCGTACTTCGACAACCCCGAGAACAGGACCGTACGGATCGGCACGTTGATCCCGACGCCGAGCGTGTCCGTGCCGCAGACGACCTTGAGCAGGCCCTTCTGGGTGAGCCGCTCGACCAGGCGGCGATAGCGCGGGAGCATCCCCGCGTGGTGCACCCCGACACCCATCCGTACGAGCCGCGACAGCGTCTTGCCGAACCCGGTGGAGAACCGGAAGTCACCCAGCTCCTCGGCGATCTGGGCCTTCTCGGTCTTGGACGTCATGTTGATGCTCGACAGGGCCTGCGCCCGCTCGATCGCCGCGGCCTGGCTGAAGTGCACGATGTAGACGGGCGCCTGCCCGGTCGCGAGCAGCTCCTCGACGGTCTCGTGCACCGGCGACGTCACATACTCGTGGACAAGGGGCACCGGCCGCTCCGTGCTCGCGACGAGCGTCGTCTCGCGGCCGGTACGGCGGGTCAGGTCGGTCTCGAACCGCGCCGTGTCGCCGAGCGTCGCCGACATCAGCAGGAACTGCGCGTGCGGCAGCTCGAGCAGCGGCACCTCCCAGGCCCAGCCGCGGTCCGGCTCGGAGTAGAAGTGGAACTCGTCCATCACGACCAGCCCGACCTCGGCGTCCGACCCCTCGCGCAGTGCCTTGTTGGCGAGGATCTCCGCGGTCGCCGCGATGATGGGCGCGTCGCCGTTGACCGTCGCGTCGCCGGTCATCATCCCGACGTTCTCGGGGCCGAACTGGTCGACGAGCGCGAAGAACTTCTCCGAGACCAGCGCCTTGATCGGGGCCGTGTAGTAGCTGCGCTCCCCGCGGGCCAGCGCCGCGAACTGCGCCCCGGACGCGACCAGGCTCTTGCCCGAGCCGGTCGGCGTCGCGAGGATCACGTTCGAGCCGGCCACGAGCTCGAGCAGCGCGTCCTCCTGCGCGGGGTAGAGCGACAGGCCCTCGCCCTCGGCCCACGTGATGAACGCGTCGAGGACCACGTCGGCGTCGTCGGACTCCTCGGCGGCAGGAAGGTGGTCGACGAGGCGCATGGCGTCCATCTTTCCATCCGCACCCGAGGCGGCCGTACGACCGGGTCAGCGAGGAAGGACGCGGATCCGGTCGGTGGCGACGCTGCGCTTGAGGTTGCGGTTGCCCTCGTACACGACCTTCGCGGTGCGCCCGCCGGGCCGCTTGTTCACGCGGACCTTCAGCGTCCGGCGACCGTGGTGGTAGCCCTTCAGCGCTCGCGTCTTCACGGTGGTGCTGCCGATCTTGAGCCGCAGCGTCCCTGTCGGGGAGCCGCCCGGGGCGCTGACCCGGATCGCGTACGTGACCTTGCGCCCCCGCTCCACCCGCGTGGGGCTCACGCTCAGCCGGGCGTACGAGGTGGCCTTGCGGACGTCCACCGCGATGGCGCTGCTCTTGGACGTGACCCAGTCGCTGCCCGACTTCGGGGAGTAGACGGCCTTCAGGTTGTGCCGGCCCGCAGCGAGGCCGGACGGCAGGCGGTACGTGGCGTTGCCGTTCGCGTTCAGCTTGATCCCGGTGGCGACGATCCGCTTGCCGTCGAGCACGTTGGCGGTGCCGGTGGGCGTCTCGTCGTTGTCGACCGGACGCACCTTGATCGACAGCGACACCGGGGCGCGGGTGCCGTAGATCTGTCCGGTCGCCGAGCGGCTCACGGTGGTCCGGGTCGCGTTGCCGCAGAGGTCGCTGGAGTCGAGGAACCGGTCGGGTCGACCGTTCACGCACTCGCGCCCGAGCGGGGTGATCGGCGAGATCGCGGTGAAGTCGCGCGGCAGCAGGGTGAAGCCCTGCCAGTGCACCGGCATCGGGCTCTGGTCCTCGTCGCGCACGACGTGGTGGAAGCCGACGTTGACCCACGCGACCGGGTCCGTCAGCGACTGGCCGTTGGCGTAGTCGAGGACGCTCTGGTTCGTGCAGGGTGACGTGAGGTTCTCCGACGCGTACTGCTCGCAGGCCCTCGCCTGGCTGAACGTCACGGCGTTCTGCGCGGACGGGTCCGCGGCGCTGCCGACCACCTCGCCGTGGACGTCGTTCGCGCCGAACGCGATCTCGTACGACCGGGCGTGTCCGTCGGCGTTGAGGCTGCCCGGCGCGACGACGCGGAACCAGCGGTAGTCCGGCGCCTGCTTGGTGGCCTCGGTGCTCACCGTGGTCGTGGACGCAGCCAGTCGCGGACCTGCCGCGCCTGACCCCGCCTGCGCGTAGTCGTACTGCTCGACGGTCTGGTTCGTGGCGCCGTCGAGGCCGAAGTCGACCCGCCAGACGGCGTTGTGGTGGTGCGACGTCGAGGTGTCGTGCGTGTGGTCGAGTCCGACGTTCCAGCCGAACCGCGCATCGTTGACGAAGTCGATCGGCGACAGGTCACCGGTCGCGCCGAGCTGCGGGACGATCGAGCCGGTGTCGGTGAAGCGGTACTGGACCTCGTACTCGTACCAGTCGACCTTCGAGATCGTCGACACGACCAGATCGGTGCCTTGGTCGGTGAAGAGGATCCCGTCCTCGATCGACTGGTTCTCCTGCTCGTGCGAGCGGTAGGCGAGCCCGGTGTCCTGCTCGTTGACGCAGACCGCGGGGATCGAGCGCTGGACGAACGAGCCGCGCAGGTCGAAGGCCTGCTCGACCGTACGGCGGGTCCCTCCGGGGCACTCGCTCGCCGCCAGCTTCTGCAGGTGCTGGTTGCCGAACCCGAAGCCGGTGATGTCGTTCCACTGGTTCACGCCGGAGTCGTACGGGACGTTGAGCTGGCTCAGCGCGATCGAGTCCAGGACCTTGCGGTAGCGCGACTCGTTCGCGCCCTTGAACCAGATCTCCTCGAGGACGAGCCCCTTGTTGGAGTTGATGTTGAAGCACATGGCCCACGCGGAGCCGGCCTCGAGCGTCTTGCGGATCGCGCCCTTCGACGAGCACGACAGGTCGGGCGTCGCGGCGGACGCGGGCGCGCTGGGCAGCGCGACGAGGAGTCCGGCGGCGAGGGCGGTCGCGGCGAGGGCCGCGGTCGCGCGGGCGAGGGTACGGAGGAGGGCTCGGGGACTCATCTCAGTGCTCGTGATCGCTGTGGTCGTGGCCGGCGTCGCCGTCGGCGTGGTCGTGGCCGGCGTCGCCGTGGTCGCCGGTGGTGTCGAGGACGGTGCCCTGGGAGAGGTTCACGACGAGTCCGGAGGCCGTCAGGTAGAGCCCGTCGGGGAGCTGGATCCGCAGCTCGACGCAGCGCTGCTTGCCGCAACGGGCCGCCGGTCCCTGCTGGTCGGGCCCGGCCGTCCAGGCGCTGCCCGTGACCGAGACGGACTCGGCGTCGAACGTCGCTCCGGTGCCCTTGAGGGACTCGGCCTGGAGCTGGTCGCTGATCGGGTCGGCGAGGACCACGGCGAGGGCCGCGGACGTCTCCGCAGGGCTCGGGGGCGGCTGGAACCCGCGTCCGTCGGCCGAGTCGACGGTGCCGGCGCCGAGGTCGACGGTCTGCGTGATCACGTGGTTGTCGGTGTAGTCGTAGAACGTGACGTCGACGAGGCGCTGCGTCGTCTCGCCCTCGGTCGGCGTGAGGTCCACCGAGAGCAGCTGCGCGACGGGATCACCGTCGACGTCGGTCGCGTCGTCCGGCATCGACGCGTCGGTCTCGGCCAGGTGCTTGGCGTACCCGATCTCCTCGATGCTGAGCGGGTCGCGGGGAGCGCCGATCTCGTCGGGCCGCTCGGTCGGCAGCTCGTTGGTGCGCTCGACGCTGCCGTCGGGCTGAGGCTCGTCGGCGACCACGTCGTCGCCGGTGCGCAGCGCGATCACGACGGCGAGGACGAGGGCGAAGACCGCCGCGACGGCGACCGTACGAGGTCGTCGCCACGACGTGGATCGTGACGTCACGGGCGGGCTCCTGGGAGACGAGCGGTGGTGCTGGCCGCAGCCTATCCTCGCGGTGGTCCGCTCCGTGGTCCAATTCGACAGATCGGTCAATTCGGCGCGAATCAGGCGACGCGGGACGTGCCCTGGTGCGCAGAACCACGGCGTACGGGTGTCAAGATGGCCAGATGACGAGCGAACCGATCTACCACCGCTACGTCGCGCTCGGCGACTCCTTCACCGAAGGGGTCGGTGACCCGGATTCCCGTCGCCCCAACGGGTTGCGCGGCTGGGCGGACCGGGTCGCGGAGGTGCTCGCGACGAAGTCCGACGACTTCGGGTACGCGAACCTCGCCGTCCGCGGCCGGCTGCTGAAGCCGGTCATCGCCGAGCAGCTCGAGCCCGCGCTCAAGCTCCAGCCCGACCTCATCACGATCTACGCCGGCGGCAACGACATCATGCGGCCGAAGGTCGATCTGGACCACCTCGTCGAGCTGTACGACGCCGCGATCGGCCGCCTGTCCGTGACGGGCGCGCGGGTCGTGATGTTCACCGGATTCGACCTGGGCTTCGCGCCGGTGTTCGGCAAGCTGCGCGGCCGGGTCGCGATCTACAACGAGCTCGTCCGCGAGGTCGCCGAGACCCATGGGGCGACGATCGTGGACTACTGGCGGTTCCGGGAGTACCGCGACGACCGCTACTGGGACGTCGACCGCCTCCACATGGGGACCGCGGGGCACCAGAAGATGGCGATCCACGTCCTCGACACCCTCGGGATCAGCCACGACATCAAGCCGCCGCGACTGCGTGCGATGTCCGCGCAGACCAAGAAGGAGCGGCGCGACGCCGATCTCGCCTGGGCCAAGGGGTACGCGGTGCCGTGGGTGCAGCGCCGGATCCAGGGCACGTCGTCCGGCGACACCGTGAAGCCGAAGCGCCCCGAGCTCGCCCCGATCTGACCGCTGCCGCCGGTTGAGCCTGTCGAAACCCTGCCCGATCATCAGTGCGGTGGATCCCGGGCACATGCTGCCCAGGATCCACCGCACTGTTGCCTGTGGAAGACGCCAGCGGCGATCCCGCGAACACCGGCAGCATGCAGCGGTGGATCCGCCCCGCGACTTGCTGGCCCAGCAACACGGGGTGGTCGCGCGGCGTCAGCTGCTCGATCTCGGATACTGCGACGACGACATCCGGCGATGGAGGCGACGCCGTGACCTGGTGGAGCTGCACCCAGGGGTGTACGTCGACCACACCGGCGAGCCGACCTGGATCCAGCGGGCATGGGGTGCGGTTCTGTGCGCCTGGCCGGCCGCGCTCTGCGCAGCCTCCGCACTGCGGGCGTACGAGCGACGGGCGTTGTACGAGGTCGACCGGTCGGTGATCCAGATCGCGACGGACCGTGATCGCAACGTAGTGACCCCGGCGGGTGCCGCGGTCGAGCGTCGGACGGGGTTCACGGCGCGTGTCCGATGGAACTACGCACCACCCCGGATGCTGTTCGAGGAGGCTGTCCTCGATGTCGCGATCGGTGCTCGCGACGAAGTCGGTGCCGTGGCGGCGCTCGCATCGGCGTGCGGATCCCGGCGTACGACCGCGAACCGCTTGCGTGCGGCGATCAACGCGCGCGGGCGGGTCAAGGGTCGGCGATTCCTCCAGGCCGTGCTGCGCGACATCGCCGACGGGACTCACTCCGTCATCGAGCACGGGTATCGGCACCGCATCGAACGCCCGCACGGACTCCCCTCCGGCCGCGGACAACGCCGCGCGGTTCGGGAGCCCTACCGGATCGCCTACCGCGACGTCGATCTCGACGAGGTGGTGATCGAGCTGGACGGACGCCATCACGGCGAAGCCGAGCAGCGGGACGACGACTTGGAACGCGACCTCGACGTCCTCGTCGCAGGACGGCCGACCGTACGCCTGGGATGGGGCCAGGTGTTCCGTCGACCCTGCGGGACCGCGGCGAAGGTCGGGGAGGTGCTGCGGCAGCACGGCTGGTCCGGAGAACCGCACCCCTGCAGATCTCCCGACTGCGCCGTGCGGGCGGGGCCGTAGTGCGGTGGATCTCGGGCACATGCTGCCCCGGATCAACCGCACTGATGGATCGCGGCGGGTTCCCACCCCGGTTGCGGGTCTGCGGGGGCGGTGGCAGCGTCGGCCGGAGGAGGTACGTGATGAATTGTCGTCGGACCGCTGCGGCTCTGATCGCCGCCGCAGGACTCACGCTCGCCACTCTCGTCGCCGCACCGGCCGAGGCCCACCGGGGCCACGGCCACGGCCACGCCCCGCCCACCTCGTACGGCACGGGTGGCGCGGTGTCGTCGGTGGACGCGAACGCCAGCAAGATCGGCCGCGACGTGCTCGCGAAGGGCGGCAACGCAGCGGACGCCGCGGTCGCGATGGCGGCTGCACTCGGCGTCACCGAGCCGTACAGCGCGGGCGTCGGAGGAGGCGGCTACTTCGTGTACTACGACGCACGGACCGGAGACGTGTCCACGATCGACGGGCGCGAGACCGCTCCGGCGGGGATCACCCCGGACGCGTTCATCGACCCCGCGACCGGCCAGCCGTACCCGTTCAGCCCCGACCGCGTCACGTCCGGCGTCTCCGTCGGCGTCCCCGGCACGCTCGCGACCTGGGAGGCGGCGCTCGACGACTACGGGACGCACTCGCTGCGCCGTGCGCTGAAGCCGGCGACGCAGCTGGCCAGCAAGGGGTTCGTGGTCGACGAGACGTTCCGCAGCCAGACGCTGCAGAACGAGGAGCGGTTCGCGGCGTTCCCGGACACGGCCGCGCTGTTCCTGCCGGACGGCGACGCGCCGCAGGTCGGGACGGTCTTCCGCAACCGCGACCTCGCCCACACGTACCGCCTGATCGCCCGGCGCGGCACCGGCGTCTTCTACGACGGCCCGATCGCCGACGAGATCGCCGACACCGTGCAGGACCCGGTGACCTCGCCGGACACGGACCTCCCGGTCCCGCCCGGATCGATGACCCCCGACGACCTCGCGGCGTACGAGGTGCTGCGCCAGGCGCCGACGCGGGTCGGCTACCGCGGCCTGGACGTGTACGGGATGGCGCCGTCGAGCTCGGGGGGCACCACGGTCGGAGAGGCACTGAACATCCTCGAGAACTTCGATCTCGAGGGCGGTGACGAGACCGCGCAGAGCCTGCACTACTACATCGAGGCGTCCGCGCGGGCGTTCGCCGACCGTGGTGCTTACGTCGGCGACCCGGCCTTCGTCGACGTGCCGACCGAGACGCTGCTGAGCCAGGACTTCGCCGACGCCCGGGCGTGCACGATCGACCCGGACACCGCGACGCCGCGCCCGGTCGCCGCGGGCGCGCTCACCGACTCCGGCTGCGCGACCACCGCGTACACCGAGAAGCCGGACACCGAGAACATCTCCACCACCCACCTCTCGGTCGTCGACAAGTGGGGCAACGCCGCCGCGTACACGCTCACGATCGAGCAGACCGGCGGCTCGGGGATCCTCGTGCCGGGGCGCGGGTTCCTGCTGAACAACGAGCTGACCGACTTCTCGGCCGTCTACGACGAGGCCGACCCGAACCGGATCGAGCCCGGCAAGCGTCCGCGCTCCTCGATGTCGCCGACGATCGTGCTCGAGCGCGACCGCAAGGGCGGCTGGGGCAAGGGCCGCGGCAAGGGCGGCTGGGGCAAGGACAAGGGCAAGGGCCGTACGGAGACCCGGGTGAAGTACGTGCTGGGTTCGCCGGGTGGTTCGACGATCATCACGACCGTGCTGCAGATCCTGATGAACCGGATCGACCTCGGGATGACCCTCCCGGAGGCGGTCGCGGCACCGCGCGCGTCGCAGCGCAACACGGTGGCGACGACGGCGGAGCCGGAGTTCATCGAGGAGTACGGGGATGCGCTGGCGCCGTTCGGGCAGGCGCTCACACCGTCCGGGGACCAGTTCACGTCCGCCGCGGAGATCGGGGCGGCGGCGACGATCGAGGTGACGAAGCGCGGTTCGATGATCGCGGCCGCGGAGCCGGTCCGCCGCGGCGGCGGTACGGGCCTCGTCGTTCGACCGTACGGGCGGTAGGCGCGGGGTCTCGATCGGGCTCGTTCCTCGCCCGCCTCGACCAGCGGTGCTTCTGTTGGTCGAGGCGCGAGCGGAGCGGGGTCTCGATCGGGCTCGTTCCTCGCCCGCCTCGACCAGCGGTGCTTCCCTTCCGGTGGTCGAGGCGCGAGCGGAGCGAGTGATCGAGACCCCGAACCGCTAACGCGACAGGAGCTGCCCGGAAGGGATCGCCGGCACACCCTCGCCGTCGAACACCACCGACCCGCGCAGCACAGTCGCCCGTACGCGTCCGCGCAGGCGCAGCCCGTCGTACGCCGTGAGCTTGTTGCGGTGCGCGAGCGCGTCGGCCCGCACGTCGTACGGCTCGTCGGGCGCCCACAGGACGAGATCGGCGTCGCGCCCGACGGCGATCGCGCCCTTCGCACCGAGCCCCGCCAACGCCGCCGGCCCCGATGACATCCAGGCACTGACGCGTTCGATCCCGATCCCGCGCCGCGACGCCGCGTCCGCCACCGCCGCGAATCCCACCTGCAGCCCCGCGATCCCACCCCACGCCTGCTGGAGATCGCCGTCGCCGCGATGCTTCTCCTCGGCCGTGGACGGGGAGTGGTCGGTGACGATCACGTCGATGACGCCGTCGCGCAGCCCGTCCCAGAGCGCGTCGGCGTTGTCGGCGTCGCGGATCGGGGGACAGCACTTGAACTCCGCCGCGCCGTCCGGGACCGCGTCCGCGTCGAGCACGAGGTAGTGCGGGCAGGTCTCGACGGTGATGGGGAGGCCTTCGGCGCGGGCCTTCGCGATCGGTTCGAGGGCCCGTGCGCTGGACAGGTGCAGGATGTGCGTCCGGGTGCCGTGCTCGCGCGCGGCGTCGATCAGCATCTCGATCGCGTCCACCTCGGCGGCGTCGGGACGCGACGCGAGGAAGTCGGCGTACGCCCGGCTGGCGGGCGCGGGCGCCGCCGCGATCACGTCCGGGTGCTCGGCGTGCACGATCAGCAGGCCCCCGAACCCGGCGACCTCGCGCATCGCGGTGTGCAGCTGGTCGCGGTCGAGCGGCGCGAACTCCTCCACACCGGAGTCGAGCAGGAAGCACTTGAACCCGAACACGCCCTCGTCCCACAGCACCTCGAGCGTGCCGAGGTTGTCCGGGACGGCGCCGCCCCAGAAGCCGACGTCGACCCGTGCCTTCGCAGCGGCGCGGGCCCGTTTCAGTGCGAGCGCCTCGGGAGTCGTGGTGGACGGGATGCTGTTGAGCGGCATGTCGATCAGGGTCGTGACGCCGCCGCGCGCAGCCGCTTCGGTCGCGGTCGCGAAGCCTTCCCACGCCGTACGGCCCGGTTCGTTGACGTGGACGTGCGTGTCGACGATGCCGGGGAGGACGATCACGTCGTCGCCGACGTCGAGAACGGCCAGGTCTGCGGGCGAGCCGCCCGCGTCCCCGACCGGCGCCTCCAGCGCACCCGGTCCGGTCACGATCTCCGAGAACCGCCCGTCTGCGATCCGCAGCAGCGCCGGCTGGAGCCGTCCGTCCACGAGCACCCGCCGGGCCCGGACGGCCTCGAGCGCACCTGTCCCCAGACCCGGCATCTCAGCAGAACCCGTCCACGCTGTCCCACACGGCATGCCCGTCGGCCTCGCCGTCGCGGAGCACGGCGGCCTCGATCAGCCCGTACGGCCGGTCGGCCGCGTAGAAGACCTCGCCGGGGTTGTCGAGCCCGAACGGCGCGAGATCGACGAGGAAGTGGTGCTTGTTGGGCATCGAGAACCGCACCTCGGCGATCTGAGGCACCGCGTCCAGCACCGCGGTCGCCATCACGTACAGCGTCTCCTGGAGGGCCTTCGAGTGCGTGTCCGCGAACGCCGTGAGCATCGCCGACCGCGCCGCCCCGTACGCGCTGTCCCAGTCCAGCCCGCCCCCGTCCAGCCCGCGCCCGTCCAGATCGGCCACCCCGTCGGCGTAGCGCCACCGCGCCGACACCGACGTCGCGAGGATCCGGTCGGTCTCCTCGGGCAGCGTCGTGTAGCGGTCGCGCGGGAACCCGACGAACTCCGACCCGGTCGACTTCATCACGGTCAGGTCGCGCAGCCCGGCGAGCACGGTCGTACGGCCGCCGTCGACGTCGACCAGCGCCGTACGGGTCTCGCCGCCGGAGCGCGCGAACGCGTGGTCGTGCGGCGCGCCGGACTCAGAAGGCAAGCGGTCCCACCCGTACGCGTGGGCCTCCCAGCGGCCGCCGTCGACCCACGCGAAGTCGTCGGTGAAGTGCGCAGCCAGGCGCAGCAGGAACGCCTCGGGGGAGGTGATGCCGTCGCGGGCGAAGGCGAAGATCGTGTTCTTCTGCGTGTCCGTCGCGATCACGTGGGCGTTGTCGCCGCGGGTGTGCGTGTCGGCGAAGTCGCCGCGCAGCTGGCTCGTGACGGACAGGTCGGTGAGCGTGTGCCGTTCGGTGTCGCGGTCGACCCGTACCAGCCGGACCTCGGCCTTGCCGTAGCGGTTCGCGCCGAGCCGGTACCCGGCTGCGGGCTCGCTCGGCGCGGAGGTCGGATCGGTCTGGGACACGGGCATCTCAGCTCCCTCGGTAGGTGGAGTAGGCGAACGGGCTCAGCAGCAGCGGGACGTGGTGGTGCTGGTCGACGTCGCTCAGCGCGAACGTGATGTCGACCGACGGGAAGAACGCGGTCCGCCCGGAGTGCGCGAAGTAGCCGGCGACGTCGAACGTCAGGCGGTACGTGCCGGTCGGGAGGTGCTCCGGGCCCAGCTCGCGGACGCGGCCGTCGTCGTCGGTGACGCCGTACGCGAGGGGTTCGACGGCGCGGTCCTCGACGAGGCTCAGCGTGACGGTGACGCCGGCGGCGGGGTGGCCGAGCGCGGTGTCGAGGACGTGGGTGGTGACGTGGCTGGTCATGGGTCCATCCTGGTCGCCGGAGGGTCCGCGGGCAGGTCCAGCAGTCCGCGCAGCCGCAGCATCGCGATCTCGCGGAGCTGGCCCGCGGTGACCTCGAGCTCGGTCTGCGGGTCGTTGGTGAGGCGCTGCTCGAGCATCGCGAGGATCTCCTCGGCGCTGCGTCCGGCGGCGCGGACGAGATAGACCCGGTCGAACCTCTCCTCGTACGCCGCGTTGCCGGCCCGCAGGCGCTCGGCGACGTCGGCCTCCTGCGACACCCCGGACTGCTCGCGGGCGGACATCGCGGCCTCGGCGCCCCCGCGGTCGGAGCGTTCCCCGATCCGCGGGTGCTGGGCCAGCGCTCGCTCCACGTCGTCGGCGGTCCAGAACGCGGTCGCACCCTCAGCCGTACGGAGGAGGGCGTCGGTGTCGGCGTACGGGCGGCCGTCGACGATCGCGGCGACCCAGGCTGGGATGTCGGCACAGGCGGTGAGGGTCTCGGTGAGTTCCTCGGCGGCGCTGCCGTTGAACGCGTCGATGTCCATGGAATGAAGTTATTGCTTCACGGCCGTCAGCGCGTTACTCATCGGTGAACGACGTGTAAGAAATTCGCCGGGGCCGCGGAACGACCCGAATCCTCCCTACACTCCCCACCATGACCCCGCTCGACGAGACCGACATCGCCTCGCCCGTACGACTCGGCGCGCGTCTGCGCGAGCTGCGCGAAGCGGCCGGGGTGTCGATGCGGGCGCTCGCCGGGGAGCTCGGGATCTCGCCGAGCGCGCTGTCGCAGATCGAGCGCGGCGTCATGCAGCCGTCGGTGAACCGCCTCGTCGAGATCGTCACCGCGCTGGACGTGCCGCTGGCGTCGGTGTTCGACGAGTCCGGGGGCGCGGAGTCCGGCGTGATGGTCGGGCGGGCCTGGGAGACCGGTCCGGTCGAGCTCGCGGAGGGCGTCACGTACCGCCGGCTGTCGCCGGTGCCGGTCGCCGGTGCGGAGCTGTTCGAGTCGACCTACCCGCCCGGCGCCGCGTCCAGCCAGCACCGCCAGCTGCTCGTGCACCGCGGCCGCGAGGTCGGCAGCGTGACCGCCGGCGAGCTGACGGTGGTCGTGGGGGAGGAGCGGTACGTGCTGGGGGTCGGCGACTCGATCACGTTCGCGGCGGCGACGCCTCACCTCGTGTCGAACGACGGTACGGAGACCGCCGTCGCCGTCTGGCTGACCCTCCACGACGCGTAGGCCCCCGGCGGTCCGATGGTCGAGGCGGAGCGGAGCGCCGATCGAGACCCGCCACCGGTGGTCGAGGCGGAGCGGAGCGACGATCGAGACCCGGTGCCCCGGGTGGTCGACTCTCGATCACTCGCTGCGCTCGCGCCTCGAGTATCGGCGCTCCGGTGGTCGAGGCGGAGCGGAGCGACGATCGAGACCCCCGCCCTCACGCCCCGCCCGTCACCCAGCGCAGCGCGCGCTCCGGGTCGTAGCTGCAGTACGTGCCGGTGTGCACCGAGTGCCGCAGATGCCGCCCGAGCTCGGGATGCGCCTGCTCGATCCGACGCAGCGCATCCGCGACCCGACGGTAGACGGCCTTGCGGGCCCGTTCCGCGTCGTCGGGGACGGTACGAACGCGCCCGCCCACCCCGTACGCCGTGGCGAGCTCGCGGACCAGCCAGTCCCGCTCTTCAACCAACGCCTCGGTCGATCCGCCCAACGCCTCAGCCTCGCGTACGGCCTCGTCCAGCTCGGCCAGCCGACGCCGGTAGTCGGCGCGGGCCTGCCCGTCGACCACCTCCTGCGACGGCGCCGTACGGGGCGCCGCGCCCGCCTCCCCGGCGCACAGGTCGAGGACGTGCCGTTCCCGCCCCGGTTCCGCGAGCAGGGTCGCGAGGTCGTGCATCCCCTTGCTGTCGCGCAGCGTGACGACGCGGCCCTCGAACGCGACGGTCCAGTACTCCCCGTCGCGCCGGAACACCTGCTCGGGCGTCCTCCCTGCCTCCTCCTCACCCGGCACGGCGACCGTCGTCATGGTGATCTCGCCGAGAGGATCCGGCAGCCGTACGCGCTGCTCGGCGGCGAACACGATCCCCGAACCCGGCACGACATCCCGTACGGTCCCGCTCACCACCACCCGACCCGGTGGCCCGTGGCGCAACAACGCGGCGGGCACGCGCGACGCGGGTCCGCGCACGATCGGACCGCCGACCTCGCACTCGCCGGTGTGGACGGCAGCGCGGAGCGCCACACCGCCATCGTGCGCCGCCCGCACCACACCCAGCCCGCACCGTACGGCGTGGGTCGCGGAGTCGAACCGGATCGCGCCGTCTCCCGACGCCGTCGTCACCTCGACGCCGTCCCAGCGGCGCGCGTGCCGCCGGACCAGCGCGAGGCTGTCGGGGTCGTGCGCGTCGGTCGCGAGCAGGGTGACGAGGCGATGGTCGGTGGGCGCGGGCGGGGCCGGTACGCCGAGGAACTCCCGCACCGCGTCCACGATCGACGCCGCATCACCCACGTACGGGAGGTGGTCCACGCCGGGCAGCTCGACGAGGCGGGCGCCGGGAATCCGCGACGCGATCCGGCGCGCACTGCTCGTCGGAACCACCGTGTCGCCGGAGCGGTGCACGACCAGCGTCGGCGCCCGTACGGTCTGGAAGACGTCGTCGAGGTCGTAGCGCTTCGCCGTGTCCATGAACCGCACCACCGCGTCACGGCTCAGCGCGAGGCGTTGCTGCCGCGCGAACCACGCGAGGTAGTCCGGATCGTCGGCCGCCGACGGCGCGATCAGGCTGACCTGGGCGGTCGCGCCCTCGGGCGTGCCCCAGTGCTGGAACACCGGCCCGAACGCGGCATCGTACTCCGTCTCGTCCAGCACGCCCCACGGGTGGTCGCCGTCGCGGAGCAGCCGCGAGATCCCGCCGTACAGGATGATGCGCTCGGTCCGCTGCGGGTGCATCGACGCGAACAGCGCCGCTAGCGCACACCCCTCGGACACCCCGAAGAACGACGCGCGCTCCGACCCCACGGCGTCGAGGACCGCGACGACGTCCTGGACGCGTTCCTCGAGGGTCGGCGCGAGGTGGCGGTCGCCGCGGTCGGACAGCCCGCAGCCGCGCCGGTCGAACAGGATCAGCCGCGTGAAGCGCGACAGCTCCTCGAGCATCGCGGTGAGGGACGGTTCCTCCCACTTGACCTCGAGGTGGGTCATCAAGCCGAACGCCCACACCAGATCCACCGGCCCGTCGCCCACCGTCTGGTAGGCGATCTCGACGTCGCCGGTCCGGGCGTAGTGCGTCTCCGGTGCTCGCATCAGCGTTCCCTCGCTCCCATCCTGGCACGTCGGGCGGGTCGCGCGGGGTGCGCGGGGTGCGCGCGACGGCGGGCGTCGCGGTGCGACGGGGGATGTCGCGCCTGCAGGGGGACAGCGCCGTACGAGCTGAGGAGAGTGCCATGTCCACGACGTCCCTGACGATGCAGACCGCGACGATCGGCGACCACGAGCTGGCGTACCGGGCGACGGGGGAGGGGGAGGCGGTCGTGCTCGTGCACGGCGGGTTCGCGGCGGAGCTGCTGGCGGGCGTCGAGCAGGCCGAGGCGCTGGGCGGGTTCCGGCGGGTGCTCTACCACCGGCAGGGGCATGGGCACAGTCCGCGGCCGGAGCCGATCGGTCCGCTGACGCTGGAGGACCAGGCCGACGACCTGATCGGGTTACTGGACCACCTCGGTATCGACGCCGCGCACCTCGTCGGCCACTCGCTCGGCGCGCTCGTGGCGCTGACGACGGCCGCGGCGCACCCGGATCGGGTCCGCTCGCTCACCCTCCTCGAACCGCCTGTCCCGTTCTCGCACCCGGCCGGCGCCGAGTGGCTGGAGTCGATGGGCCCGGTGGTCGAGCGGTACGGCGCGGGTGACGTCGGCGGGGCCATGACCGCGTTCTACGACGCGACCCTGCGGGAGGGGTGGCGCGAGCGGATGGAGCGGGTCGCGCCGGACGCGTTCGAGGACTCGGTCGACGGTGCGCCGATGGGGTTCGAGTCGGACATGCCCGGGATGGCGTGGACCGACGGGCTCAGCGCCGACCAGGTCACGGCCGTACGGTGCCCGGTGCTGCTGGTCGTGGGCGGGAGCACGCGGCCGGTGTTCGCGGACGCGCGGGAGGTCGTACGCGGGTGGTTCCCGTGGTGCGAGGACCTCGAGGTCGCCGGCGCGGACCACATGCTGCCCGTGCTGGCCCCCGACACGATCGCCGAAGCCGTCGCCCGCCACGCCACCTGACCGCCCATCCGATCCGCCGGTCGAGGCGGAGCGGAGCGACGATCGAGACCCCTCCCTCCCCTCCGCCGGTCGAGGCGGAGCGGAGCGACGATCGAGACCCTTTCGTCACCTCCGCCGGTCGAGCCTGTCGAGACCACGGCGAGTTCCGGCGTGGCGTAGCCGGCACGTGAGGCGGATCCGGGAGGGCAAGGCGGGGCGTCTCAATCTCCAGCGCGGCCGACTCGCACCCGTTCATCGACTCTTCGGATCGGCCACTCCCGGATCCGCGACCACGACGCTACCGCGCAGCCATCAACCTCGGAAGGCCGAGAATGCACGGCGCTGGATCTGGACGCGCTACTGCCGGGTCATGGTGCTGGGGTAACCCCCGCCTCCGGGGTAGACCCATGCGCCGGTCATGACGGTGTCGCCGTCGGTGAAGGTGCCGCGGAAGTAGGCGGGGCTTCCCGTGGCGCCTGCCCAGATGGTGAGTGTGTCGTCGTCGAGCTCGTAGACGTAGTCGAAGGTGTTGCCCTGCGAGTCGTAGAACCGGGAGGCGATCTCCTCGCTGACTGGCTCGCCGAAGGGGTGCAGATGTCCGATCACCTCGAACCCCGTCACGGTCTGTCCGTCCTGTTCGAGGTCCACGTGCTGGATCAGGAAGAAGTCGCCGAGCGCCCGCTCGTACCGGACGGTGCCGGTCGCGCCGCCGGTGACGCTCCAGGTGCCGACGAGCCGGTCGAGGGCGCGGAGGCGTTCGCTGGGCTCGGCCGGGGCGTCCTGCCCGTAGTCCCCGGCGGCGATGTCGCTGTTGTTCTCGGTCATGATGTGCTCCGTCCGTTCGGTTCGGTGGTGCGACCGCGGTTCGGGTCGCGCTCACCGGGACCTCGGAGTCAGCGGGCGGTTCTCGACACGATGACCCGAGAGATTTCGAGGAGAGGTCTTTCGCTGGGGATGTCGAAGCAGGGCCATCGGCTCCGAGGTGTCGGTGACGTCGCCCGCTCGGGGCGACACCGGACCGATACGGAGCACCTCATGCACACCACCACCGACACCGGGAACACCGTCGGGCGGGTCGCCGGCCCGCGTACCCGGACGTTGCTGGCCGCCGCGGCCCTGGCCGGCCCCTTCTTCTACGTGTCGTCCTTGGTCCAGGCGCTGGCGCGGCCCGGGTTCGACATCGGCATCCACCCGCTGAGCCAGCTCGCGACCGGCTCGCCGGGGTGGATCCAGCAGGTTACGTTCGTACTGGCCGGGCTGGGCGTGATCGCGCTCGCCGTCGCGCACCGCCGTCTCGTGACCACCGGGATCGGCCGGCGCCTGGTGCCGATCTTCCTCGCGATCTTCGGCGCCGGGTTCGTCGTCGCCGGCCCGTTCACGATGGACCCGCAGAACGGCTTCCCCGAGGGCGCACCTGCCGGCGTCGTGGAGATGTCGTGGCACTCGATCGTGCACACCGCCGCCGCGGCTACCTCGTTCGTTGCGCTCGCGGCGGCGTGCATCACCTTGCTCGTGCGGCACATCCGGGCCCGTCACGTGGGGGCCGCGGTCGGCAACGGACTGGTCGCTCTGGTGCTCCTCCTGCCGACCTCGCCCGACGAGGCGAGCATCCAGATCGCGATCACCGGGCTGATCGCCTTCACGTGGGTCACGGTGTACGCCCTCGTCCTGCGACGGTCGGCGTGAGCGCCGGTAGCGTCGAGCACGACCGAGCAGCTGAGGAGCCACGATCGTGAAGTATCTGTTGTTGAGCTACACCCCCGCCGAGGCCTGGGATGCCGCCACGGCCGACGCGCCCAGCCAGGAGGCTCTGGACGCGTTCGCCGCGTATCAGAAGTTCGAGGCCGAGCTGCGCGAGACCGGTGAGTTCGTCCTCAGCGAGGGGCTCGGTCACCCGGCGGTCACCACCACCGTCCGTAAGACCGACGCCGGTGTCACGGCGACCGATGGCCCGTTCGCCGAGCTGAAGGAGGTGCTCGCGAGCTTCGCGATCATCGACGTCGCCAGCCTGGAACGCGCCCGCGACATCACCGCCCGGATCGTCGAGGTGCTCGGCGAGCCGTTCGAGATCCGTCCGATCATGGGCGACGACTTCGCCTGATGCCGGACCCGGAACCCGCCGTGAACCGGCGCATCGTGGATGTGCTGCGCGAGCAAGCGCCGCACGTGCTCGGTGCGCTGGTGCGGAGGTTCGGTCGGTTCGAGCTCGCCGAGGACGCCGTCCAGGAGGCCCTCCTCGTCGCCGCCCAGCGCTGGCCGGGCGAGGGGATCCCGGATGAACCTCGCAGCTGGCTGATCCGCGTCGGCTACCGGAGGATGATCGACCTGATCCGGTCCGAACAGGCTTCCCGCCGCCGCGAGGAAGACGCCGCGTACGCCGATCCCATGCTCGTCGACCCCACCCGGCCCGCACCGGCCGTGATCGACCATGACGACAGCCTGCGCGTCCTGCTGATGTGCTGCCACCCCTCCCTCAGCGGCGTCTCGCAGGTCGCCCTGACGCTGCGCGCGGTCGGTGGTCTCAGCACCGAAGAGATCGCGCGTGCGTACGGCGCGACCGAGACCACGATGGGCACCCGGATCAGCCGCGCCAAGCAGACCCTGAGGAAGTCCGGCGCCCGCTTCGACATCCCCGACGACGACGACCTGGCCGGCCGCGTCGCGGTCGCGATGCGGGTGCTGTACCTGATCTTCAACGAGGGCTACACCGCCACCGCCGGCGACCGCCTCACCCGGGTCGACCTCACCGCCGAAGCCGTCCGGCTCACCCGGATGCTCCACGCACTCCTCCCCGACGAGGCCGAGGTCGCCGGGCTGCTCGCGCTCATGCTGCTGACCGACGCACGTCGCGACGCTCGTACGGATCCGCGCGACGAGCTCATCGTTCTGCCCGACCAGGACCGTTCACTCTGGGATCAGGACATGATCATCGAGGGGCGGCGGCTCATCGACGATGCCTGGCGGCGCGAGCGCGTCGGCCCGTACCAGCTCCAGGCAGCGATCGCGTCCACGCACGCGCAGGCGGCATCCGCGCAGGACACCGACTGGCCGCAGATCGCGGCCCTCTACCTCTGGCTCGAACGGCTCCAGCCGGCCGCGCCCGTACGCCTGGCCCGGGTGGTCGCCGTCGCCGAAGCCTTCGGTCCCCGTCGGGGCATCGCGCTCCTCGACCAGCTCGACCGCGAGCACGGCATCACCGATGACCCTCTCGTCACCCAGCGCACCCACGCCGTCCGCGCCCACCTCCACGACCGCCTCGGCGAGCACGACCGCGCCGCGGGCGAGTACCGCGCCGCCGCTGAGCTCACGACCAACGAAGCCGAACGCCGCTACCTCCTCGGGCGGATCAGCGGTCAGAGCGAGTGAGGTCGCGAACGCGCGGTGCCCCACCGGTCGATCCCGATGGTCGAGGCCGCTTGTCGATCCCGCTGGTCGAGGCCGAGCGCGGCGAGGATCGAGACGGGGTCTCGATCGGGCTCGTTCCTCGCCCGCCTCGACCAGCGCCCAGACGCGAGGATCGAGACCGGCGGGGGGCGGGCTCAACCGGCGTAGGTCGCGGCTACGGCCAGCACGGACGCCTCGAACGCGTCGATCGCCGCCGCGACGTCGTCCGCCCGTACGGCCTCGCCCGGGTGGTGCGAGATCCCGTCGTGGCACCGCACGAACTGCATCCCCACCCCCGTGATCGCCGCGACCGCCATCGCGTCGTGGCCGGCCTTCGAGAACAGCACCATCGGATCCTTGTCCCCGACTGCCGCCAGCCCGTCCGTGATCGCCGCGCGCAGCGCCGGGTCCATCGCCACCGCCGGCGCGCTGTGCGTCTCGGTCGCCTCCCAGCGCAGCCCGCGCTCGGCGCACCGCTTCTCGGCGGCGTCGACGATCAGGTCCCACGCGCGGTCGCGGTCGGCGTCGTGCTCGGCGCGCAGGTCGAGCGTGAGGTCGACGCGGCCGGGGATGACGTTGACGCCACCCGGGTACGCCTGCATCGCCCCGACGGTCGCGATCACGCGCTCGGCGCGCGCGATCCGCTCGACGTCGAGCACGGCGTGGCTCGCCCCGATCAGCGCGTCACGACGGCGCTCGTACGGGGTGCCGCCCGCGTGCCGCGCCTCGCCGTGCACGCTGATCGCGAACCGGCGCGCCCCCGCGATCGTCGACACGACACCGAGGGCGCGGTCGGCCTCCTCGAGGTACGGGCCCTGCTCGATGTGCGATTCGAGGTACCCGACGAGCTCGTCCGGGTTCCGCGCCGCGTCGCCGACCCGGTCGGGGTCGAGCCCGAACCGCACGAACGCCTCGCGCAGCGTCACCCCACCCGCGTCGATCTGGTCGAACCACGCGTCGTCCCACGACCCGGCCAGCCCACGGCTGCCCATCAGCGCCGAGGAGAACCGCGTGCCCTCCTCGTCGGAGAACCCGACCACCTCGAGCGCGAACGGCAGCGCCTCGCCGGACGCGGCCCGCTTGGCGATCCGCTGCGCGACCGCAATCGCGACGACGACGCCGAGCGGCCCGTCGTACCGTCCCGCGTCCGGCACCGTGTCGAGGTGCGAGCCGAGCAGGAGTGCGGGCAGTCCCGGTTCGGCGCCCTCGAGGCGGCCGCAGACGTTGCCGACGGCGTCGATCCGCGCGGTCATGCCGGCGTCGCGCATCCAGCCGGCTGCGAGCGCGTTCGCGGCGGCGTGCTCGGGGGTGAGGAAGTACCGATCGATCCGGCCCTCGTACGCGCTCAGCGCGGCGAGCTCGTCGCAGCGCTTCAGGGCCGTACGGGCGGCCGCGTCGCTGCGGGCGGTCGCGCCGTGCGCGCTGGGCTCGCTCACGCGTAGACCTCCTTCGCGGCCGCGACCCCGCCCGCGGGCGGTACGGCGACCCCGCCCGCGCGCAGCACCTGCTCCAGCGCGGCGAGCGTGGTGAGGACGGCGTCCGTACGGGCGTTGTAGCCCATCGTGCCGATCCGCCAGACCCGGCCGTGCAGCGGTCCGAACGACGTACCGATCTCGATCCCGAAGTCGGTCAGCATCGCCGTACGGGCCGCGTCGCCGTCGATCCCGTCGGGGATCTCGACGGCGACCACGTTGTTCATCTTGTGCGCGACGTCGCCGAACACCTCGAGCCCGAGCCCCCGTACGCCCGCCGTCATCGCCTCGCCGTGCAGCCGGTGGCGTTCGACGGCGGCGTCCATGCCCTCGGTGACGAGCAGGCGGGCGCACTCGCGCGCCGCGTACAGCATCGAGGTCGCCTCGGTGTGGTGGTTGAGGCGGCGCGGGCCCCAGTAGTCGAGGATCATCGCGAGGTCGAAGTAGTTCGAGCGGATGCGCTCGCCGTGGTCGACCTCGCCGGCGTCGCGGATCCCGGCCTCGGTGTGCTTGCGCGCGGTGACGACCTCGACCGCGGCGGGGGACAGGGTGATCGGGGCACTGCCGGAGGGGCCGCCGAGGCACTTCTGCAGTCCGGCGGTGGCGACGTCGAGCTGCAAGTCGTCCATCGCGAACGTGTTGCCGCCGAGGGATGCGGTGACATCGACGTACGTGAGGACGTCGCGTTCCCGGCATACGGCTCCGATGCCCTCGAGCGGCTGGCACATCGTGGTGGAGGTGTCGCCCTGGACCATCGCGAGGACCTTCGGGCGTACGCGGTCGACTTCAGCGAGGATCTGCTGCGGTTCGAAGACGGTGCCCCAGTCGGTCTCGATGACGTGGACGTCGGCGCCGCAGCGTTCGGCGATCTCGCGCAGCAGGTGCCCGAACCGGCCGAGGACGGGGACGAGGACGCGGTCGCCGGGTTCGAGGAGGGAGACGAGGGCGGCTTCGATGCCGGCGCGGGAGGTGCCGTCGACGAGCAGGGTGGCGTCGTTGGTGGTGCGGAAGACGTCGCGGTAGAGCGCGGACGTCTCGTCCATGTACGCGGTCATGGCGGGGTCGTACTGGCCGATCAGCGGCGCCGCCATCGACCGCAGGACCCGGGGGTCGGCGTCGACCGGGCCGGGGCCCATCAGCAGGCGCGGGGGCGGGTTGATCGGCTCGACGGGCACCAGGTCCTCCTTAGGGCGGATGTACGCGGGCGACCGTAGACGGCGGATGTGACGGGGCGGTTACGGGCGTACGGGTGCGTGTGGCCATGGTGGCACGGCCTGGCTGGATCGACCGCGGTCGTCACCGATCTTCACTAGGGTCGCGGAATGCCACTAGAAACCGCCGTGACTACTGCCTGGACGTTCATGCAGGAGATCCCGATCCCGGACGACGTGGGCAGTCTCATTGTGGAGGGGGCGACCCCCGTCACTGCCTTCAAGACATTCCGGGATAGCGCGATCTTCACGACCAAGCGGCTGATCGTGCGGGATGCGCAGGGCATGACCGGCAAGAAGGTAGAGATCTACTCCCTCCCGTACAGCTCGATCAACATGTGGTCCTCGGAGAACGCCGGTCGCCTGCTGGACACGAACGCCGAGATCGAGATGTGGACCCGGGCCGGTCACATCAAGATCAAGGTCGGCAAGGGCGCGGACATCCGCCGGCTGGATTCGCTGATCGCGTGGGCGGTCCTCAAGTAGCACGCGGCAGCGGGCATCAATCGCTGGCGGCCAAGCCCATTCGTGGCGGAATCACCCCTTGAGCCATCGCCTCAGGAGTCGCCGGAGCCTCACCGGACCGCGCTTCGGCGCTTATCTGCCCGCTGTTCTGGTGCGGAAGTGCCATCGACACAGCCGACAGGTCTAGCCGCCGCGCGTCGTGTGTCGCTATGTTCCGCTCGTGGATTCAACGGTGATCGTGGCAGGCATGGGGTTCGTCGCCGCACTGCTCAGCGCGTGGCTCGGGGCTCGGCTGCAGCGCAAGTCCGATCGCGACGTGCGGATGCTGGAGGCGAGGCTGCGCGTGTATGGGGAGTGCGCCGACAGCCTGTACGAGTACTCCCGCGCCACCTACAGCCGGGCGAAGTCGCGCCTCGCAGGTCGGCCGGAGGTGGAGCGCGACCAGCTCCGTCAGGCGGCGTACCACTGCAACGCGCGCGTGCGTTCGGCAATCGGTCAGGCCTACATCCTGACGGGCGACCTCGACCTCGAGAGGCGTCTGTCCACGGTGCGCCGCACGGTCGGCACGTACAACGGCGTCAGCGACCCGGACGAGCTGAAGGGCCTCCAGCAGCAGGCCTACCGGGAGATCAACGACGCGCTCGAAGCCGCGCGTCGACACCTCGTCGCGTAGCCCCCATGCGCGGGCCTCCCGATGCCGTAGGCGTAGGACTCGGGGTATCACCCACCGCGATATCCTCGCGCCGTGCGCGTTTCGACGTGCTGCGCTTCGCGCCCGCCATCGCAACCGGGCCGCGTTCTTGGCGAGAGGCTCGCTCAGCCGGTCAGATGGCGCTTTCGAGGACCGGCGATCGATCGTCCTGATAGACCTGCGACATGACGATGGCGAAGCTGATGTTCGGCAAGCAGAGTGAGGCGTGGAAGGGTGAAGCGAGCGATTTCACCCCCACGCGGCGTGGTTCCTTCGCTGGGGTCGGGATCAACGGGCCTTGGGGTTCGAGGTGCGCCGCCTGCCCCCGCCCACTTCCCGATCGGTATCGCGAGTTTGAGTAGACTGTGTCCGTGGAGGATGTCAGGCGGTATCGCGTCGGAGATGTTTTTGTGCCCGGCGGTCGACCCACAATCACGTACAACCCCCGAGAAGACTTGAACCTCGAATCGCAGGTGCGTCGCTACTTGGCTGATCGCCACACGATCTTGTCCGTGTCGGGGCCGACCAAGACTGGCAAGACCGTGCTACTAAAAAGTCTGGTGCCAGATGCAATCTGGTTGTCTGGTGGGGGTATCAGTTCCGCTGACGAGTTCTGGCAGGCGGTTGGAGACCTGCTTGATCTCCCGAGCGTGATTGAGGACTCTGTCGACCAGTCGAGTACGACGTCCGGCGGATGGACTGCTGGCGCCGGTGTTGCTGGGTTCAAAGGTGAGCATCAGCACGCTGATGAGACCGGCTCGACTGTCGGAAGACGCAGCACGCGCAAGCGGTCGATCAAGAATCTAGTCCGCGAGAACATCCTCGATGACCGGCGCCCCATCGTTATCGACGACTTCCACTACATCGATCCAGGCGTTCAACTCGAGATCACGCGCGGGCTCAAGGACTTGGTGTTCGACGGTCTCGCGGTCATTGTTGCATCGGTTCCCCACCGCGCGTTTGATGTCGTCCGAGTCGAGAAGGAGATGACCGGTCGGGTCGACCAACTGGAAGTCGGCTTCTGGGGATCGGATGACTTGAGGGCGATTGCGACTAGTGGCTTCGGAGCCCTTCGTCTTGTTGACTCGGATGGTGCGATTACAAACCGGCTCATACAAGAGAGTTTCGAGAGTCCCCATCTGATGCAGTTATTCTGCCGCGAGGTGTGCTATGCAAACGATGTCGGCGAAGTTCAGGACCAGCCTCGAACCCTGCTCCCCCCCGAGTGGGAGGAGTTTTTCCGGGCTCGCGCATCGGATACGTCCAAGTCGGCGTTTGACCTCTTGGCGTGTGGACCGCGGCAGCGAACGGACCGAATAGTCCGGCGTCTGACGAATGGGCAGGACACGGACATATATGGCGCTACACTTACGGCCATTGCCCACACTGGGCCACTAACCAAACTGACATACGAGCAGTTGCGTTCTGCGCTCAAAGAGGTTCTCGACAGCGAGCTGCCCCAGAGGCACGAGGTAACCCGCGTTCTGGAAGAAATGACGAAGATCGCCAAAGAAAGAATCGATGGCGAGCCAGTGGTTGACTATGACGCAGAGTTGGCGACCTTGTTCATCTCCGACCCATTCTTTGCGTACTACCTGCGATGGGGCGTACGACCCGATGCATCGACCTAAGTCGGTAACCTGGCGTCGCGAACGAGGCAGTCGTCCGCCGCAGAACGCCTGGCTGAACTGAATGCCGGGATCGTGTTCGCGAATCGCATCAGGGTGGCGGTTCTTACGCAGTCGCTCAGGCGCCCGGCGACGTAGGCGTCGTGGAAGTGGACACCGTCGCGGTCGAGGCTACCGCGGGCTCGGGCGTAGTTTGGTGGTACTGAGATCGGCGTGCCGGGACAGGATCTGTCCAGGAGGAGCCGTCCCCGATCGAGCCTCCCGGTTGATGCACCGTCTCGGCCGACCGCGCTAGGGTGAAGGGCCAAGCACGCCGAACGTACATCTCACAGTCGGACAACGCGACGCATTTGGTGCACTGCGCGCCTCGCGGCGGTGACCGCGGCCCCTCCGCGCGGCTCTGGTCGGTTACGCCAGGAACTGGAGCATCATTCAGCGCCGTTGACGACCTTCAGCCGCGCGTCCTCTTGATCTGTCTAGGCCGTATGACAATATCACTCAGCATGAGCTCAGATCCTCCGGAAGGGCATCCCGCGGGCATCCAAAGACACCCCGTTGTGTGGGCTTCTGCCTTCGTAATCATGGGTGCCGTCCTGGGCCTAGTGACGGGACGAGCTCTGACGAACGACTTCAGTTCGTCAGAGTTCGAGGCGCTAGGAACATGGGCAGGAACCTTTGTCACCATCGGCGCGCTAGTGCTCGCCTACATTGTGCACCGGACGGAGGCCGCTGCCCGTGAAGCGGATCAGTACGCGCAGCGTATTCGGCAGTACAACGAGCGAAAAGCATTGGAGGAATCCGAGGCCGCCGTCCGCAGGCTCGAGCGCGAGGATGCTGAACTCGTGAAAGCGACCGTTACCGTGTTCGCCTCGGAGAACGTTGACGATGAGACCCGAACGCTGAACTCGGTGAAGGCAACCCTCCTAAACCGCTCGACCTCGGCCGCCACGGACGTTGTGCTGGAAGTCCCCAATATCGGCCTCAAGAGGAACTGGATTGTGCTGGAGCCAGCATCGCGAGAGGTCCAGACCCCGACTATTAGACCCGCAGCCCAGATTCCTAGAGACGGGGATCAGGCCCGTGAACTGATCCGCGAGCACACGCGTCTGCGCTTCACGATGCACAAGCGCAAGTGGGTCTGGAGTCCGGTGTCAGGGCTCAGTGAGCGTGGGTAGCCCGGCACGCGTGACCCAAGTCAGGTCAAGCGCTGAGGGCCGATCCGCTTCGTCGGAATGTCAGCCGCCGCCCTCGGAGCCCGCCTGTGACGTGGCCGCTTCGCGGCGGAAACGACGACACCTGTCGGCGGGCGGATCGAGGACGCGAGATCGTGCGCACGCCTGCATGGCCCTGGGTCGCTGAACCGGCAGGTTCGAGCAGAATCGCGTCGGTGCTCAGTTTCGGCGAGGCCATCGGCTCAGCTGGCTGATGCTGGCCAGTGGTTCACGCCGAGTCGGAGGTCTTCAAAGGACTCGTCGACGGATCTATCATTCGATGGGGTAAACGCCCGATCGAAGGCAAGCACCCTCCAAGCGATGTCATGCGCGAGCGCGAACGCATCTGTCAAGGCGTCGTGGTCCAACTTGCTGCTGCGCCCCCCGTGAGCCACTGAGCTCCGGATACCGTAGAAGTCGAGATAACGCTTCCGCACGGCACGTCTTTCGCTAGGCACCGGGTGGAGCAGGGCGACGCGGTCTGCCATCGCGCTGCCTGGAAGTGGCTGCACCCCGCCCAACATCGCATCCAGGCAAACGCCAAGGGCAAGCGCGGAATCGTCGGTATCGGCGGCGTAGTGAGCCTCCGCGAACCACCTCGCAGCGAGTCGTATCCGACGGCCAACCGGCGTATCGCGAAGGGCATGCTCCACGGCCCCAAGGAGGTATTCCTGTTCGTAGAGATCACCCAACGGGAGCGGGTCTGCGCTGTACCAATGAACTGGACTCGCAGACATCACTCCGTTGCAAATAACCGGGTAGGCCGCGAGTTCGAGGCCGAGGGTTGTCTCCCTGAGACCGGACTCCACCGCCCGCCGATCCAACGACAGTCCTCGCACTCCCGGGCGATTGACGCTCCCCCGACGATAGATCTTCCATGCTCGCAGGTCGCGTTCGAGTAGCAGCGGAATATCGACGATCTCCCGCAACTGTCGTTCAGCCTCATCAACCGCCTTTGCCTCTTGGCCGACCGTCCAAAAACAGAAGACAACTGGCTCTTGGCCTAGTGGTTCGACTCGTGGGGTGACGTACGCTTCGATCCACCTATTCCGAACGGATTCACCAACGACTGCGCGGCCTCGGGCCTCCACTTCGACCTTCGCGAAGAGTTCCTCCGTGGCTCTTCCAATGACCACATCGCCAACTCGCGTCGGGGCGCCAGGCCAAGTCACGTTGGAGACCATCTGGGCAATGAACGCTGGCCCTGCTGAGCAGAATCTCCTCACCATCTCCGCCAGGAATGGCCGACGTTTCTCGGAGTCGCGTTCACTTGCGGCTACGGTGAGTGATGCGATCAGGCCCCAACGTTCTTCTTCGCTCCACCTGGCTCGCACGCCGCGGTCCTTCCAAAGTTCAGCGAGCGCCTGCTCCCAAACCGTCAAGGCTTTCGGCACCAGGCACACCGGGCCGTCTCTCCCGGTGATTGCCGCACGGTCCGAACGTCTGTACTCCTCGAAGCGCCAGCCGTGCTCCCATGGCTCGCGGCCAGGCGCGGGCGTGACACCGTCTGCCGCTTTCATGAGCAGGTCAACGATCTTCTCTTCACGTTTGTCCACACGGTGATTTAACATCACGCCAGCGCAGCCACGCCCGGGTTTCCCGGAGTCCAGTTGTGTTCAACTGGGGCGGAACGTTCCTGCTAGCCATCGTGCCGGGATGACCGGTTCCCGCTTCTGATCGGTCCAGGTCGCGCGCGCCATCATGGCCTCCGGCACGCCTTCCCTCTAGCATGCAGCCGTCCCAACGCCACGCCCGCCGCCTTGTCCCGGGTCCGCGGTCACGACCGAGACGATCAGCCACGAGGGCATCCTGGAGGACCAGGGCCGCGACGCGCGTGCGTTCGTCACCGGCCACGGCGTCGACGCCGAGCAGGTCCTCGACGACGCGATCGAGGTCGTCGCCTCCGACCACCCGTACACGCTGACCTCAGACGGCTCGCACGTCGTCACCTGCTCTACCGCGGTCCTCGGTCCTCGCCGGGTTGTCGCGATTCAGCCACTGGGGCTAGACGCTACAAGAGCTAGCTCAGACTCTCCATGATCATCGGCACCGCGTCGTCGACCTTCAGCATGACCTTCGTGTCGAACGAGATCCACTGCGAGTAGTTGAGCAGGTTCCGATACCCCTCCATCGGATCGTCGGACTCGGCGACCACCACGCCGCCGCCACCGTCGGCGAACACGTAGTGGGCTGTCGTCCCGGGCGCGTTGCCCACCTCGGCGAAGGCGCCCAACAACTCCTTCGTCTCGGCCTTGCTGAGGAACGGCTTGATGCGATACGTCGTGACCAGAATCATCCTTCTACCCCCTGTCGGCCACCTTCGAAGGTCGCAAGGCGCGTCCTCACAGGTCAAGGACGTTGCTTACGGCCGGTCGCGAGACCCTTGCGCCCGCAACCCCCGTACCCCAAACTTGGTCCGACCAAGTGACCAAGCATGCGAGGAGTTCGATGCCGCCCGACCCGGCCTCTGCCCCGCCGACGCTGCGCCGCCCGCGGTCCGTCAGCGGTGAGGTCGCCGCGTACCTGGAGCAGGTCGCCGCGGACCTCGGCCCCGGCGCGCGGATGCCCACCGAGCGGGCGCTGGCCTCCGAGCTCGGCGTCTCCCGCACCTCGGTCCGGGAGGCGATGCGCGAGCTGGAGGACAAGCGGCTCGTCGAGCGCCGACCCGGTCGCGGCACCACCGTGCTCGACCGCGACGAGCGCGCCCGACGGCTCGGCGACCGGCTGACCGCGAACGGGCACGCCACCGCCAGCAACGCCAGCGCCACCAACCCCACCCCCGACACCCACCCCGCCCATGCCACCGACGTCGCCGAGCTCCGCGACGTCGTCGAGCCGCAGGTCGCCGCCATCGCCGCCGCCCGCGCCACCGAAGCCGACCTGGTCCGGCTCGAGCAGATCCTCGCCGACACCCACGCCGGTCTCACCGCGGCGGGGTCGTTCGCGCTCGACCACGCGTTCCACCTCCAGGTCGCCCGCGCCGCCCGCAACCCGCTCCTGCTGACCATCTGCGAAGTCGCCGCCGACCTCTCCGAGGACGTGCGGCGCGACTCGCACGCCACCCGCGCGGGCCGCCGTACGTCCCTCGACGGCCACCGCGCGATCCTCGCCGCCATCGCCGCCGGCGACACCGACGCCGCCGAGACCACGATGCGCGACCACCTCGACGACGTCGCCCGACTCGTCGCCGAACGCCGCGCCCGCCGCCGTACCCCCAGGAGCCCCGCGTGATCGACCAGCCCACCCTCCACCGCGGTACCGGCGACGTCGCCGGCGACGTCTACCTCCCTGCCGACGGCGGCACGACGTTCTGGGGCCGCCTCCCGTGCGCCGCCGACGCGCCGGTCCTGACCGTCGACCCGGGGACCGCGGTCACGATCGACACGATCAGCCACGAGGGGATCCTCGAGGACCAGGGCCGCGATCCGCGTGCGTTCTTCACCGCCCACGGCGTCGAACCCGAGCAGGTCCTCGACGACGCGATCGAGATCGCCGCCTCCGACCACCCGCACACGATGGCCGTCGACGGCCCGCACGTCGTCACCGGCCCGATCGCGGTCCGCGGTGCGCGCCGCGGCGACCTCCTCAAGATCACCGTCCTCGACACCACCCGCCGCGTCCCGTACGGCGTCGTCTCGAACCGCCACAACAAGGGCGCGCTCCCCGGCGAGTTCCCGCCGGACGGCGTCACGTTCTCGGCGTTCTGCGGTGTGGAGGAGATCGACGGCACCCCGTACGGCACGATGCCGCTGGTCCCCGGCGGCGAACCCGCGGTCGCGTTCGGCCTCGACCCGTTCCTCGGCATCATGGGCGTCGCGACCGCCGGCGACGAGCGGCTGCACTCCGTCCCGCCCGGCCCGCACGGCGGCAACATCGACATCAGCCTCACCACCGTCGGCTCCTCGATGTACATCCCGGTCCAGGCCGACGGCGCCCTCGCGTACGTCGGCGACCCGCACTTCGCGATGGGCGACGGCGAGGTCGCGCTGACCGCGCTGGAGGCGTCGCTGCGCGCGACCGTACGGCTCGACGTGGTGGCGCGCGAGGACGCGAGCGAGATGTTCGGCGAGCTCGTGACGCCGCTGGTGGAGACGTCGGAGTTCCTCGTCCCCACCGGCCTCGACGAGGACCTCGACGTCGCGATGCGCAACTGCGTCCGCGCTGCGATCGGCGTCCTCGGCGCGCGGTACGGGATGCACCCGCAGCAGGCCCTCGCGTACCTGTCCGCCGCCACCGACTTCGACATCTCCCAGGTCGTCGACATCGTCAAGGGCGTGCACGCGAAGATCCGGACCGCCGACTTCACCCGCCTCGGGGCGCGCCCGTGACCGCGCCGCACGACCGCCCGTACGAGGTCCGTGGCGAGGCGCCGCCCGGCCTGCTCGACGCCCTGGACGCGTACGAGGCGGCGCTGATGTCCGACGACATCGCGGCGATGGACGCGTTGTTCGCGCCCGGGGACGCGACGCTGCGCGGCGACGCGGGCGGGGTGCTCGTCGGGCACGAGACGATCGGCGCGTTCCGGCGCAGCCGCGGGGGAGCGCCGGCCCGGACCGTCCGCGCGGTCCACGTCCACCCGGCCGGCGACGACGCGGCGGTCGCGGTCACGATCTTCGAGGCGCGTACGGGCGGGCGCGGGCAGCAGACCCAGCTCTGGCGCCGCGGAACCGACGGCGCCTGGCGCGTCGAGGTCGCGCACGTGTCGTCCCCGCCGGCGACGTACGACCGGCGCGTCTGGCGGATCGTCGGCGACCCGCTCGTCGAACCCACCGGCACCGGCCCCCTCGACGGCGAGACGGTCGCGGTGAAGGATCTGTACGCGATCCGGGGGTACGCGACGGGCGCCGGCGTCCCTGCGTATCAGGCCGACCAGCCGCCCGCCCGGGACCACGCCCCTGCGGTCGCGCGCCTGCTCGCGGCCGGCGCCGCGGTGGCGGGGATCGCGCGGACCGACCAGTTCGCCTACTCCGTCGCCGGCCTCAACGACCCCACGGGTGCCCCGCCGAACGCCGCCGTCCCCGGCGCCGTCCCCGGCGGTTCGTCGAGCGGGTCGGCGAGCGCGGTCGCACTCGGCGCCGCCACGCTCGGCCTCGCGACCGACACCGCGGGCTCGATCCGCGTCCCCGCCTCGTACCAAGGCCTCTGGGGCCTCCGCCCCACCCACGGTTCCGTCGACGCGACGGGCGTCGTACCGCTCGCGCCGTCGTTCGACACCGTCGGCGTGCTCGCGCGGACGGCCGACCGGGTCGTACGGGCAGCCGCGGTGCTGCGCGAGGAGGGCGCGCCCGACCGTACGGCCGACGGCCCGATCGTCGTCGCGCCCCAGCTCCTCGCCGTCTGCGAACCCGCCGTCGCCGGCGCCTTCGCCGTGTGGGTCAGCGCGGCCGGCGGGGTGGTCGAGGAGGTGCGGCTGCCGGACGTGGACGCGATGTACGAGGCGTTCCGCGTCCGCCAGGCGTACGAGGCGTGGCAGGCGCACGGGGCGTGGATCGAGGCGCACCCCGGTGCGGTCACCGGTGCGGTCGCGGATCGGTTCGCGGCGGCGTCGCGGGTCACGGTCGAGGAGGACGCGGCGGCGCTGGAAGCGCTCGGGGTGTACGCGACGGAGCTCGACGCGGTGCTGGCGGAGCGGTTGCTCGCGCTGCCCGCAGCGTCATCACCGGCGCCGACGCTGTGGGCGGATCCGACTGATGTGGACCGCACCCGCGCGGCGACGCTGAAGATCGGCGCGATTGCCGGGATCACCGGCCGCCCGGCGGTCGCGGCGCCGCTGCTGCACGTGGCGGGGGACACGACGCGCCACGCGCCGGTGGGGGTGTCGCTGGTGGGGCCGCGGGACAGCGACCTGGCGCTGGTGCGCCGCGCGGCGTCGTTCGCCTAGCCACCCCGCTCGTCGAGGCCGAGCGGGCTCGTTCCTCGCCCGCCTCGACCCGCGGGCTCCGCCTCCGTTGGTCGAGGCCGAGCGGAGCGAGGATCGAGACCCGCCGTACGGGCTGGGTGACCCACCGCAGACCGTCACCCGGTGATAGCCGATGATCTGCACAGCAGCCGCACCCGCAGGCCGCGCGAGTTCGACAGGAGGCGCCGGCATGACCGAGACGACGAGGACCATCTCGCCCGACCGGTGGGGGCTGTTGCGGGGCGGCGAGGGTCTGATGACCGGCACGGTCGTGTCGGCGGCGGTGATCGCTGCGACGGCCGGTCATGTCGATTCGGTCGGTCAGCTGTCCCTCGCGATCGTCGGAACCACGCTGGTGTACTGGCTCGCCCACCTGCACGCCTCCACGATCGGCGCCGCGGTCAGGTCCCACCTGCACCCGCTCAGCGCCCTCCGTACGGCCGTCGCCCACACCTGGACCATCGCGGCCGCCTCGCTGCTCCCGCTCGCCGTGCTCCTGCTCGCGAACGCGTTCGGCGCCGGGCTCGTGGCCGCCTCGTGGGTCGCGCTCGCCGCCACCGTGGCGCTGCTCGCGCTGTACAGCTACCTGGCCGGGCGCCGAGGCGGTCTCGGTATCCGTGACAGCCTGGCCTGCGCGCTGGCCGGGTGCGCCCTCGGACTCGCGGCAGCGGCGCTGAAGGCGGCTCTGCACTGACCCCGGGCCGGTCGAGCCGGTGGCTCTCGATCACTCGCTGCGCTCGCGCCTCGAGCATCGGATGGCCCCGCTCGTCGAGGCCGAGCGGAGCGAGGATCGAGACGGGCCATCCCGTCAGTACGCGTCGATCTGCGTGTACAGCAGGTCCCCGTCTACCGAGATGTCGTCTGGCCAGTCGTCCGGGTCGCCGATCAAGAGGTCTTCGTGCGCGATCACGGTGGTGATGCCGCCGGTCGCGCGGATGCCGGGGTGCCGCTCGAGCCGATCCCACGTCCCCGCGCTCCCCGCGAGCTCCGCCAGCGCGACGCCGAGGTCGGCCACGCGCGGGTCGCCGTCCGGGAGCCCCGCCGCGTCCTGCGCCGCCTGGACCACGTCCTGCGCGTCGAGGATCACGTAGTCGTGCCGCGTGACGATGCTCAGCGCCGCGTCGACCTCGATCTCCTCGACGTCGTCCTCGCCCATCGCCGAATCGACCGCTGCCTGCACCGCCGCCTGCATCCGCGTCGGCCCCGCGCCCGTCGGGTCCGGCCCGAACGACTCCTCCTCGGCCTCGTCCAGCCCGTACGGCAGCGTCCCGGTCAGCGAGAACTGCGCGTCCTCGAACTCCAGCGTCGCGTCCGTCAACCGGTCGTTCGCCTGCAACAGCGCGTCCTCGTCGGCCGGGTCGAGCGCGGCGACCGTGCGAGCGTGTTCGCGGAGCCGATCGGCCAGCTGGTCCGCGGCCGCGATCATGCGCTCGCGTGCGTCGTCGATGTCCTGGTCGCTGCGCTGCTCGTCCATGCCCGCAGCATAGGCCGCGCGCGGACCCGTACGCGTGCGCGCGGGCTGTGGAGGACGTACGGGACGGTCGGTCCGAGCGCCTAGTCTGAACAGGTGCCGAGCCTCACCCGCCTCGCGGACCCGGACGTGCTGCGTTCCCACATGGACGACGGCGCGATCCGGCGCGGCGAGGCGTACGCCCGGGACGGCATGGTGATCGACCTCGACGTGGCCCACAACCGTGACGGCGTGGTGCTCCAGGCGGCGGTCGCGGGCACCGGCCGGACTCCCTACCAGACCGTCGTCTCCGCCCGCTGGGACGCCGCCGACGCCGTAGAGCTCTACTCCGCGTGCTCCTGCCCGGTCCACCGCGCCTGCAAGCACGCGGTCGCGGTCGCGCTGGTGGCGGCGCGCGACGAGATGCCGCGTCCCACCGCCGCGCCGGCGAAGCCCGCGTGGCAGCGTGCCGTCGCGGACCTCCTCGACGACGAGGCCCCGCCGCAGAGGGGCCCGGAGGGTGTGCAGGAGATCGGGCTGCGGTTCGAGCTGGCGCGCCGGATCGCGAGGCGCCGGACGTTCGGCCGCACGCCCGCGCCGACCCGCCCGGACCTGCGGCTCCGCCCCGTACGGCGGGGTTCGAGCGGTCGGTGGGTCAAGACCGGCATCACCTGGCGCGACCTCGCGTACGCCGACCCGTGGCGCGGCTCGCTGCGCCGCGACCACCTCGAGGTGCTGCGTTCGCTGATGGCCACGCACCGCTCCCGCGTCGGGGCGTACGGGACGAGCGACGACACCCTCGGCCTGGGCGACCTCGGGTCCGGGGTGTGGCGGCTGCTCGCGGAGGCGGCGGACGTCGGCGTGCCGTTCGTGACCGACGGCTTCGCCGAGGTACGGCTGGGTGCGCCGGCGTCGTTGCGTCTCGACGTGCGGGCGGACGGCGACGACGTGGTCGTCGTGGCCGGTGGGCAGGTGGGGGACCGGTTCGTACGGCCCGAGGACCTGCGGCTGCTCGGCGATCCGGTGCACGGGCTCGTCGCGTGGTCCGGCGACGACGCCCGCGCGGTCGCCACCCTCGCGCCGCTCGATCGGCCGCCGACGCGGGCGCTGCGCGACCTGCTGCTGTCCGGGGAGCCGCTGCAGGTGCCGGCGGAGTCGCGCGCGGAGTTCGTCGGCGACTACCTGCCGGAGCTCGCGGCGCGCGTGCCGATCGTCTCCGGCGACGACTCCGTGGTCGTTCCCTCGCCGCCGACGCCCCACCTCGTCCTCGCGATCACCTGGGTCGGCGACGAGGAGGTCCGTCTCGCGTGGTCGTGGCACTACCGCGCCGACGGCCAGACCGTACGGGTCCACCCGATCGACGAACCGCCCGCAGCGCAGGGCCGCCGTGATCCCCAAGCCGAGCGTGCGTTCCTCACCGGCCTGCGGCTGTCCGACGAGCGGGCCGACCTGCTCTGCGGCGAGACCGACGACGGCCCCACCCCGTACGCCCAGCTCCGGCTGCGCGGGATCGAGACCCTGGAGTTCGCGCAGGAGGTGCTGCCGGGGCTGCGGGACCACGAGTCGTTCGAGATCGTCGAGGAGGGCGAGCAGCCGGAGTTCCGGGAGCTGGTCGGGAAGGCCGAGATCCGGTTCGACGCGGCGCCGCGGGCCGACGGGCGCTCGGACTGGTTCGACCTCGAGGTCGTCGTGACGATCGGCGGCGAGCAGGTCGGTCTCGCGCAGATCATCGAGGCGCTCGCGACCGGCCAGGACCGCATCCTGTTGCACAAGGGCCACTACGTCAGCGTCGACCGGCCCGAGCTCGACGCGCTCGCCCGTACGCTCGCCGACGCTCGGGCGCTGAGCGACCAGCCGCGCCGCAGCACGGTCCGCGTGCCGACCCAGGCGTTCGACCTGTGGGACGAGCTCGACGAGATCGGCGTCGTCGACGACCAGGCCCGGCGCTGGACCCGCGCGGCCCGGGCGCTGGTCGGCAGCGACGGCATCGGCGAAGTCGCGGTGCCGGACGGGCTGGAGGCGACCCTGCGCTCGTACCAGCACGACGGCTACCGCTGGCTCTCCTTCTTGTACGACCACGGGCTCGGAGGGATCCTCGCCGACGACATGGGACTCGGCAAGACCGTGCAGGCTCTCGCGACGATCCTGCGCGCCCGCGCGGCCCAGCCGGACGCGCCGCCGTTCCTCGTGGTGGCGCCGACGAGCGTGGTGACGACGTGGGCGGAGCAGTCCGCGCAGTTCGCGCCGGGGCTCGACGTCCGGACGGTGACCGAGTCGCGGGCGCGCCGCCGCGCGTCGTTGGGGGAGTACGTGTCCGGGGCCGACCTCGTGATCACCTCGTACACCCTGCTGCGGATCGAGGCCGACGACTACGCCGACCTGCGCTGGGCGGGCCTCATCATGGACGAGGCGCAGGCCGTCAAGAACCACCGGTCCAAGACCCACCAGGCACTGCGCCGGATCGGCTGCCCGTTCTCGGTGGCGATCACCGGGACGCCGCTCGAGAACGACCTGATGGAGCTCTGGTCGCTGCTGTCGATCGCGGCGCCGGGGCTGTTCCCCGCGCCGGACTGGTTCCGGCACGAGGTCGCGGCGCCGATCGAGAAGGGCGGCGACGCCGAGCTCCTCGCGATGCTGCGCCGCCGGATCCGCCCGCTCGTGCTGCGCCGCACGAAGGAGAGCGTCGCCGCGGACCTGCCGCCGAAGCAGGAGCAGATCCTCGAGGTCCCGCTCCCCGGTCGGCACCGCAAGGTCTACGACACGCACCTCCAGCGCGAGCGACAGCGGATGCTCGCGCTGCTCGAGGAAGCCGGGTCGGTCGAGGGCGACCAGAAGAGCCGGATGACGCTGTTCGCGGCGCTGACCCGGCTGCGCCAGCTCAGCCTCGATCCCGGTCTCGTCGACCCGGCGTACGACGCGATCGGCTCCGCCAAGCTCGACCTCCTCGTCGAGCACCTCCACGAGCTCGTCGCCGAAGGACACCGCGCCCTCGTCTTCAGCCAGTTCACCTCGTACCTCAAGCGCGTCCGTACCCGCCTCGACGTTGAAGGCATCACCCACGCGTACCTCGACGGCAGTACGCGCGATCGCGCCGGTGCCGTCGCGCAGTTCCGCGACGGGGACGTGTCGGCGTTCCTCGTCAGCCTCAAGGCCGGCGGCGTCGGGCTGACGCTGACCGAGGCTGACTACGTGTTCCTGCTCGACCCATGGTGGAACCCTGCCGTCGAGGCCCAGGCCGTGGACCGCGCCCACCGGATCGGCCAGCACCGTCCGGTCATGGTCTACCGCCTGGTGTCGGTCGGGACCGTCGAGGAGAAGGTGATGGAGCTCAAGGCCCGCAAGGCCGAGCTCTTCAGCAGCGTCCTCGACGACGACGGCATGCTCGGCGGCGGCATCGACACCGACGACCTCCGCGGCCTGCTGGAGGGCTGACGGCACCCGCCCCCGGTGGTCGAGGCGGAGCGAAGCGACGATCGAGACCCGTACCCCGCCCCTCCGCGCACAAAGCGGCCCTTGCCTCTACGAAGCGCACCTTGCAGACCTGGCTTTGTAGAGGCAAGGGCCGCTTCGTCACGCCGGCCGGTCCGGAACGCGCCGATTGTCCGGTTCAAATCCGTCCGAGCGCGCCCTGCCGAATCCGAGCGCGCCTTGCGGGACGCGCTCGGATTCGGCAACGCGCGCTCGGTACGAGGCGAGGGGTCTCGATCGTCGCTCCGCTCCGCCTCGACCACCGGGGTTGTACGGGTCTCGACAGGCTCGACCGGCGCGGGCCTGGGAGCGTCAGTCGCTCAGCGCGTCGCGGATGGGGACGAGCTTCGCCTGCGACTCCGCCAGCTCGGCCTCGGGATCGGAGTCGGCGACGATCCCGCACCCGGCGAAGAGTCGCACGCGCGTCCCGTCGTACTCCGCCGAGCGCAGCGCGATGCCCCACTCGCCGTCGCCGTCGGCGTCGATCCAGCCGACCGGCCCCGCGTACCGCCCGCGGTCCATCGGCTCCAGCCGGTCGATCAGGTCGAGCGCGACCGCCCGGGGTGTACCGCCGACCGCGGCGGACGGGTGCAGCGCCGCCGCGAGGTCCAGCGCCGACGCGGCCTCGTGGTCCGGGTCGACGACGCCGGCGACGTCCGTGGCGAGGTGCATGACGTTCGGGAGGTGCAGCACGAACGGCGCCTCGGGCACGTTCATCGACGAGCACGACGGCTCGAGTGCGTCGGCGACGGACCGCACCGCGTACTCGTGCTCCTCCAGGTCCTTGCTCGACCGCGCGAGCGAGGCGGCGAGGGCGAGGTCGTGCTCGTCGTCGCCGGTACGCCGGATCGTGCCGGCCAGCACGCGCGACATCACGAGTCCGCGCTCGCGCCGGACGAGCATCTCGGGCGTCGCGCCGAAGAGCCCGTCGACGTGGAACGTCCAGCAGTTCGGGTACGCGCCGGCGAGGCGGTGCAGGGGAGCGCGGACGTCGAGCGGCTCGGCGAGATCGGCGACGAGGTCGCGTGCCAGCACGACCTTGTCGAGCTCGCCGGCGCGGATCGCGGCGGTCGCATCGGAGACGATCGACTCCCACCCGGCTCCCGAGATCGAGCCGTCGCTGAACACCGCGCCCCGCGGCGGCGTCGGCGGGTCGGTCACGCGCAGCGTCGGCGCCGTCACGAGCGCGGAGTCGGAGATCGTCGTGACCCACGCGAGGTCGCCGCGTCGGCCGACGACGACCGACGGCACGATCAGCGCGGAGCTCGACGGCCCGAACGCGAACGACCCGAACGCCACGAGCCCGCTCCCGGGCACGTCCACGGAGTCCCGTACGACCGCGTGGCCGGTCATGCGGCGCCACCAGGCGCTCGCGTCGGCGAACCGGTTCGGTCCCGTGGTCTCGATGCGTGCGGTCTCGCCCCACGCGACGATGCCGTCGCCGTCGCGGATCCACGCCAGCGCGCCCTGCCGCGGCAGGAGGTGCTCGAGTGCGACGTCTCCGAGCTCGACCCTCACGGTCTGGGCGACCAGTGTGCGGGGTCCCGGGAGTGCGGTCGCGGCATCGGTCACGCCCGCCAGCCTACGACCCGACCCGTGGCGCGGGACCCGCAGCGTGCCAGAGTAGGTGGGTGAGCCGGGCACAGCTGGACAAGCAGCCGCACGAGGTCGCCGCGATGTTCGACGGCGTCGCGCGCCGCTACGACGTGACCAACGACGTGCTGTCGATGGGGCAGGATCGCCGGTGGCGCAAGCGCGTGCGGCGTCTGGTCGCGGCGAAGCCTGGCGACCGCGTGCTCGACCTCGCGGCGGGCACGGGGACGTCGTCGCTCCCGTTCGCCGACGACGGGGCGTACGTGGTCCCGTGCGACTTCAGCATCGGGATGCTCCGCCAGGGCCGCAGCCGCCACGACGACCTCCCGTTCACGGCGGGGGACGCGATGCGGCTGCCGTTCGCGGACCAGACCTTCGACGCGGTGACGATCTCGTTCGGGCTGCGCAACGTGCACGAGCCGGCGGTCGCGCTCGAGGAGATGCTGCGCGTGACGCGGCCCGGTGGGCGGCTGGTGGTGTGCGAGTTCAGCCACCCGACGTACGCGCCGTTCCGCACGGTCTACGTCGAGTACCTGATGCGGGCCCTGCCTGCGGTCGCCGCCCGGGTGTCCTCGAACCCGGACTCCTACGTCTACCTCGCCGAGTCCATCTCCGCCTGGCCGGACCAGCTCGCCCTCGCGAAGGTCATCGCCGAGGTCGGCTGGGGGCCGGTCACGTGGGAGAACCTCTCCGGCGGGATCGTCGCGCTCCACACCGCGACCCGCCCGACCGACGCCTGACGCGCCCGTACGGAAGCGCGCACCTCGCCGTACGAGGGGCTGCGTGCGCGTCCGTACGGAATCCAGTGCGCACCCGGCCGGCGCCCGCACACGTACCCGTACCCGGCCCGTACCCGTACCCGTACCCGTAGTTTCCGTTGCCGGCAACGGAAACTCGATCCGGGCACCGACGAATCGCGCGATTCTTCAGTGCCCTGATCCACCTTGTGTTGCCGGCAACGCAAACCAGCAGGCCCACGGGATCCACGTTCCGTTGCCGGCAACGCAAACCAGCGGGCGCCGGAGGCGCACACCGTACGGACCCCGCACGCGACCCCGTACGGCGGTCCGAGGCGACGCGCTCTGCGACGTCGCGATGACGTTCGTGTGAACTCGACTTGCGTCGACGCGCGACAGTGCCAACGTGGTGCCGTGAGCCAGGTCGACCGAGGCGCCGCACCCCTCCGAACCCGTCGCCCACCTGCGGTTTTTCGCGCGGCGACGACGCGCGGGAGGGTTAGGTGACCCTGTGTCATAAGTCACCCGGATGCCGTGGCATAGTGACGCTCAGCACAGGGGCGGTCGGGGCGACGGCACCCTGCGGACCAGCTCGTGAACGGATTCACGAAGGGAGGACGCGGTGACGGAGTACACCCCGATCCTCGTGCTCGGCGTAGTCGCGGCGGCGTTCGCGCTCTTCTCGGTGCTGATCGCGCCGTTGACCGGGCCGAAGCGCTACAACCGGGCGAAGGTCGACTCCTACGAGTGCGGGATCGAGCCGACCCCGCCTGCGGAGGAGGGCGGACGCGTCCCGATCAAGTACTTCATGACGGCGATGATGTTCATCGTCTTCGACATCGAGATCGTGTTCCTCTACCCGTTCGCCGTCGCCTTCGACGAGATGACGTGGTTCGCGATCTTCGCGGTGCTGCTGTTCCTCGTGAACATCACGATCGCCTACGCGTACGAGTGGCGCCGCGGCGGGATGGAGTGGGACTGACATGGGCCTGGAGGAGAAGCTCCCGAGCGGAGTCCTGCTGAGCACCGTCGAGGGGCTCGCGGGCTACTTCCGCAAGGCGTCGTTCTGGCCGGCCACGTTCGGTCTGGCCTGCTGCGCGATCGAGATGATGGAGTTCGGCGCTCCGCGGTACGACTCGTCGCGGTTCGGGATGGAGGTGTTCCGTCCCTCGCCGCGCCAGGCCGACCTGATGATCGTCGCCGGCCGCGTGAGTCAGAAGATGGCACCCGTCCTGCGCCAGATCTACGACCAGATGCCCGGTCCGAAGTATGTGCTCGCGATGGGTGTCTGCGCCAGCTCCGGCGGGATGTTCAACAACTACGCGATCGTCCAGGGCGTCGACCACGTCGTCCCGGTCGACATGTACCTCCCGGGATGTCCGCCGCGACCGGAGATGCTGATCGACTCCGTGATGAAGCTGCACGCCAAGATCCAGGCGACCAAGCTCGGTGCGCACCGCGAGGCCGAGATCGCCGAGGACGAGAAGATCGCGCTGGAGGCCTCCCCGACCTCGGCGATGAAGGGCCTGCTGCGATGAGCGAGGAGAAGGACGAGAAGCCCGACCTCGGCAAGGAGCCCAGCGCGTCGACGCAGGACCCGAGCGCGACCGTGGCCGGCGGCGAGGAGGTCGTGCCGTCGGAGGCGCGCACGCTCGAGGTCGTCGAGGTCCGCGAGGGCATGTTCGGCGTCCACGGCTCCGGCGACACGTCGGGGTACGGCGGGCTGGTCCGTCCGGTCACGATGCCGGGGTCGTCCAAGCGCCCGTTCGGCGGCTGGTTCGACGACGCCGCCGACCGGCTCGAGCAGCTCGTCGGTGAGCCCGGCGGCGGGTCGATCGAGTCGTTCGCGACCGACCGTGGCGAGCTCACGATCCACGTGGCGCGCGAGGGGGTCCGCGAGGTCGCCCAGCATCTGCGCGACGACGCCGCGCTGCGGTTCGAGCTGTGCAGCGGCGTGTCCGGCGTGCACTACCCGCACGAGACCGGGCGCGAGCTGCACGCCGTCTACCACCTGCTCTCCATGACCCACAACCGCCGGATCCGCGTCGAGGTCGCGTGCCCCGACGACGATCCGCACATCCCGTCGGTGGTGTCGGTCTACCCGACCGCCGACTGGCACGAGCGCGAGACGTACGACTTCTTCGGCATCGTGTTCGACGGCCACCCGGCGCTCACCCGGATCCTCATGCCGGACGACTGGCCGGGCCACCCGCAGCGCAAGGACTATCCCCTCGGCGGGATCCCGGTGGAGTACAAGGGCGCCACCATCCCCCCGCCGGACCAGCGGAGGTCGTACAACTGATGAGCGAGTCCACCCAGCACGAGAGCACCCAGTCCGGGAGCACGCAGCCCCGGAGCACTCCGGGCGCCGCCGACCCGTACGCCCCGGAGCAGGAGACCACGTCCGGTCCGGTCTTCACCGTCACCGGCGAGGACTGGGACACCGTCGTCTCCGGCGTCGACCCCGACGCCTCGGAGCGGATCGTCGTCAACATGGGTCCGCAGCACCCGTCGACGCACGGCGTGCTGCGCCTGATCCTCGAGATCGAGGGCGAGATGGTGACCGAGGCCCGCTGCGGCATCGGCTACCTCCACACCGGCATCGAGAAGAACATGGAGTTCCGGACCTGGACGCAGGGCACCACGTTCTGCACCCGGATGGACTACCTGACTCCGTTCTTCAACGAGGCCGCCTACACCCTCGGCGTCGAGCGTCTCCTCGGGATCACCGACGACATCCCCGAGAAGGCCAACGTCATGCGGGTCCTCCTGATGGAGATCAACCGCGTCTCGTCCCACCTGGTGGCGATCGCCACCGGCGGGATGGAGATCGGCGCGCTGACCGTGATGACCGCGGGCTTCCGCGAGCGCGAGGCGTGCCTGGACATCTTCGAGATGTTCACCGGCCTGCGGATGAACTCCGCGTTCATCCGCCCCGGCGGTGTCCCGCTCGACGTCCCCGAGGGCGGCCTCGAGGCCGTCGACCGGTTCGTCGAGCTGATGCGCAGCCGGATCCCCGAGCTCGAGGCGCTCTGCAACGAGAACCCGATCTTCAAGGGCCGCCTCTGCGACGTCGGCTACCTCGACCTCGCCGGCTGCCTCGCGCTCGGCCTGACCGGGCCGCCGCTGCGCGCGACCGGCCTCGACTGGGACCTGCGCAAGACCGAGCCGTACAGCGGCTACGAGACCTACGACTTCGACGTCATCACCCGCGACGAGCCCGACGCGTACGGCCGGTTCCGGATCCGGATCGACGAGATGTACGAGTCGCTGCGGATCGTCGAGCAGTGCCGCACGCGCCTCGCGAAGCTCGAGGGCGCCCCGCACATGGTGGCCGACAAGAAGATCGCGTGGCCTTCGCAGCTCGAGGTGGGGGCGGACGGGCAGGGCAACTCCCTCGACCACATCCGCCACATCATGGGCGAGTCGATGGAGGCGCTGATCCACCACTTCAAGATCGTCACCGAGGGCTTCCGGGTCCCGGCCGGCCAGGTGTACTCCGCGGTGGAGTCGCCGCGCGGCGAGCTGGCGGCGCACGTGGTCTCCGACGGCGGCACCCGCCCGTACCGCGTGCACTTCCGCGACCCGTCGTTCAGCAACCTGCAGGCGACCGCGGCGATGTCCGAGGGCGGCATGCTGTCGGACGTGATCGTGGCGATCGCCAGCATCGACCCGGTGATGGGAGGAGTCGACCGGTGAGCGACATCCGCGACGCGCAGGTGCTCGGCGACCTGCAGCTGATCATCGACCGCTACCCGCAGAAGCGCTCCGCGCTGCTCCCGATGCTGCACCTGCTGCAGTCGGTCGAGGGGCGGGTGACGCCCGAGGCGATCGAGCTGTGCGCCGAGCTGCTCGATCTCTCGACCGCCGACGTGAACGGCGTGGCGACCTTCTACACGATGTACAAGCGGCGTGAGGTCGGCGACTACCACGTCGGCGTCTGCACCAACACGCTGTGCGCGGTGATGGGCGGCGACGCGATCTTCGAGCGGCTGCGCGAGCACCTCGGGGTCGGCAACGACGAGCGCACGGCCGACGGGACGGTGACGCTGGAGCACATCGAGTGCAACGCCGCCTGCGACTACGCGCCGGTGATGACCGTGAACTGGGAGTTCATGGACAACCAGACGCCCGACTCCGCGGTGCAGCTGGTCGAGGACCTGCGGGCCGGGCGGCCGTGCCGGTCGACCCGCGGCGCGACGATCACGTCGTGGCGCGAGGCCGAGCGGGTGCTCGCCGGCTTCCCCGACGGGCGCGTCGACGAGGGTCCGAGCGCGGGCGAGCCGTCGCTGGCGGGCCTCCGGATCGCCCACGAGCGCGGCTGGACTGCCCCCGGCGACGAGGACGACTCCGCTGGTCGAGGCGCGAGCGCAGCGAGTGATCGAGACCCCGCCGACTCCGCTGGTCGAGGCGCGAGCGCAGCGAGTGATCGAGACCCCGCCGACCCCGCTGGTCGAGGCGCGAGCGCAGCGAGTGATCGAGACCTCGACTCCGCCGTCGACGAGGCCGACACCGCGCGCGCCGAGTCGGAGACGCAGGTCGACGACGCACCCACCCCGCCCGCGGAACGCGAGGAGGCCGAATGAGCATCGACACCCTCACCCCGGTGCTCAGCCGGGACTGGGACCACGACCGTTCCTGGACGCTCGACTCCTACGGCGAGTACGCGGCACTGCGTACGGCGCTGAGGACCGATCCCGACGAGCTGATCGCGACGGTCAAGGAGGCCGGGCTGCGCGGCCGCGGCGGCGCCGGGTTCCCGACCGGCATGAAGTGGGGCTTCATCCCGCAGGGACCGGGCCCGGACGGCGAGACCAAGCCGCACTACCTGGTCGTCAACGCCGACGAGTCCGAGCCGGGGACCTGCAAGGACATCCCGCTGATGATGGCCAACCCGCACGTCCTCGTGGAGGGCGTCGCGATCACGTGCCACGCGATCCGCGCGGAGAAGGCCTTCATCTACATCCGCGGCGAGGTGCTGCACGTGATCCGGCGGGTCCAGGCCGCGGTCGCGGAGGCGTACGAGGCCGGGTTCCTCGGGAAGGACGTCTTCGGGTCCGGGATCGACCTCGAGGTGGTCGTGCACGCGGGCGCCGGCGCGTACATCTGCGGCGAGGAGACCGCGCTGCTCGACTCGCTCGAGGGCCGTCGCGGTCAGCCGCGGCTGCGCCCGCCGTTCCCCGCGGTCGCGGGCCTGTACGCGTGCCCGACGGTGATCAACAACGTCGAGTCGATCGCGTCGGTGCCGTGCATCGTGGAGCGCGGTGCCGACTGGTTCGCGTCGATGGGCACCGAGAAGTCGAAGGGCATGACGCTCTACTCGCTCTCCGGACACGTCAAGCGGCCCGGGCAGTACGAGGCGCCGCTCGGCATCACCCTGCGTGAGCTCCTCGACCTGTCGGGCGGGATGCGCGACGGCTCGGAGCTGAAGTTCTGGACGCCCGGCGGCTCGTCGACGCCGATCCTGACCGACGAGCACCTCGACGTGCCGCTGGACTACGAGGGCGTCGGTGGCGCGGGCTCGATGCTCGGCACGAAGGCCCTGCAGATCTTCGACCAGACCACCTCGGTCGTCCGGTGCGTGCTGCGCTGGACCGAGTTCTACAAGCACGAGTCGTGCGGCAAGTGCACCCCGTGCCGCGAGGGCACCTGGTGGCTCGTCCAGACCCTGCAGCGGCTCGAGGCCGGCAAGGGCACCGAGGGTGACATCGAGCTGCTGCTCGACCAGTGCGACAACATCCTCGGCCGCGCGTTCTGCGCGCTCGGCGACGGCGCGACGTCGCCGATCACCTCGGCGATCCAGTACTTCCGCGACGAGTTCGAGGCCGGGATGACCACGCCCGCGTGGGAGCTGTTCCCGTACGAAGCGTCGACCGCCTGGACCAAGGGGGCCTCGGCATGACCGTCACCACCGGCAGCGGCGCCACCGACGAGGCCGCCGTGCCCGACGAGAACCTCGTCTCGCTGACGATCGACGACGTCGAGGTCAGCGTGCCCGAGGGGACGCTCGTGATCCGCGCGGCCGAGCTGATCGGCGTCGAGATCCCGCGCTTCTGCGACCACCCGCTGCTCGCGCCGGTCGGTGCGTGCCGCCAGTGCCTGGTCGAGGTGCCCGACGCCGGCAACGGCCGCGGGATGCCCAAGCCGCAGGCCTCCTGCACGCTCCCGGTCGCGCCCGGCATGGTCGTACGGACGCAGGTGTCCTCCCCGGTCGCCGACAAGGCGCAGACCGGGATCATGGAGTTCCTGCTGATCAACCACCCGCTCGACTGCCCGATGTGCGACAAGGGCGGCGAGTGCCCCCTCCAGAACCAGGCGATGGCGCACGGCCGCGGCGAGTCGCGCTTCGCGGAGGCGAAGCGCACCTACCCCAAGCCGATCGCGATCAGCCAGCAGATCCTGCTGGACCGCGAGCGCTGCATCCTGTGCGCACGCTGCACCCGCTTCTCCGAGCAGATCGCGGGCGACCCGTTCATCGCGATGGCCGAGCGCGGGGCGCTCCAGCAGGTCGCGATCTACGAGCGTGAGCCGTTCTCCTCGTACTTCTCCGGCAACACGATCCAGATCTGCCCGGTCGGCGCGCTGACCTCGAACGCCTACCGCTTCCGCTCGCGCCCGTTCGACCTGGTCTCGACGCCGTCGGTCGCCGAGCACGACGCGTGCGGTGCGGCGATCCGCGTCGACCACCGGCGCGGCAAGGTGATGCGCCGGCTGTCCGGGGACGAGCCCGAGGTCAACGAGGAGTGGATCAGCGACAAGGACCGGTTCGCGTTCTCCTACGCCGCCGGCTCCGACCGCCTGACCCGCCCGCTCGTGCGCGATCCCGAGACCGGCGCGCTGGAGCCGGCGTCGTGGCCGGCCGCGTTCGCGGTCGCAGCCCGGGGCCTGGCGCGCGCGCAGGGCCGGGTGGGTGTGCTGACCGGTGGCCGCCTGACCACCGAGGACGCCTACGCGTACGCGAAGTTCGCCCGTGCGGTCCTCGGCACGAACGACATCGACTTCCGCGCTCGCCCGCAGTCGGACGAGGAGGCGGAGTTCCTCGCCCACGCCGTCGCGGGCACCGGCCTCGGCGTCACGTACCGCGACCTGGAAGCGGCCTCGAAGGTCGTCCTCGTCGGGCTCGAGCCCGAGGACGAGGCGGCGACGATCTTCCTGCGGCTGCGCAAGGCGTGGCGCGCGAACGGCACGGAGGTGGTCGCGCTCGCGAGCCACGCCACCCGAGGGCTGGAGAAGATGGGCGGCCGCCTGATCACGACGGTCCCCGGAGACGAGCCCGTACGGCTGGCCGAGGCGGGTCTGGACGCGTCGACGATCGTGCTGGTCGGCGAGCGCCTCGCCGGCGTGGACGGCGCACTCGCCGGTGCGCTGGCGGCGACGCAGCGGGCCGGGGCCCGGCTCGCGTGGGTCCCGCGCCGTGCCGGCGACCGCGGTGCGCTCGAGGCCGGCTGCCTCCCGAACCTGCTGCCGGGCGGACGTCCGGTCGCCGACGCCTCGGCTCGCGCCGACCTCGGTGCGGCCTGGGGCACGCCGTCGCTGCCGTCCGAGCCCGGCCGCAGCACCGACGAGATCCTCGCCGCAGCTGCGTCCGGTGAGCTGAGCGCGCTCGTCGTCGGCGGCGTCGAGCTGGACGACCTGGCCGACGTCGAGGCCGCGGTCGCCGCGGTCGACGCCACCGAGTTCGTGGTCAGCCTCGAGGTGCGCGCGAGCGCGGTCACCGAGCGTGCCGACGTGGTCCTGCCGGTCGCGGCCCCGATGGAGAAGTCCGGATCGTTCGTCAACTGGGAGGGTCGGCGCCGCCCGTTCGACACCGTGCTGTCGGTCCCGCACGCGATGCCCGACACCCGTGTGCTCGCCGGGATCGCGGAGGAGATGGGCCCGGGCCTGGGCTTCCGTACGACCGCCGACGCCGCCGCCGAGCTCGACGAGGTCGGCCCCTGGGACGGCACCCGTGCCGCGGCGCCGGCGACGAGCACCGCGCGCGCAGCCCGCCCGGCCGACGACGAGGCCGTGCTCGACACCTGGCGCCAGCTGATCGACGACGGACGCGGCCAGGACGGCGACTCGCACTACCGGTCGACCGCCCGTCCCTCGCTCGCACTGATCAGCGCGGGCCGTGCGGCCGGGCTCGGCGTCGCCGAGGGCGACGAGGTCGTCCTGCGCACCGACCGCGGTGCGGTCGCCGTGCCGGTCGGGATCGTCGACATCCCCGACGCGGTCGTCTGGACGGCCACGAACTCCAACGGCCTCCCGCTGCGCCGGATCCTCGGCTCCGGGTACGGCGACCTGGTCACCGTGGAGCGCGTCGACGTGCCGGCCTCGCTCGAGGAGCGGTCGGACGACGCGGCGGCGGGCGAGACTCCGGCCGACGTGGCCGATGCCGGTCCGCCGCACCCGCACCCGCACCCGGCGCCGACCGAGAACGTCACCCACGACGAGACCACGAGTCCCGCCGAGCGGTCGGCGACCGACGCGGATCTCGACGCGAGCCACGAGCGTGAGGGGGACCGATGAGCGACGTCTTCGGCAACGAGGAGCTGTGGGTCGTCATCCTCAAGGCGGTCGCGGTCTTCGTCTTCCTGGTCCTGCTGACGCTCTTCAACATCTGGTTCGAGCGCCGCGTCGTCGCGCGGATGCAGCACCGCGTCGGCCCGAACGTCTGGGGCCCCTTCGGTCTGCTCCAGAGCCTCGCGGACGGCATCAAGCTCGCGCTGAAGGAGGAGATCTTCCCGAAGCACGCGCACAAGCTGGTCTACTTCCTCGCCCCGGTGATCACCGTGGTGCCGGCGTTCCTGGCCTGGGCGGTCATCCCGATCGGGCCCGAGGTGACGATCCCGTTCACCGACACCCAGACCGTGCTCCAGCTGACCGACCTGCCGGTCGCGATCCTCTACGTGCTCGCGGTGACGTCGATCGGCGTCTACGGCATCGTCCTCGGCGGCTGGGCGTCCGGCTCGACGTACGCGCTGCTCGGTGGCGTCCGCTCCACGGCCCAGGTGATCTCGTACGAGGTCGCGATGGCGCTGTCGTTCGTCGGTGTCTTCATGTACGCCGGCTCGATGTCGACGTCGGAGATCGTGGCCGCGCAGGGCGAGGACATGTGGTTCGCGCTCCCGCTGCTGCCGTCGTTCCTGATCTACCTGATCGCGATGGTCGGCGAGACCAACCGGGCGCCGTTCGACCTGCCCGAGGCCGAGGGCGAGCTCGTCGGCGGGTTCCACACCGAGTACTCCTCGCTGAAGTTCGCGCTGTTCTTCCTCGGCGAGTACATCAACATGGCGACCGTCTCCGCGCTCGCGACCACGATGTTCCTCGGCGGCTGGCGTGCGCCGTGGGGCATCTCGCAGATCCCGGGCGCGAACGAGGGCTACTGGCCGGTCCTGTGGTTCCTCGGCAAGGTCCTGCTGCTGATCTTCCTGTTCATCTGGCTGCGCGGCACGCTGCCCCGCCTGCGCTACGACCAGTTCATGCGCCTCGGCTGGAAGCTGCTGATCCCGATCTCGCTGGTCTGGATCGTGATGGTGATGGTGATGCGCCGCGTGACGCTCGACGGCGGCGTCGACCGTCAGGTGCTGCTGATCGCCTCCGGCGTGGTCGTCGTGCTGCTGCTCGCGCTCCAGTTCATCCCGGAGAAGCCCGAGCCCGAGCCGGAGCCCGAGCCGGCCGAGTTCGACGCCTTCGCCGGCGGCTTCCCCGTCCCCCCGCTGCCCGGTCAGCGCCGCGAGTCCACCGAGACGGTCGGCTCGAGCGCGTCCGGCGAGAAGGAGGTCTGAGTCATGGCGACGATGAAGGAACGGCTGTGGGACCCGGTCGCCGGCTTCGGCGTCACGTTCCGCACGATGTTCCGCAAGCCCGTGACGGTCCAGTACCCGTTCGAGAAGAAGCCGACGGCGCCGCGTTTCCACGGCCGCCACCAGCTGAACCGCTGGCCGGACGGTCTGGAGAAGTGCATCGGCTGCGAGCTGTGCGCCTGGGCGTGCCCGGCGGACGCGATCTACGTCGAGGGCGCCTCGAACACCGACGAGGAGCGCTTCTCCCCGGGCGAGCGGTACGGCCGCGTCTACCAGATCAACTACCTGCGCTGCATCCTGTGCGGCCTGTGCATCGAGGCGTGCCCGACGCGTGCGCTCACGATGACCAACGAGTACGAGCTGGCCGACGACAGCCGCGAGGCGCTGATCTACGAGAAGTCGGACCTGCTCGCGCCGCTGCTGCCGGGGATGGAGACGCCGCCGCACCCGATGCTGCTCGGTGAGACCGAGCGCGACTACTACCGCGGCGGCGCCACGGTCGCTGCCGGATCGAGTCCGACCGAGGAGTCCGAGACGCTCGACGCGTTCGCGGCGGCGCGGCGCGGCGGGCTCGACGGCGAGGGGGAGCGGTGACCGCGTTCTGGCTCCTCGCCCCGATCGTCGTGGTCGCGGCGGTCGGCATGGTGGTGGCGCGCAAGGCCGTGCACTCGGCGCTGATGCTCGCCGTCGTGATGATCGGGCTCGCGATGATGTACGCGATGCAGGACGCGCCGTTCCTGTTCGCGGTGCAGATCATCGTCTACACCGGCGCGATCATGATGCTGTTCCTGTTCGTGCTCATGCTGGTCGGCGTCGACAAGACCGACTCGCTCGTCGAGACCCTCAAGGGCCAGCGGCTCGTCGCGATCCTGCTCGCCGTGCTGTTCGGTGTGGTCGCGGTCGTCGTGGTCGCCCAGACCGCGGTCGCTCCGGCCGTCGGGCTCGACGCCGCGAACGAGGGCGGCAACGTCCAGGCGATCGCCGACCTGCTCTTCAGCCCGTACGTGTTCGCGCTCGAGGCCACCGCGGCCCTGCTGATCACGGCCGTGCTCGGTGCGATGGTGCTCGCCCACCGCGAGCGGCTCGAGCCGAAGCGGACGCAGAAGGACCTCGCGCTCGAGCGGATGCAGCGCTACGCCGACGACGGCACGCACCCCGGCAACCTGCCGACCCCCGGTGTCTTCGCCCGGCACAACGCGGTCGACGTGCCGGCCCTGCTGCCGGACGGCTCGGCCGCGCCGGAGTCCACGTCGAAGGTGCTGCGCGACCGCGGCGCCGTCCGCGACGGCGTCTTCGACCGCGACGTGGCGCTGACCCTGCGCCGGCTCGCGTCCGACGACCCGGTCGGCGGCGAGCGCGGTGTGATCGAGCCCGGCCCGACGGACTCGTCGGCCGGGCCCGAGCGTGAGGAGGACGAGCGGTGAGCGTCGAGCCGTTCATCGGCCTGTCGGCCCTGCTGTTCACGATCGGTGCGTTCGGCGTGCTGCTGCGACGCAACGCGATCGTCGTGTTCATGTGCGTCGAGCTGATGCTGAACGCCACCAACCTCGCGTTCGTGACGTTCGCCCGGGCGCACGGCAACCTCGACGGCCAGGTCGCCGCCTTCTTCGTGATGGTGGTCGCCGCCGCCGAGGTGGTCGTCGGGCTGGCGATCATCGTGTCCATCTTCCGTACGCGTCGCTCGGCCTCGGTCGACGACGCCAGCCTGCTGAAGCTCTGAGGGGGCCTCGATGACGAGTCTGTCCGGCGTGGTGCTGGCTGCCGCCGACCACACCGAGGTGACCCCGGTCGCTGCGGACGGGGTGTTCTCCCTGCTCTGGCTCGCGGTCGCGATCCCGGCGTTGAGCGCTGCCCTGCTCCTGGTCTCGGGTCGCGCCCTGGACCGGGTGGGCCACCTGATCGGCACGCTGGCACCGATCGTGTCGTTCGTGATCGGCCTGCTGGCGTTCATCGCGCTGCTCGGGCGGGACGCGTCCGAGCGGGCTGTCACCGACGAGCTGTGGACGTGGATCCAGATCGGTGACTTCGACGTCTCGATGAGCGTCTACTACGACCAGCTCGCGGCGTTGTTCGTCCTGCTGATCACCGGGGTCGGGTCGCTGATCCACCTCTACTCGATCGGCTACATGGCCCACGACGAGCGCCGTCGCCGGTTCTTCGCGTTCCTCAACCTGTTCGTCGCCGCGATGCTCACCCTGGTGCTCGCCGGCGACTACCTGGTGCTCTTCCTCGGCTGGGAGGGCGTGGGTCTCGCCTCGTACCTCCTGATCGGGTTCTGGCAGCACAAGAACTCCGCGGCCGTCGCCGCCAAGAAGGCCTTCATCGTCAACCGTGTCGGTGACATGGGGATGGCGCTGGCGATCATGCTGATGTTCGCGCAGCTCGGCACCACCGACATCCACGCGGTCGGCGAGAGCGTCCAGAGCGTGTCGTCCGGCGTGGCGACCGCGCTCGGCCTGCTCCTGCTGCTCGCGGCCTGCGGCAAGTCGGCACAGGTGCCGCTCCAGTCCTGGCTGCTGGACGCGATGGAGGGCCCGACCCCGGTCTCGGCGCTGATCCACGCGGCGACGATGGTCACCGCGGGCGTCTACCTGATCGTGCGGTCCTCGGCGATCTACGACCTCTCGGAGTCCGCACGGACCGCGGTGATGATCGTCGGTGCGGTGACGCTGCTCTTCGGCGCCTGGATCGGCTGCGCGAAGGACGACATCAAGAAGGCGCTCGCCGGCTCGACCATGAGCCAGATCGGCTACATGATCCTCGCCGCGGGCCTCGGGCCGGCCGGGTACGCGTTCGCGATCTTCCACCTGCTGACGCACGGGTTCTTCAAGGCGAACATGTTCCTCGGCGCCGGCTCGGTGATGCACGCGATGGACGACGACGTCGACATGCGTCACTACGGCGCGCTGCGCAAGGCGCTGCCGATCACGTTCGTCACGTTCGCGGCCGGCTACCTCGCGATCATCGGCTTCCCGCCGTTCGCAGGCTTCTTCTCGAAGGACCACATCATCGAGGCGGCGTTCGGGACCAACCTCTGGGCGGGGCTCGCGGCGCTGGTCGGCGCGGGCGTGACCGCGTTCTACATGACGCGGCTGATGATCATGACCTACTTCGGCGACAAGCGGTGGCGCGAGGACGTCCACCCGCACGAGTCGCCGCTGGTGATGACGATCCCGCTCATGGTGCTCGGTGTGCTGTCGTTCATCGGCGGCGCCCTGATCTTCAACGACTGGATCGTCGACTGGCTGGAGCCGGTGACCGGCGAGGAGCACCACGAGCTCGCCGTCCCGGCGATCGTGCTCACGCTGATCATCCTGGCGACGGTCGCGGTCGGTGTCGCGGTGGCCTACCTGCTCTTCGCCCGCAACCCGATCCCGGACACGGCGCCGCAGCAGGTCTCGGTCCTCACCCGGGCCGGCCGCGCCGACCTGTACGGCGACGCGTTCAACGAGGCGGTGTTCATGCGACCCGGTCAGTACCTCACCCGTTCGCTGGTCTACGTCGACGGCCGAGGGGTCGACGGCAGCGTGCAGGGTGCCGCCGAGCTCGTCGGTGACGGCGCCCGCGGGCTGCGCAGGCTGCAGACCGGTTTCGTCCGCCAGTACGCGGCGGAGATCTTCGGCGGCGCGTTGATCGTCGTCCTGGCCCTTCTGGCGGTGACTCTCGCGTGAACGACATGTCCATGCCCTGGCTGACCATGCTGCTGGCGCTGCCGCTCGTGGGCGCGCTCGTGGTCGCGGCGATCCCCGGCGCGCGTGCCGGTGCCGCCCGCTGGACCGCCCTGGGCTTCTCGCTCGCGAACCTCGTGCTCGCGCTGCTGATGCTCACGCAGTTCGACACCGGCGACGGCGGCTACCAGCTCACCGAGCAGCACGCCTGGATCGAGCCGCTCGGCATCAGCTATGCGCTCGGCGTCGACGGCATCGGCCTCACGCTGATCCTGATGACGGCCGTGCTGGTCCCGATCGTGATCGTGGCGAGCTGGCACGACGCCGACGACGCCCGCTGGCGCGTCAGCACCTTCTTCGCCCTGATGCTCGCGCTCGAGGGGCTCGTGATCGGCGTGTTCGCCGCGACCGACGTGTTCCTCTTCTACGTGCTCTTCGAGGCGGTGCTGATCCCCGCGTACTTCCTGATCGGCGGCTTCGGCGGTGCGCGGCGCTCGTACGCCGCGGTGAAGTTCCTGATGTACTCGCTCGCCGGCGGGCTGCTCATGCTCGCCTCGGTGATCGGGCTGTGGGCGCTGTCGAACAGCCAGGGCGACCCGTCGTTCCTGCTGAGCGACCTGACCGGCCTCGACATCGGCGTCACGGAGGGCCGCTGGCTGTTCCTGGGCTTCTTCCTCGCCTTCGCCGTCAAGGCGCCGATGGTGCCGCTGCACTCGTGGCTGCCCGACGCGGCGTCGTCGGCGACGCCGGGGACGTCGGTGCTGCTGGTCAGCGTGCTCGACAAGCTCGGGACCTTCGGCATGATCCGGTTCTGCCTCGAGCTGTTCCCCGAGGCTTCCGAGTGGGCGAGCCCGGTCGTGGTGACGCTCGCCGTCGTCAGCGTCGTCTACGGCGCGCTGCTCGCGATCGGCCAGGACGACATGATGCGCCTGATCGCGTTCACGTCGGTCTCGCACTTCGGCTTCATCGTGCTCGGGATCTTCGCGCTGACGACCCAGTCGGCGTCGGGCTCGACGTTCTACATGTTCAACCACGGGATCGCGACCGCCGGTCTCTTCCTGGTGGCGGGCTTCCTGATCAAGCGGCGCGGCTCGGCGCGGATCTCCGACTTCGGCGGCGTCCAGAAGGTGGCACCGGTCGCGGCCGGCTTCCTGCTGATCGTCGGTCTCGCGTCGCTGTCCCTGCCGGGCCTGTCGACGTTCGTCGGCGAGTTCATGGTCCTGGCGGGGACGTTCACCCGCTACGGTGCGGCCGCGGTGATCGCGACGATCGGCATCGTCCTGGCGGCGCTCTACATCCTGCTGATGTACCAGCGGACGATGACCGGCCCGCTGCGCGACGACAACCGGTCGGTCACCGACCTGGTGCCGCGCGAGATCGTCGCCCTCGCTCCGGTGGTCGTGCTCCTGATCGGGTTCGGGTTCTTCCCGCAGCCGATCCTCGACGCGGTCAACCCGGCCGTCGAGCAGACGCTGGAGCACGTCGGGGTCACCGACCCCGAGCCGGCGGCGACGTCCGTCCCGAACGCTGAGGGGAGCTCCGAGTGAGGACCGTGCTGGCCAGCGACCTGGCGACGACCGTCCAGGCGGCGACGACGGTCGAGTCCCCGTCGATCCACTACGCCGCGATCGCCCCGATCCTGGTGGTGCTCGGCACCGCCGTGGTCGGCGTGGCGCTCGAGGCGGCGCTCCCGCGCCACCGGCGCTTCACCGTCCAGGCCGTCGTCGCTGCGCTCGGCATCGTCGCGGCGTTCGCGACCACGGTCTGGATCGCGACCGGGCTGGACCCCGTCGGCGACGGCGACGTCACCGCCCGTGGCGAGATCACCGCCGCCGGCGCGATCGCCGTCGACGGTCCGGCGGTCTTCACCTGGGGACTCCTGCTGGTCTTCGGGCTGCTGGGCGTCATGCTGTTCTCCGAGCGGCGCCTCGACAGCGGCCTGAGCGCGTTCACCGGCCAGGCGGCCGCGGCGCCCGGCAGCTCCGACGAGCGCAAGGTCACGCAGATGCGGATCGAGCACGGCGAGGTCTTCCCGCTGGCGCTGTTCGCGCTCGGCGGGATGATGTACTTCGCCTGCGCCAACGACCTGATCGGCGCGTTCATCGCGCTCGAGGTGCTGAGCCTGCCGCTGTACGTCCTGTGCGGGCTCGCGCGTCGTCGCCGGCTGCTGAGCCAGGAAGCCGCCATGAAGTACTTCCTGCTCGGCGCGTTCTCCTCGGCGTTCTTCCTGTACGGGATCGCGCTGACCTACGGCTACGCCGGGTCGTTCAACCTCGCCGAGATCGATGCGGCGGTCTCCTCGCAGATCGGGAGCAGCAACCTGCTGCTGGCCGGGATGGCCCTGATCGCCGTCGGGCTGCTCTTCAAGGTCGCCGCGGTGCCGTTCCACGCCTGGACACCGGACGTCTACCAGGGCGCACCCACGCCGGTGACGGCGTTCATGGCCGCGGGCACGAAGGTCGCGGCGTTCGTGATCATGCTCCGGATCTTCTTCGTCGCCTTCGGCGGAGCCCGCTGGGACTGGGCGCCGATGATCTGGGGCATCGCGATCGTGACGATGTTCTTCGGCGCGATCGTGACCATCGCGCAGACCGACGTGAAGCGGATGCTCGCGTACTCCTCGATCGCCCACGCCGGCTTCCTGCTCGTCGGTTTCGCCGGGGCGTACGAGGGGGCGTCGGCGGCGGGCCTCACCAGCGTGTCGGCCGTGCTGTTCTACCTCACGGCGTACGGCTTCGCGGTGATCGGTGCGTTCGCGGTGGTCACCTTGGTCCGCGACGCCGGCGGTGAGGCGACCCACCTGGGTCGCTGGGCCGGGCTCGGCAAGGAGTCGCCACTGCTGGCGAGCGCGTTCGCGATCTTCCTGCTGTCGTTCGCGGGCATCCCGCTGACCGGTGGGTTCATCGGCAAGTGGTCGGTGTTCGCCGCGGCCTGGAGCGGCGACGCGTGGCCGCTCGCGGTGTGCGGCGTCGTCGCCTCGGTGATCGCGCTGTTCTTCTACATCCGGGTCGTCGTGCTGATGTTCTTCGCCGAGCCGCAGGGGGAGGGCCCGACGGTCGCCGTGCCCAGCCTGCTGACCTCGTCGGTCGTCGTCGTGGCGGTGGCTGTCACAATCGTGTTGGGCGTGGTTCCCGGTCCGGTGCTCGAGCTCGTGCAGCAGGCCGGCGTCTTCGTCCGCTGACCTGTCGCTCGACCGAGGAGCTGTCCCCGTGCCGTCCTTCACCTCCGGTGTCGCCGAGGCCGATCCTGACCTCGAGGCCCGGCTGCGGGTGCGCCTCGACGAGGTGGAGAAGCAGCTCGTCGCCGCGGTCCACGACGACGACGGCTTCATCGACGAGGCTGCCGGCCATCTGCTGGCTGCCGGCGGCAAGCGGTTCCGGCCGCTGCTCGTGCTGCTGGCCGCGGAGTTCGGCGACGCCGGCGCGTCCGACATCGCCCCCGCGGCGGTCGTGATCGAGCTGACCCACTTGGCGACGCTCTACCACGACGACGTGATGGACGAGGCCGCGCTGCGACGCGGCGCCGCCTCCGCGAACGCGCGCTGGGACAACTCGATCGCGATCCTGACCGGCGACTACCTCTTCGCCGTCGCGTCGCGGGTGGTCGCCGACCTCGGACCGGACGCCGTCCGGATCCAGGCCGAGACGTTCCAGCGGCTCGTGCACGGTCAGATCCACGAGACGATCGGCCCGCGCGAGGGCCAGGACCGGCTGCGGCACTACCTCGACGTCGTCGCCGACAAGACCGGCTCGCTGGTCGCCACCGCGGCGCGCTTCGGTGCGATGACCAGCGGCGCCCCGACCGCGGTGGTCGAGGCGCTGACGGAGTTCGGAGAGCGGATCGGCGTCGCGTTCCAGCTCGCCGACGACGTGATCGACATCGCGAGCGAGAGCGCCGACTCCGGCAAGACCCCGGGCACCGACCTGCGCGAGGGCGTCCCGACGCTGGCGACGCTGCTGGTCCAGGCCGAGGCGCGGCCCGAGGACGCCCGCCTGCTCGAGCTGCTCGCGGGTCCGATCACCGACGACGCCGAGCACGCCGAGGCCCTCACGCTCCTGCGCGCGAACCCGGCGCTGGACCGCGCCCGCGCGCTCGTGCGTCAGGAGGCCGACGAGGCGCGTGCGCTGCTCGACGGGCTGGCCGACGTCCCGGCCCGCGCCGCGCTGGCGTCGCTGTGCGACCGCGTGGTCGACCGCCTGGGCTGAGCGGGTCTCGATCGCTCGCTCCGCTCGCGCCTCGACCAGCGGGAAGGATCCCGGTGTTCGAGGCGGGGTGAGGGACGAGCCCCGATCGAGAACCCACGCGCCGCTCGGATCCCGGTGTTCGAGGCGGGGTGGGGGACGAGCCCCGATCGAGAACCTACGCTCCGCTCGGATCCCGGTGTTCGAGGCGGGGTGAGGGACGAGCCCCGATCGAGAACCCACGCTCCGCTCGGATCCCGGTGTTCGAGGCGGGGTGAGGGACGAGCCCCGATCGAGAACCCACGCGCCGGTTTCGCCGAGCACGACCAGCGAGGACCGCCGAGGGAGCATACTGGGCCGCACGACCCGCCATCGGGAGGACGAGCCGTGAGGATGCGGAGGACGGATGTCGCGCTGGGCGCGCTCGTGGTCCTGTTCCTCGGCGCGACCGCGGGCATCGTCGTGGCCGACCAGTTCTACGACTTCGCGCCCGACATGCGCCTGCCCTGGGCGTGCCTGCCCGTGCTGGTCGTCGCGCTCGCGGCCGCGGAGGTCTTCCAGATCGACGTGCGCGGCGGCTCGTACAAGGTCCGCTTCACCCTGATCACGTCGGTGATCGCGCCGGTGCTCTACGGGTACGGCGTGCCGGGCACCGTCGCCGCCGTCGCCGTAGCCCAGCTGGTCGCGCTGCGGGGAGGCGCCATCCTCACCGGGCTGCTGAGCCTCGGTCGGTGGACGCTGTCGGCGGCGTGCGGCGCCGTGGCCGCGGGGGTGCTCGAGGTCGAGCCGGTCCTGACGGTGCGGAGCGTCGCGGCGCTGACGGGGGCGCTCGCGGTCGTGGTGCTCGTCAACCTCACCTGCGTCGCGCTCACCCGCGCGGTCGCGACCGTCCCCAGCTGGCCCTACACCCTCCCGGGGTGGCGCTACCTGTGGTTCTCGGCGCTCATCCACTGGGTGGCCAACACGCTCTTCGGCCTGCTGTTCGTGTTCGCGATCGAAGGCTCGCCCCTGGCGGTCGTCCTGGTGCCCGTCCCGTTGCTGCTGCTGTGGGGGACCGCCCGTGCCTACACGGTCGCCTACGCCGACCAGCAGCGCGTCGAGGTGCTCAGCGAGGCCGGGCGAGTGCTGTCCGACCCCGTCGACACCGCGACGGCGATCGGTCCGTTCCTCGGCGAGATCCGGCGCCGGTTCGAGGCCCGGGCGGCCGAGGTGGTGGTGCGTCAGGAGGACGGGCGGGCCATCTCGCACGTCGACCAGCGCGACGTCCCGTACGCCGGTCCGGAGCCGTCCGGTCCGATCGACCGACGTCTGCTGCGCTCGGGTCGGGTCCAACGGGCCCGGGTCACCGACAACTCCGCGCTCGCGCGCCTGATGGCCGAGCAGGGTTGGTCCGGGCTGCTCAGCGCCCCGATGGAGGTCGACGGGGTGGTGATCGGTCACGTGACGCTGTTCGACCTGGCGCCGAGCGACGCGACCGAGCAGTCCCAGCTGGCCGTGCTCGAGACCTTGGCCCGGCAGACGGCGCACACCCTCGCCCGGGGCTGGGCGATCGCGAAGGTGGTCGAGAACGAGCGCGCGCTGGCCGACATCCTGCGGTCGACGTCCGACGGGATCGCGACCATGGCCGCGACCGGCGAGGTCACCACGTGGAACCCTGCCTGCGAACGGATCACCGGGCTCAGCGCCGCCGAGGTGCTGGGGACGCGCGACCTCCAGCAGCGCCTGGTCGCCCGGACCTCGAACGGCGCCCGGATCGACCTGTCGATCTGGGGACGGACGTACCCGTTCCCGCGCGAGCTGATCATCACGCGAGCCGACGGTGTCGACCGCCGGCTGTCGATCACCGCGACGCGGGGCGAGGCGCCGGCCGGGTCTCCGCAGCTGGTCGTGATCGCCCGTGACATCACCCCGGCCTCGGAGTACCACGAGCTGCGGTCGCAGTTCGCCCAGCTCCTCGAGGTCCAGGCAGCGCAGCGCCTCGTGGTGGACCACCTCCAGCAGGCCGTGGCGCCGGAGCCGCCCGGGGTGTCCGGGTTGGACATCGCGGTCGCCTACGTCGCCTCCGACGCGGCGTCACCCACCGGCGGCGACCTGTTCGACTGGCACGTCCTGCCCGACGGGTCGTTGCACGTCGCCGTCGTGGACGTGCTCGGCCACGGTGTGACCGCGACCCGCGACGCGCTCACGGTGATCCACACGCTGCGGTTCGTCGCCGTCGAGGGCACGCCGCTGGAGCGGCTGATCGAGCGCGCCGACGAGCTGCTCGGCGCTCAGGAGTCCGAGCTCGTGGCAACCGCGGTGGTCGTCCGGGTCGACCCTGCCACCGGGGACCTGCGGGTCGCGACCGGCGGGCACCCGCCGCCGCTGGTGGTCGGCCCCGGTGGCCGCCTGCGGCAGGTCGCCGGACGTGGCGGGGCGATCGGCTGGCCGGGTGTCGGCAGCATCGAGGTGGCGCACACCCGGCTCGCGCCGGAGGAGTCGCTCATCCTCTACACCGACGGGCTGGTCGAAGCCGGCAAGGACATCGTGGCCGGGATGGACGAGCTCGGGCGGATCGCCGCCGAGGCGGCCGACGCGTCGGTGAAGGAGCTCTCGGACGCACTCGTCGAGCGCTCGCTCGAGGGCGCGGCACGCCGCGACGACGCGCTCGCCCTCGTGCTGCGCCGCGAACGGGTCACGGTCTCGGCCGGCCGCTCGCGGTGGGTGCTGCCGGCCGACGCCGAGCACGAGCTGCGGCGGGTGCGCTCGGAGCTCGGCGGCTTCCTGCGCGACCACGGGTACGACAGCGGCGACCCGGTGACCGTGGCGGCCGAGCTCCTCGCCAACGCGCTGCGCGCCGCGCGGACCGAGGTCGCACTCACCGTGGAGCTCGCCGAGGTCGCCGTGGTGGTCGACGTCCTCGACGACGGGCCTGGAGACGCACTCCTCCCGACCCGGGGGTACGTCCTCCCGGTTGCCGGGTCCGAGGGAGGCCGCGGGCTCTACATGGTCCGGTCGCTGAGCGACGACGTACGGATCCGGTCGGGTCCGGACGGGTCGCGGATCCGCGCGACGGTCTGCGTCACACCACTGACGCCGCGGCCTCGCGCAGCACACGCCGCCGATGCCGGGTCGCATCGACCGTGATCACGACGAGCGCGATCCAGACGAGCACGAACCCGACCCAGCGGCCCGTCGACATCGCCTCGTGGAACACCAGGACCCCGAAGGCGAACTGGAGGATCGGCGCCAGGTACTGGATCAGCCCGAGCGCGGTCATCGACAGGCGGGTCGCCGCCGCCCCGAAGAGCAGGAGCGGGACCGCCGTGACGAGCCCGGTCGACGCGAGCAGCAGCGCGTGCCCGACCCCGTCGGAGCCGAACGTCGAGTCGCCCGCCAGCGCGAGGTACGCGAGGTAGGCGACCGCGACGGGCAGCAACGCCACCGTCTCGATGGCGAGACCTTCGACCGACCCGATCGACGCCCGCTTCTTCATCAGCCCGTACACGCCGAAGGAGAACGCGAGCGTCAGCGCGATCACGGGCAGGTGGCCGTACTCCCAGGTCAGCTCGACGACGGCCGCGAACGCGATCGACAGGCCGATCCACTGGGCCCGGCGGAGCCGCTCCCGCAGGAAGACCACACCGAACGCGATCGTGACCAGCGGGTTGATGAAGTAGCCCAGCGACGCCTCGACGACGCGGTCGGAGTTCACCGCGTAGATGAACGTGCCCCAGTTGATCGCCACGGCGACGGCGCCGACCACCACGTACGCGAGCCGGCGTGGCTCACGGGTGACCGCGAGCGCGTGGCGCCAGCGGCGGAGCACCGCGAGCAGCACGGTCACGGTGACGAGCGACCACACGACCCGGTGCGCCAGGATCTCCAGAGCCGACGCCGGCTCCAGCAGGGGCCAGTAGATCGGGACCAGGCCCCACAGCAGGTACGCGCCGGCGCCCAGCGCCAGCCCTTCGGCGGAGGCGGAGGCGGACGAGGTTGTCCGCGGCGTGGTCAGGCGACCGTCCAGGTGTCGTTGCCGTCGAGCAGCTGCTGGAGGTCGCCGGGCCCGCCGGCCTCCGTGGCGGTGGTGACCTGCTGGCGGGCGAGGTCGTCGTAGGTGGGGCGCTCCACCTGGCGGAAGATGCCGATCGGTGCGCGGTTGAGGTAGCCCGCGTCGGTGAGGCGGCTGATCGCGAACGCGGTCGAGGGGTCCTCGGCGTGCGCGTCGTGGGTGAGCAGCGTGGTCTCGTCGACATCGGCGACCTCGACCACGCCGATCGTGCCCGTCGCGTGGTCGCGCACGAGTCCGTGCTCGCCGTCGGGCCCGAACCGCACGGGCCGGCCGTGCTCGAGCGGGATCACGGCGTGGTCCTTGGTGTCGCGGTCCTTGATCGCGTCGAACGCGCCGTCGTTGAAGATCGGGCAGTTCTGGTAGATCTCGACCAGCGACGTCCCGCGGTGTGCGGCGGCCTCGGCCAGCACTGCCGTGAGGTGCTTGCGGTCCGAGTCGATCGTCCGCGCGACGAACGTGGCCTCGGCCCCGAGCGCGAGGCTGATCGGGTTGAACGGGGTGTCGATTGAGCCCAGCGGTGTGGACTTGGTGACCTTGCCGGTCTCGGAGGTGGGGGAGTACTGGCCCTTCGTCAGACCGTAGATCCGGTTGTTGAACAGCAGGATCGTGAGGTTGACGTTGCGGCGCATCGCGTGGATCAGGTGGTTGCCGCCGATCGACAGCGCGTCGCCGTCGCCGGTGACGACCCAGACCGACTGGTCCGGGCGGGCGGTGGCCAGTCCGGTCGCGATCGCCGGCGCGCGGCCGTGGATCGAGTGCAGCCCGTAGGTGTCCAGGTAGTACGGGAAGCGGCTCGAGCAGCCGATGCCGGAGACGAACGTGATGTTCTCGCGACGCAGACCGAGGTCCGGGAGGAAGCCCTGCACGGCCTTGAGCACGGCGTAGTCGCCGCAGCCCGGGCACCAGCGGACCTCCTGGTCGGAGGAGAACTCCTTGCCGGTCTGCGGCCCGCCGGCCGTCGGGATCCCGGCGAGCCCGTCGCGGGCCAGCGTGGGAGTGGGGAGAGTCGTGGGGGTGCTCATCGGGTGCCTCCGTCAGCGTTGTCGAGGCTCTTGGCTGCCTTGGCGATGTGCTCGGCGAGCTCGTCGGATCCGAACGGCATGCCGCTGACCTTGTTGTAGCTCTGTGCGTCGATCAGGAAGCGGGCGCGGATCAGGGTGGCGAGCTGGCCGAGGTTCATCTCCGGGATGATCACCTGGTCGTAGGCCCGCAGGACCTCGCCGAGGTTGGCCGGGAACGGGTTGAGGTGGCGCAGGTGGGCCTGGGCCACGTCGACGCCCATCTCGCGCGCCTGCCGGACACCGGCGCCGATCGGGCCGTACGTCGATCCCCAGCCGAGCACGAGGATCCGCGCTCGGCCGTCGGGGTCGTCGACGGTGAGGTCGTGGACCGCGATGCCGTCGATCTTGGCCTGCCGCAGCCGCACCATCCGGTCGTGGTTGTCGGGGTCGTAGGAGATGTTGCCGGTGCGGTCGGCCTTCTCGATCCCGCCGATGCGGTGCTCGAGACCGGCCACGCCCGGCGGCGCCCACGGCCGGGCGAGCGTCTCGGGATCGCGCAGGTACGGGAGGAACTCCTCGGTGGACGTCCCGTCGTCGTGGGTCGTCGTGTGGTTGGGACCCGTCGCGAACGCCGGGTCGATCGCCGGGAGCGTCGAGGCGTCCGGGATCTGCCACGGCTCGGAGCCGTTCGCGAGGTAGCCGTCGGACAGCAGCATCACGGGGGTCCGGTAGGTGATGGCGATCCGGGCGGCCTCGACGGCGGCGTCGAAGCAGTCGGCCGGCGAGGCCGGCGCGACGATCGGGACCGGCGCCTCGCCGTTGCGGCCGTACATCGCCTGGAGCAGGTCGGACTGCTCCGTCTTCGTCGGCAGACCCGTCGAGGGCCCGCCGCGCTGGACGTCCACGATCAGCAGCGGCAGCTCCAGCATCACCGCGAGCCCGATCGTCTCGGTCTTCAGGGCGATGCCGGGGCCCGACGTGGTCGTGACGCCGAGGTGGCCGCCGAACGACGCACCGAGCGCGGCGCCGATCGCGGCGATCTCGTCCTCGGCCTGGAACGTCGTGACGCCGAAGTTCTTGTGCTTGCTCATCTCGTGCAGCACGTCGGAGGCGGGGGTGATCGGGTAGGCGCCGAGGAAGAGCGGCAGACCCGACGTCCGGCCCGCGGCGACCAGGCCGTACGCCAGCGCGGTGTTGCCGGTGATGTTGCGGTAGCGGCCGGTCGGCATCGGCGCGGGTGCGATCTCGTAGCGGACCGCGAACGCCTCGGTGGTCTCGCCGAAGTTCCAGCCGGCACGGAACGCCGTGACGTTCGCGTCGCGGATCGCGGGCTTGCTCGCGAACTTCGTCTCGAGGTAGTCGATCGTCCCGTCGGTCGGGCGTCCGTACATCCACGAGAGCAGACCGAGGGCGAACATGTTCTTCGACCGCGCCGCGTCCTTGCGACTCAGCCCGAACTCGGCGACGGCCTCGACCGTGGTGCCGGTCAGATCGAGGGCGTGGACGCGGTAGTCGTCCAGCGACTCGTCGTCCAGCGGGGAGGTCGTGTAGCCCGCCTTCGCGAGGTTGCGCTTGGTGAAGTCATGACTGTCGACGATCACCACGCCGCCGGGACGCAGGTCCGGGAGGTTCGCGGCCAGGGCCGCGGGGTTCATCGCGACCAGCACGTCCGGCCGGTCACCGGGAGTCAGGATGTCGTGGTCGGCGAAGTGCACCTGGAACGACGAGACCCCCGGGAGCGTGCCCTGCGGCGCGCGGATCTCGGCCGGGAAGTTCGGCAGCGTCGACAGGTCGTTGCCGAACGAGGCCGTCTCCGATGTGAACCGGTCACCGGTGAGCTGCATGCCGTCACCGGAGTCGCCGGCGAAGCGGATCACGACCCGATCGAGCCGCTCCACCCTCAAGCTGTCGCTGGTCACAGTCTGGCCCTTCTCTTCGAACGTGACCCCTTGCGGTCAGCCTAGGCGATCCGCGCAACGAATCCCGGCGACTCCACACTCTGGGAAGTCCCGAATCCCGAGACGACCCCTGACCGGAGTGCGAGACATGAGGACGGCCGGACCCCCGGTTCGGGGATCCGGCCGTCCGCGGTCGGTCAGCTCGGGGAGGAGTTCTCGAACGCCTGCCCGCTCTTGCCTGCGCCGTGCGACTTGCCCGGCTTGCGCACCCCGTTGACGGTCGAGGTGTCGAACGCGAACGTGATCACCGCGGTGGCGATCGCATCGGAGTTCGCGTCCAGCGCGTCGACGCTGACGTTGCCGACGAGCTCGGTGGACTCGGCGAGCTCGTCGTACAGAGCCTCGTCCTGGCCCTCACCGGTGAGGTTGTCGCAGGGCTGGTGGTAGCAGGGGTCGTACGACGCTCCCGCCACGCCGCCGTACAGCGCGGCCTCCGCCTCGGTCTTCACGCCCTCCGCGCCGGTGAACAGCCCGCCGGCGGGGATCCCGATCGCGATGAACGGACCGTAGTCCGAACGACCGGAGAACTCCGTGTCCTGCGAGGGCAGGCCGGCGTCGGCGTAGTACTTCTCGAAGACGTCCTCGATCTCGGCCGAGCCCGGCGGGATGAACCCGTCCGGAGCGGTCCCGCTCGAGTTGTCGCCGTCGTAGATCCCGTACATGAAGTTCGGAGACCCGACCATGTCGAAGTTGAGGTAGAGCGCGATGTCGTCGGCCTCCGCTGCGCTGAGGTTCTCGACGTAGTACTCCGACCCGAGCAGCCCCTCCTCCTCGGCGCCCCACCAGGCGAACCGGACGGTGTTGTTCGGCTTGACCTTCTTCATCTGGATCGCCGTCTCCAGCAGCGCCGCGCTGCCCGAGCCGTTGTCGTTGATGCCGGCCCCGTCCTGGACGCTGTCGAGGTGGGCACCCGCCATCACGACGTTGCCGTCGTCACCGGCCGCCGTCTCGGCGAACACGTTGTAGGCGCTGCGGGTCTCCTGGGTGTAGTCGACGGTCACGGTGACGGTCGCGCCCGGAGTGGAGTAGAGGTTCTCGCCGGTGGCCGACGTGGCGAACACGGCCGGGATCGCGAGCCCGGTCGCGTCACCGATCATCCCGACCAGCCCGGTCCGGCCCGGCTGCCCCTCGTTCATGATGATCACCGCGGAGGCGCCGGCCTCCTGGGCGTTCAGCGCCTTGACCGCGAACCCGCAGGTCCCACGCTGCATCAGGGCCACCGCCCCCGAGGGGAACCCGGCGAAGTCCGCCGCCTCGCAACCGCTGGAGTTGCTGTTCGCTGGCAGGTCCGCGGCCGGTACGACGACGTCGACCGGCACGAGCGGACCGGTGGCCGTCCCCTCCGGAACGCCGGAGTCGAAGTTGTTGCGGAGGAAGTCGACACCGTCGACGAAGTCCGTCGGATCGGGGGAGACCCGGATCAGCTCGGAGTTCTCCTCGAAGTACGGGAAGTCGAACTCCTGGACCACGGGGTCGTACCCGGCGCCCTCGAGCTGACCGACCACGTAGTCGACCGACGCGTCGTAGCCGGGGCGTCCGGCGGCTCGGTCGCCGTTCGCGTCGGCGATGTCCTGGAAGGCCTCGAGGTGCTCCAGGACCCCCTCGGGCGTGACGGCCTTGGTGAGCTTCTTGACGGAGTTGTTGTTGGGGGCTGCGGACGCCGGGGGCGTCGCGAGGACGGCGCCGACCAGGGCCGCTGTGGCGGCTCCGGCTCCGATCGCCCTCAATGATCTGCGTGACACGGTGGCATCACCCTTCGTCGGGAGAGCCGGCCTGCGGGCCCGAGAGCGCCGGACGCCCCTGACGCTAGGCGATCGGGCCGTACCGGGCCACCGGAGTTCAGGCTTTCGCCGGGAAGTCCGACAGCGGAGCCGTGGGGGCGTGCGGGGCGAGCGGGTAGCCGCGCGCGATCAGGTCGGATCGGAAGGCGTCCGGGGTGGTGAAGACGACCGCGTCCAGGTCGGCCTCCCGGGCGGCGGCGACGTTGCGCGGGGTGTCGTCCACGAACACCATCCCGCGCAGCGGCCGTCCCGCGCGCCGCGCCAGCGCGGCGTAGATCGCGGGATCGGGCTTCGCGACCCGCTCCTGACCGGAGACGACGATGTCGTCGAAGAGGTGCAGCACGTCGAAGCGGCGCAGCGCGTTGCCGAAGAGCTCGGCCGACCAGTTCGTCAGGGCGTAGAGCCGGATGCCGGCCGCGTGCAGCTCACGGACGATCTCCTCGGTCCCGTCGATCGTGCCGAGCAGGGACGCGTCGAAGTGCCGGCGGTAGGCCACGATCTCGTCGGCGTACTGCGGGAAGTCCACCGAGGCGACCCGCTCGGCCTCGTCCCACCCGCGCCCGGCGTCCTGCGCGTGGTTCCACGCGGAGAAGTCGAAGTCGTCGTCGGCGAGGAACCGGCTCGCCCGCTCGTCGCCGACCTCGGCGGCGATCGCCGGGTGCGGGTCCCAGCCGATCAGCACGTTGCCGAGATCGAACACGACGGGGTTGAGGTCGGGTGCCATACGTCGAACGTACCGCCGCCCACCGACCGTTCCGGACCGTGCGTGGCTCCCGGGCGCGCCGGGAGCCACGCGCCGGCTCAGCGGACCCGGACGACGACCTTCTTCGACGTCGACCGCTTGTAGCTGCGGGCGTTCGCGGGGACGAACGTCGCGGTGATCCGGTGCTTGCCGCGGCGCAGCTTGCGGCTGCCGAGACGCACCACGGCCTTGCCCCGCTTGAGCTTGGCCTTCCCGATCTTCTTCTTCCCGTCGCGGAGCACGACCTTGCCCTTGACGGCGCCGGCGCCGACCTTCACCCGGGCGACCAGCTTGACCTTCGTACGCCCGTAGCGCGCCCGCTTCGGCTTGGCAGCCAGACCGGTCCGGCTCCCCAGCTTGGGCACCGAGAAGCCGTTCGACGCGCGCCACAGCGGAGCGACCGCACCGCGGCGTCCGGCGACGCGGGCGCGCACGACCGAGCCGGCGTCCGACGGCTTGATCACGTAGCGCGCGCCGCGCGCACCGGCGATCGCGCGCCCGTCCCGGGTCCAGCCGTAGCTGAACGACGTCGGTCCGCCGATCCAGGAGCCGCGGTTGGTGGTGAGCGTCGCTCCGACCGCGCGACGACCACGGGCCGCGGGCGCCTTCGTCGACAGCGGGAGGCGGCTCAGATCGAGGATCCCCGTCCCGCAGTCCGCCGGGACGCAGCGGGTCCCGCCCGAGGTGCTGGGGAACGGGCGGACCGCGCCCTTCAGCGCCTGCTCGACGACCGCCGGGGAGTACGCGCCGTGGGAGCGGATCAACGCAGCCGCGGCCGAGACCGCGGGCGCGGCCATGCTCGTGCCGGCGTCCTGGGCGTAGGTGGGGTTGCCCGGCGTCGTGTCGCTGGTGTTCATCGTCGAGAGCACGGCGCGACCCAGGATCGCGTCGCCACCGGGCGCCGAGAGGTCGACGGCCGCCCCGAAGTTCGAGTACGGCACACCGTTGCCCATCGCCGCGACCTTGCCGTCGGGGTTCGTGGCGGCGACCACCACGGCGCCCGCGCAGTTCGCCGGGGTGAAGGAGGCCGTGTTGATGTTCTCGTTCCCCGCCGCCACCACGACCGTGGCACCCCGGCTGCGCGCCGCGGCGATCGCGGAGCGGTAGGTGCTCGGGCAGTAGTTCGCTCGTCCGCCGAGCGAGAGGTTGATGACCTTGGCCGGGGTCCGGTTGCGGGACGTCCCCGGGACCTTGACGCCGGCGGCCCACCGGATCGCCGCGGCGATGTCGGAGTCGTACCCGCCGCAGCGGCCCAGCGCACGGACGTGCTGGATCCGGATGCCCGGGGCGTTGCCGGCGATGCCGATGCCGTTGTCGGTGCGGGCCGCGACGATCCCCGCGACGTGGGTCCCGTGCCAGCTGCTCGTCCGCGCCGGCGTGTTCGGGGCGCACACGTTCGCGCCGTACCAGTCGCCCTCGTCGCGCGGGTTCGGGTCGCGGCCGTTGCCGTCGCGCGCAACCGTGCGGGACGAGATCATGTCGTAGCCGGCCACCGTGCCCGCGTCGAGGTCGGGGTGGGCCGACCGGCCGGTGTCGATCACCGCGACGACCACGGAGCTGCGTCCCCGGGTCGCCGGCCACGCGGCGTTGGCGTGCGTGCCGTAGGTCCCGCGGATGTTCCACTGGGCGCTGAACTGCGGGTCGTTCGGGACGGGTGCGGCCGCGATCGTCCGCATCCGGTCGAGCTCGACCGACGCGACCCCGTCGAGGTCGGCGACCTGCTCGGCGGCCTCGGTGGCCTCGGCCTCCGTGACCGGCTGGTCGAACCGGACGGCGTCCACGTCGTCGGTGATCGCGACCGTCGTGTCCTCGGCCGACACGCCGGCGGCCGCGGCGCCCCGGCGCGTGGCCGTGCGCAGTCCCGACCGTACGGCGGTGTCGTCGTAGGTGACGATCAGCCCGCCGACCTGGTCGGGAGCGGTGTCGGTGTCGACCCGGACGTCACCGGCCTTCGCAGCGGCGGTCTCGGCGGCCGGGGCAGGGTCGGCGACGCGGGCGGCGTCCGGGCTGGGTTCGGCGGACGCCGGGGCCAGGCCGGCGATCAGCAGGGCGGCCGCGGCAGCGCCGACGATGCGTGTGCGTGAGGACATGACGGAAGGATGACGTACGGCGGGGTGCACCCCGGCGCCGACCCCACGCGCGTCTCGCCACGAGGAGTCCCGCACCCCCTAGACTCTGGCGCATGCCGGACTACCCCGACTACCTCGCGAGCTACGCGGGGATCGCCGCGATCTTCGGGGTCGGCGTGCTGCTGGCGGCCGGGATGCTCGGGGTGAACCGCCTGCTGCGCCCCCGCGTCGACGACCCCGCGAAGCTGTTGACGTACGAGTCCGGGGTCGACCCGGTCGGCTCCGGCTGGGCGCAGAGCAACGTCCGCTACTACGTCTTCGCGTTCCTCTACGTGATCTTCGCGGTCGACGCCGTGTTCCTCTTCCCCTGGGCGGTCGTCTTCGCCGACATCGGCTGGGAGGCGGCGGTGGAGATGGCGGTGTTCATCGGGTTCATCGCGATCGGGCTGCTGTACGCCTGGCGCAAGGGGGTGCTGTCGTGGACGTGACCCGACCGTCGTCCGCATCCGGCCCGTCGCCCGTGCCCGGTGAGGTCCTCAGCACCGCCGGCGCCGTGGACCTCGGGGTCCCCTCCTTGCGTCGGGCCCCCGACACCGACCTCGGCGTCGGGTCGGCGCTCGCCCCGAAGCCGGTCCGCTATCTGCTCAACTGGGGCCGCCGCTACTCGCTGTGGGTGTTCAACTTCGGCCTCGCCTGCTGCGCGATCGAGTTCATCGCGACCTCGATGGCGCGGCACGACTTCATCCGGCTCGGCGTGATCCCGTTCGCTCCCGGCCCGCGGCAGGCCGACCTGATGGTCGTCTCCGGCACGGTCACGGACAAGATGGCGCCGGCGATCGAGCGGCTGTACGCCCAGATGCCCGATCCGAAGTACGTGATCTCGTTCGGCTCCTGCGCCAACTCCGGCGGCCCCTACTGGGACTCCTACAGCGTCACGAAGGGAGTGGACCAGATCATCCCGGTCGACGTGTACGTGCCCGGCTGCCCGCCGCGCCCGGAGGCGCTGCTCCAGGGGATCGTCCGCCTCCAGGACAAGATCGCCGGCGAGGACCTGGCCCAGCGCTACGGCCGGACCGGTCTGCGCCGGTCGTTCTCCTCGCTGCTCCGCCCGCCCGTCCCCGACGACCAGGGCGGCTGAGCGTGGCCACGTGGACGCAGGAGGTGCTGGACCTCGCCCGGGTGATCGGCGGCGACCGGGCGCGGCTGCGCGAGGAGTTCGGCCGGCCGACGCTGACCGTCCCGTCGGGGTGGTGGCGCTCGAGCATCGTCGCGCTGCGCGACCGGGCCCACCTGACGTACTTCGACTGGCTGAGCGCGGTCGACGAGGCGGGGGCCCCGAGCCCGGACCCCGCCGACGCCTCGCTCGCCGGCGGGATGCGCGTGGTCTGCCACCTCGCCGGGCTGTCGCCCGGCGTCGCCCGGACCCATCTGCGGCACCTGGTCGTGGAGACGTGGATCCCGCGCGACGCGCTCGTCGTGGACTCGCTCGCGACCGTGTACGCCGGAGCGGCCTGGCACGAGCGCGAGACGCACGAGATGTTCGGGATCGGGTTCGACTCCGCGGGTCCGCTCGAGGCGCTGCTGCTGCCCGACGCCTTCGAGGGGCACCCGCTGCGCAAGGAGTTCGTGCTGGCCTCGCGCGTGGTGAAGCCGTGGCCGGGCGCGAAGGAGCCGGGCGAGTCCGACGCCGACGTCGCCTCGCCGAGCCGGCGCCGCACCCGCCCGCCCGGTGTCCCGGAGCCGGAGCAGTGGGGGCCGCGCGAGCGCGGCAGCGATGCACCCGACCCGCTGGCGCACGCCACCACGCCGTCCGGTCCGGCGCGGCCGCGCCGCGCGCGCCGCGCCGTACCACCCAAGGAGCCGCCCGGCGACGGAGGCACCGATGGCTGACGTCCTCGAGATCCTGCTGCGCTGCGTCCTCGTGCTGGTGGCGTTCCTGACCCTGCCGCTGCTGGTGGGGCAGATGGAGCACAAGGTGATGGCGCACATGCAGTCGCGGGTCGGTCCGATGTACGCGGGTGGGTTCCACGGCTGGGCCCAGCTGGTCGCCGACGGGGTGAAGTTCGTCCAGAAGGAGGACGTCGTCCCGGCCGCCGCCGACCGGAGGATCTTCGCGCTCGCGCCCGCGGTCGCCCTCGTCCCGTACCTCGCCGTCTTCGTGGTGATCCCGCTCGGCCCGACGGTGGTCGGCGTCGACCTCGACCTCGGGCTGTTCTTCGCGCTCGCCGTGATGAGCGTCGGCGTCCTCGGCACCTTGATGGGCGCGTGGGCCAGCGCGAACAAGTACTCGCTGCTCGGTGGCCTGCGCCTGGCCGTGCAGCTGATGAGCTACGAGCTCCCGATGGTCCTGGCGGCGGTGTCGGCTGCGATGGCGGCCGGCACGCTGTCGCTGATCGGCATCGTGGGGGCGTGGGAGTGGTCCTGGCTGCTGTGGCAGCTGCCGGCCCTGGTCGTCTTCGTCGTCGCCGGGCTGGCCGAGCTCCAGCGCCCGCCGTTCGACATGCCCCTGGCCGACGGCGAGCTGGTCTTCGGGCCCTACACGGAGTACGGCGGCATCCGGTTCGCGATGTTCCTGCTCGCCGAGTACGCCGGGATCGTGGTGCTCGCGGCGCTCACGACGACGCTGTTCCTCGGCGGCTGGCGCGGCCCGGCGTCGGACGAGATCGGCTGGCTGTGGGTGCTGGTGAAGACGTTCGTGGTGGCGTTCGGCGTGGTGTGGGCGCGGGTGGCGTGGCCGCGGCTGCGCGAGGACCAGCTGAACGCCCTGGCCTGGAAGGTGCTGGTCCCGCTCGCGCTGGCCCAGCTCGCACTGACGACGGTGGTGGTCCTGCTGTGAACGGCCTCGGACGCGGTCTGCTCGACGGGCTGCGGGTGACCTGGCGCAACCTCACCCGCCGCGCCGTCACCCAGCAGTACCCGGACGTGAAGCCCGACCTGCCGCCCCGGTCGCGCGGGGTCATCGCGCTGCAGGAGGAGAACTGCACGGTCTGCATGCTGTGCGCGCGCGAGTGCCCGGCGTGGTGCATCACGATCGACTCCCACAAGGAGACGGCGCCCCCGGTCACCGAGGGCGGGCGCGAGCGCAGCTTCAACATGCTCGACCAGTTCGACATCGACTACTCGCTGTGCATGTACTGCTCCATCTGCGTGGAGGTCTGCCCGTTCGACGCGCTGCACTGGTCGCCCGAGTTCGAGTACGCCGAGCTCGACATCCGCGACCTGACGCACGACAAGGAGCGGCTGCGGGAGTGGATGTGGACCGTGCCGCCGCCCCAGCCGCTCGACCCGGCCGCGGAGGAGCCGAAGGAGATCGCCTCGGCCGAGAAGGCCGCTCGTCGGGAGGCGGACGAGCGGGCCGCGAAGCGTACGGCCGAGGCCGAGGGCAGCGAGCCCGGCGAGGGAGACGGCCGGTGACCGCGGCGACGCTGGTGCTCGGCGCGTTCGGGGTGGTGGCGCTGGTCGCCGCGACACTGACCGTCACCACCGACCGGATCGTGCACGCCGCGTTGTGGCTGGTGGTGAGCCTGGGCGCGGTCGCCGGGATGTACGTGGTGCTGGCCGCCGAGCTCGTCGCCTGGGTCCAGGTGCTGATCTACCTGGGCTCGGTGATCGTCCTGCTGCTGTTCGCCCTCATGCTGACGCGCGCCCCGACCGGCCCCGGTTCGGCCGAGGTCACCCGCAACCGCCCGCTGGCGGCGCTCGCGGCGACGGCGAGCGCGGTCGGCCTCGGTGCGATCCTGTGGGCGGGCTTCGCCGGCGAGGAGATCGACCCGGACGCCGTCGTCGTCGGGGACGCGGACGCGCTGGGTCAGGCGATCTTCCGGACCTGGGTGCTGCCGTTCGAGGTGCTGTCGCTCGTGCTGCTGGCTGCGCTGATCGGGGCGATCGTGCTGACGCGTCGGGGGAGCCGCTGATGCCGCTGCTGCTGCCGCTGACCATCTCCTGCGGTCTGTTCGGTCTCGGCCTGTACGCCGTGCTGGCGCGCCGGCACGCGGTGATGGTGCTGCTCGGGATCGAGCTGATGCTGAACGCCGTCAACCTCAACCTGGTCGCGTTCGACACCTGGTGGGCCGACCAGGTGCACACCGGCCAGTCGCTGACGTTGTTCGTGGTCGCGCTCGCCGCCGCCGAGATCGGGGTCGGCCTCGCGATCGTGCTCGCGCTGTTCCGCGCGGCCGGTCAGGTCGACGTGGACGAGCAGCCGACCGAGCCGGCCGACGTGGTCGAGGACGGTGGGCTGCGATGAACCAGCGGCACGCGTTCTCGGCCGTGGCGATCACCGGTCTGCTGGCGGTGATCGCCGCGCTCGTCGCTCTTCCGCGCCTGGGTGACGTCACCGGACCGTACGGCCCGCCGGCCGGCGCGCGCACCGTGCTGGTCGACGGCGGGGACCTGCTCGGCGTCTCGCTGTCGTTCTACGTGGACCACCTCAGCGCGGTCGTGCTGCTGCTGGCGGCCGGGGTCGGACTCCTCGTGCAGGTCTACTCGACGGCCTATCTCGCCGGCGACCCGCGCTACCGCTCGTACACCGTGATCATCCAGCTGTTCCTCGTGGCGATGGCGCTCGTCGTGGTCGCCGACAACCTCTGGGTGCTGCTGATCGGCTGGGAGGTGATGGGCCTGTGCTCCTACCTCCTGATCAGTCACCACTGGGAGCTCTCGGACGCCCGGTCGGGCGCCGTCAAGGCGTTCCTGCTCACCCGGATCGGCGACCTCGGGCTGCTCGTCGGGATCATCGCGATCGGTGCGACGTTCGGCACGTACGAGATATCCGGCGTCCTGGCGGCCATGGCCGACGGGGAGGACGTCGGCTCGCTGACCGGGATCGGTCTGCTGCTGGTGCTGGCCGCCGTGGCGAAGTCGGCGCAGTTCCCGCTGCACTCGTGGCTCCCGGACGCCATGCCGGGTCCGACCCCGATCTCGGCGCTGATCCACGCCGCCACGATGGTCGCCGCCGGCGTCTTCCTGCTCGCGCGGCTCTACCCGGTGGTGGTCGCGTCGGAGGTGACGACGACGGTGCTCGCCGCGATCGCGGTGATCACGATGCTGATGGCGGCTCTGTTCGCGCTCACCGCCGGTGACCTGAAGCGGGTCCTGGCATGGTCGACGGTCAGCCAGCTCGCGTACATGTTCGCGGCGCTCGCGGTCGGCGGCTACGACGCGGGCATCGACCACCTGCTGTCGCACGGCGCGTTCAAGGCCCTGCTCTTCCTGGCGGCCGGCTCGGTCGCGCACGCGATCGGGTCGACCGCGCTGCGCGACATGGGCGGGCTGCGCCGGTCGATGCCCCTGACGTTCGCGACGGCGACGATCGGGTTCGCCGCGCTCGCCGGGCTGCTGCCGACCGTGGGGTTCTTCAGCAAGGACGCGGTGCTCGACTCGGCCTGGCACGCGATCCGGCACGACGCACCGGTCTCGCCGCTGGTGGCGGTGATCGTGCTGGTGGTCGGCCTGGTGACCGCGGCGGTCACGGTCGTCTACTGCGCGCGGACGTGGTGGTCGGTCTTCTTCACGCCGGTGGAGGCGGCCGACGAGCAGGATCGTGTCGCGTCCTCCGCGAAGCACGCGGCACCGGCGGCGACGCACGCGGCCACGACCGCGAAGCACGCGGCGCCGGTCACGGTCGGCCCCGGGCACGAGGCGCCGGGCGCGATGGCCGGGCCGCTCCTGCTGCTCGCCGCCGCGACCCTGCTGCTCTCGTTCGCGATGCCCCTGCACCCGCTCGCCGGCCTCGTGACCATGGTGATCGTGGTGGGCGTGGGCTGGCTGTGCTGGCGGGCGCTGCGCGAGGGCTCGGACCCGGTGGCGTTCGTGGGCCTGCGGCCAGGTCGCTCGCGCGCCGAGTCGGCGAGCGACGACGCGTGGGCGTGGACGTCGCGCGCCGCGGCACGCTCCGGGGACGGCGTCGTGGCGACGGACCGCGACATCGTCGACTTCTACCCGCGGGCGGTCGGCTGGCTGACGATGACGACGGGACGGCTGATGAGCCGCGCGCAGTCCGGCAACGCCCAGGCGTACGCCACGGTGCTCGCGGTCGGCGTCCTCCTCGTGGCGGTCGGGGCGGTGGTCCGATGAGCGGCGTGCTGATCGCGGTCCTGCTCCCGGCCGTCGCGGCCCTGGTCATGGTGGTCGTCCGCGACATCATCACCGACCGGGTCGCGGCCCGGCTCGGCCTGGCGGTCTCGCTGCTGAGCGCGCTCGCGCTGGTCCTGGCGTGGCTCAACCGCGGGGACAAGGCGTACGCCGGCGAGGTCGACGTGCTCTGGGTGCGGTCCCTCGGGATGCACTGGCACCTCGGGATGGACGGCATCTCCTTCCCGCTGCTGCTGATGACCAGCCTGCTGACCGCGCTGGTGTGCTGGGCGCTCACCGACGACCCGCCGGCCGGGGAGAACTCCACGCCGGCGCTGGTCGCCCTGGTGATGGTGGTGCTCGCCGCCGCGCTCGGGGTGTTCGCGGCGCTGGACCTGCTGCTGTTCTTCGTGTTCTTCGAGCTCGCTCTGATCCCGATGTGGTTCGTGATCGCCCGCTGGGGTGATCCGCACGACCCACGCGGCCGCCGTCGGGCGGCCACGCGGTTCCTCGTGTTCACCGTGGCCGGGTCGGCGTTCATGCTGGTCGGGTTCGTGACCGTGGCCGCGTCGGCGGGCACCCTCCAGATCCCCGAGCTGGCCGCGCGCGACGTACCGCTCGCGGGCGGGTGGGCACTGTTCGCGGCCTGTGCGATCGCGGTGGGGCTGGCCGTCAAGACGCCGGTCTGGCCCCTGCACATCTGGCTGCCCGACGCCCACGCGTCGGCGCCGACGGTCGGCTCGGTCCTGCTGGCGGCGGTGTTCCTCAAGCTCGGGACGTACGGCCTGCTGCGGGTCCTGGCCTCGGTGCTCCCGGACCCGACTGCGACGCTCGCACCGTGGCTCGCGATCCTGGGCGTGATCGGGATCGTGTACGCCGCGCTGGCCTGTCTGCGCCAGGACGACCTGAAACGGCTGATCGCCTACTCCAGCGTGGGGCACATGGGCTTCGTGGTCCTCGCGGTCGCGACGATGAGCGAGATCGGCGTCGCCGCCGCGGTGTTCGCGAGCGTCGCGCACGGGGTGATCACCGGCCTGCTGTTCTTCAACGCCGGTGCCCTCAAGCGTCGCTTCGGCAGCGCGGAGCTGAGCGTGATCGGGCGCGGCCTGTACGCCCGGACGCCCGCGCTCGCCGTCGTGCTCGCGTTCGCAGCGATCGCGAGCCTCGGTCTTCCCGGCCTGGCCGGGTTCTGGGGCGAGATGATGGCGCTGCGCGGCACGTACGACGCCGCGACGTCGTCCGGCGGCGTCCTCGCCGCCGGGCTGGCCGGGACGCTGCTCGTCGTTGCGCTGGTCGGCGTGCTGCTCACCAGCGCGTACGTCCTGCGCGTGCTGCGGACCACGATGCAGGGGGTCCCGACGCCGTCGCCCGACGACCTGGACCTGTCCGGCTCGGAGCGCGGGATCGCGACCGTCCTCGTGGTCGGGGTGCTGCTGCTCGGCCTCGCGCCGGGGCTCCTCGTCGGCATCATCGAACCGAGCATCCCGGCGATCCTCGGAGGTGCCCCGTGATCGAGTGGAGCGTGATCGGCGTCCCGCTGGTGGTGGCGGTCGGGGCGATCGTGGTGCTGCTGACCGACGCGTTCGTGGCGCAGGCCGGGTGGCGGACCGCCGGCGGGATCTCGGCGGCGGCGCTCGTCGGCGCAGGGTGCTGGCTCGGCGCGACCGGCTCGTCCGGCGGGGTCGCCCTCGGGTTCTCGTGGGTCCTGCTGGTCTCGACCGCCGTGGTGGTGGCGCTGTGCCAGGTCCTCGACGACGATCCCGCGGTCCCTCCCGGTGAGCTGTCGTTCCTCCTGCTGCTGTCGGCGTCGGGTGCGCTGACGCTGGCCGTGGCGCGTGACTTCGTGACCCTGGTGATCGCGCTGGAGCTGCTGGCGCTGCCGTCGATCGTGCTCGTCGGGATCAGGTCGGGGAGCCTGCGCGGGATCAGGTCGGCGTGGACGTTCTTCGTCCTGTCCGTCTCGGCGAGCGCCGTGACGCTGATGGGGATCTCGCTGCTCTACGGCGTCACCGGCACGCTCACGTACGACGGCGTCCTGACCAGCCTCCAGAGCCAGGACCGCACCGACGTCGGCCCCGAGGTCCTGGGCGCGATCGTGGTCCTGACGCTGGTCGGTCTGCTGCTCAAGGTCGGCGCCGTGCCGTTCCACCTCTGGATCCCCGACGCCTACCGCGGGGCACCCATCCCGGTCGCGGCGTACCTCTCGGTCGTCTCCAAGGGCGGTGCGCTCGCGGCCCTGCTCGTCGTGCTCGCGTACCCGTTCCTCTCGCTCCAGCCGCGCTGGGACGTCGTGATCGCCGTCGTCGCCGCCCTGTCGATGACCGTCGGCAACATCGGCGCGCTGGTGCAGCGCGAGATGGTCTCGATGCTCGCCTGGTCGTCGGTGGCGCAGGCCGGGTTCCTGCTCGCTCCGCTGGTCGCGCTGCGTGTGAACAGCCCGGTCGTCTCGGCGGCGCCGCTGCGCTATCTCGCGGTGTTCGCGCTCGCGAACCTGACGGCGTTCGCGGTGGCCGCCCTCGTCGTACGGCGGTTCGGCGGGACGGACTACGACCGCCTCGCCGGTCTGGCGCGTCGCGACCCCGTCACGGGCGCGGCCCTGATCATGGCGCTGCTGACGCTCGCGGGGTTCCCGCCCGCGGTGATCGGCCTGCTCGCGAAGTACCTCGTCATCCAGCCGGTGATCCTCGGCGGGTACGCGTGGCTCGCGGTCGCGATCGCGCTCAACATCGCGGCCGGGCTGGTCTACTACCTGCGGCTCGTGGTGGTCGTGTTCGCGCCCCGCGAGCGGTGGCGTACCGACCCCGACGACCCGCAGGCCGCGACCGGCGGCGGCGAGGTGACGGTCGTGCGGCCCCGGCGCGGCGGGGTCGCGATCACCGAGGCGATCGTGGTGCTCGGCCTGCTCGCCCTGGTCGCGACGTCGCTGTACCCGACGATGCTGCTCGGACCGCTCCTGCCCTGACGCTCTTCGCCGGTCGAGCCTGTCTCTCGATCCGCTGGTCGAGGCGCGAGCGTGCGAGCGATCGAGACCCACCGTCCGAGACCGCGCGAGCAGCGAGCGATCGGGTCCCGACTACGCTGCCGCTGTGCCTGACGCGACCGTGACCATCCACACCGACGGCGCCTGCCTCGGCAACCCCGGCCCCGGAGGGTGGGGCGCCGTGCTGCGCTCCGGGGACCACGTGAAGGAGCTGCACGGGGGTGATCCCGCGACCACGAACAACCGGATGGAGCTGATGGCCGCCATCGCGGCGCTCGAGGCGCTGACCCGCCCGGCCGAGGTCGACCTGCACACCGACAGCAGCTACGTGCGCAACGGGATCCTGTCCTGGCTGGCCGGCTGGAAGGCCAACGGCTGGCGCACGTCGGCCAAGAAGCCGGTCAAGAACGAGGACCTGTGGCGCCGGCTCGACGAGGCGGCCGCGCGGCACGAGGTGCGCTGGCACTGGGTGAAGGGCCACTCCGGCGACCCCGGCAACGAGCGGGCCGACGAGCTCGCCGGCCTCGGCGCCCGCGAGGCGCAGGCTCAGCGGTAGCTCGTGAACCGGCGGACCTCGTGACTCAGCGGTAGTTCGTGAACTGGACCGCGAAGTCCAGCTCGGCACCCTTGACGAGGGCGATCACGGCCTGGAGGTCGTCGCGCTTCTTACTCGTGACCCGCAGCTCGTCGCCCTGGATCTGGACCTTGACGCCCTTCGGGCCCTCGTCGCGGATCAGCTTGGAGACCTTCTTCGCCTGCTCCTGGCTGATCCCCTCGGAGAACGTCCCGTTGATCACCGACTCCTTGCCGGACTGCTTGGGGTCGCTCGCCTCGAGGGTCTTCAGCGAGACGCCGCGCTTGACCAGCTTGTCCTTGAGCACGTCCAGGACCGCGAGCGCGCGCTCGTCGGCGTTGGCCCGGATCACCACGCCGTGATCGCCGCTGCGCTCGATCGACGCGCCGGTGTTCTTGAAGTCGTAACGCGTCGAGATCTCCCGGGCGGCCTGGTTGATCGCGTTGTCCACCTCCGCCTGGTCGAGCTTGCTCACGATGTCGAACGAGGAGTCCGCGGCCATGTCCGTCCTTCCGGGTGGGCAGCGTCCCCCGGATTCAGCCGGCTGGGATCGCTGCGCTAGAGTCGTGTGCGTTGCTCGCTCAGAGTAACGACCACCCGGCAGGTTGCCCGAGCGGCCAAAGGGAGCTGACTGTAAATCAGCCGGCGTAGCCTTCAGAGGTTCGAATCCTCTACCTGCCACGGGAGACGCCGACAGGGGCGGGACCGCGTGTGCGGTCCCGCCCCTGTCGCGTTGCTGGTCACCCCAGATCAGGCGGCCGGTCGACCCAGAGGCGGGCGGTGAACTGGCCCTGCAGGGTGCGCTGAGGGCTGGCCTCGTTCGCTGATCCGGTCAGCGTCACCAACCTCTGCTCCGGGAACCATCGGGAGTCGGTGACCCCCAGCAGGCTGCTCCCGCCGGCGACCGCGAGGTCGCTGACTCGCTCCGTGATCGCGCCGCCGCAGCTGCTCGTGCGGGTCTTCGCCTCGAGGGGCTGTGCCCATCGGATCGCGCCCCAGCCCGTGCCCGGGCTGAGGGAGACGGCGAACTCGTGGGGGTCCACTCCGTCGCCGCTCGCCCGCTGGGACCACCAGTCGTCAGCACACCACTTGTAGTGCCCGTCCTGGGCGTAGTCGGCGACGTACCAGACGTCGCCGTCGTCGCCGGGGCTGTCGGAGAGGTTCGCGAGCGTCCCGTCGTCCGACCAGGTGATCCGCGCGTCGTCGCTGTATCCGATGTACCAGCGCATCCGCGTCTGCACCCGACGGTCGAGACCGGACGACGTCGGCCCGTCCTGAATCTCGTCGTAGGTCATCTCGATCGTGCCGTTGACGGGGTGGCACCAGGTGAACTCCGGTGCTTCGTAGCCGAACAGCTGGATCTGCCGCGAGAGCCCGAGCCAACGGATCAGGTCGTGACGGTTCATCACCCGGCACGGCCGCATCTCGTCGAGGCAGTTGCGCGCGCCCACTCTCAGCGCTTCGAAGACTGCGTCCTTCCAGCCCTCCCGGGCGGTGTTGAACAGCAGCTCGAAGTTCCTGATCGAGCCCAGGACGAAGTTCGCGTACTTCTCGGCTGCTGCGCAGTCGGTGCGAATCGACGCCAGCTTGGGCCGGACGAGGTTCTCGTACCACTCGTCGCTCAACCGCTGCAGCTCCTCGTGGACACCGTCGAGCGGCTCGCCGGAATCGAGCAGGTGGTCGCGGTTCTGCCGCATGAGGTCGTTCATCTGGGTCGACAGCGATGCCTGGTAATCGGCCGGGGAGAAGTAGCTCGACGGCGACGCCGCCCCACCCGTGACGGACGCCAGCACGATGCTCGCGGTCGAGAAGTGCGACACGGCGACCGCGAGCCGGTCCGGGTCGGGCAGGAGCAGCCCGGGCTCGGTCTGCGACCCGTCGTTCTGCCCGATCACGGCTACGGCGGGGCGTGCCGTGCCGCCGGTCGCGGGGACGACGGTCATCGTGGCGGGCTCGAGCATCGTCAGCCCGTCCGGCGCCAGCGAGAGCCCGATCGGACGCGACCCGACGGCTGCCGTCCCCGCGAGGGAGGCGATCGGGGTTGCGGTGATCGTCACCGGCCCGAACAGCGCGTCCTTCGGCACGGCGAGAGTGATCCGGTCCCCGGTGGCTGTGGTGACGGCGATCTCACCGCCCGACTCGTCGATCGTCTTCGTGACCGCACGCGACTCGTCCACGGTGACGGCCGCCGTACGGCCCGGTGCGGTCGGCACGTCGCGCGGATACCAGTACGCGTCGCCGGAACGGACGAACGCATCGACGGTGGCGCTGGGCGGACCGGCGAAGCCATCGGGCTTCGGCGGCTTGGGCTTCGGCCGGGGCGCCGTGACCGAGATCCGCGACCGGCTGGCGCGACAGTTGTTGCCCTCACGCCTCTCCTTGACCCGGCGTCCCGGGTCGGCGCACGCGATCACGTAGTACCGCGCCGGCCGGGTCGATGACGGGACCCTGACGGTACGCGAGACGGTGGTGCGCTTGCGTGCGCGGAGCGCCCTCAGTCCCGCCTTGCCGAGGAGGCGGTCCTGGCCGCTGCGACGACGGTCGGTCGAGATCCAGATGCCGACCGTGGTGCTGCGAGCCTTCGCCTTCCTGGAGGCGTTGCGGACGATGGCGCGCACGCGGATCGACTTCCCGCGGAGCACGGTCCGGGGCGGGTCGGCGACCTTCGTGACGACGAGGTCGGGTCGCTTGTGCTTGCGTTCCGCACCGCGTTCGGCGCCCTGGGCGGGCGCGCCCAGCGTCGCGCCCACGAGGGCGGTGGTGGCGAGCAGCGCGGCGAGCGCAGCGCCGGCGCGCGGGATCGGGACCACGGTGGTACCTCCGACGTCGAGGAGACAGACCTCCCGACGTTCGCAGACCGGCGACGCGGGTCGCATCGTCCAGGCTGGTGATCCGCGTCCACCTCGCGGATGACGCCGAGGCACCGTTGAGACGCGACCTCAGCGCTGCGCATCGAGCACGGCGGACGTGAAGTCGTCGGGCGACAGTGCGTCCGGGTCGTCCGGCGTGGTCCCCATCCGGACCGCGACGATCCCCTCCGACGGGATCACGGCCACGATCTGCTTGCCGAGCCCGAGCGCCCAGAACGCATCCCGCGGGGCCTGCGGTGCGAGGCGTCGCGCGGCCGGCCGGGTGGCGCCGCCCGTGCCGGGCTCTTCGGCTCCGGTGGCCGGGAGCGCGCCGAGCACGGTGCCCTTGCGGTTGACCCACCACAGCAGCCCGTACGCGGCGTTGAGGTCCGACGAAGAGCCGCCCGTCGCCTCCTCGACGTAGTCGGCCGAGACGATCTGCTGGTCGCCCCACGCACCGTCGCGCATCATCATCAGCCCGAACCGTGCGAGGTCGAGGCAGGACGCGTTCACCCCCGCGTACGTCGTGGTGTTGCCCGCCCGGTCCGTGCCCCAGTAGGTCCGCGACATCTGCAACGGACGCAGCAGGTGCTGGCGGGCGTACTCGGCCGGCTCCTCGCCGGTCGCCGCCGACAGCACCGCCTCGAGGGTCTGGATCGCCGCGTTGTTGTAGTGCCACACGGTCCCGGGCGCAGCGTCCTGGGACAGCCCGACGGCGAAGGCCGTCTTGTCACGCGCCTGGAGCGCCATCTCCTGGTAGTCCGTCTCGACGTCCCAGTGCCGACCGGAGACGTTCGCGAGCAGGTCCCGGATCGTCACCGCGCCCGCCGGCGTGTCCCGCCAGGCCGGGATGTACCGCGCCGCCCGGTCGTCGAGGTCCAGCAGACCCTGGTCCGCCGCGATCCCGACCAGGACCGAGGTGAACGACTTCGTCACCGAGAACGCCGGCCCCATCGCGTCCGGCGCCTCGCCGTCGAACGTCGTGAAGTGGACCAGCTCGCCGTCGCGGACGACGGCGAAGCAGTTCGTCCGCTGCGATCCGAACCGCCGGTCGAGCCGTGCCAGCGCGTCGGGGTCGAACCCGGCGTCGGCGGGCGCCGTACGGTCCCACTCCGAGCCCGGCACGGGCGGTCCCGTCGGGGTGTCCGACGAGGGCGACGCGGTGTCCTGCGAGCTCGTGATCTCGGGCGCGTCGGGGGCCGAGCAGGCGGCGAGCGCGAGCGCCAGCGCGAGCGCGGAGGCGACGCGGTTCAGGGGCATGGGACCATTGTCCCCCGGTCCCGTGGGTGACTCAGATCTCGCGGCGACCCCGGATTTCGGTTCCCGTCGGCGGCCGTGTATCTTTGCTTCTCGGTTCGCCGATTCGCCCCTTTAGCTCAGTCGGCAGAGCGTCTCCATGGTAAGGAGAAGGTCTACGGTTCGATTCCGTAAAGGGGCTCTGAGTCCCACCCGTGCCCCCGCCGAGCAGGTGGAGGTGCGGGTGGACGCATGGCGGGGTAGCTCAGGTGGTTAGAGCACACGGCTCATAATCGTGGTGTCGCGGGTTCGAGTCCCGCCCCCGCTACAAAGTCGACAGCAGCAAGTTCCAGCGAAGAATGAGGCAGTCTCGTGGCCAGCAAGAGCTCTGACATCCGCCCCAAGGTGACCTTGGCGTGCACCGAGTGCAAGCGGCGCAACTACATCACGAAGAAGAACCGCCGCAACGACCCCGATCGTCTCGAGCTCAAGAAGTTCTGCCCGAACGACCGGCGTCACACGGTTCACCGCGAGACCCGCTGACCATCAGCCTGCTGCTCGTCAGCCTCGACACCGTCCGGGGTCCTCGCCGTCGCGGCGCGGACCCCGTCGTCGTTCCCAGGAGCCTGTGCCCGGATGCGTGACCTCTTCGTCCTCGCCCCGCTGACGACCCTGCGGATCGGCGGCCCGGCCCGCGACATCGTCGAGGTCGTCGACCTCGAGGACGCCGTCGAGACGATCGGACGCCTGGACGCCTCCGACGAGCCGGTCCTCGTCCTCGGCGGCGGGAGCAACGTCGTCGTCGCCGACGAGGGCTTCGACGGCACCGTCGTGCTGGTCCGCAACCGCGGTCTGACCGTCGACTCCGACCCGTGCAGCGGCGCCACGCTCACGGTCGCGGCCGGCGAGACCTGGGACGACCTGGTCGCGCACGCCGTCGACGTCGGCTGGGTCGGGATCGAGTGCCTGTCGGGCATCCCCGGGCTGGTCGGCGGCACTCCGATCCAGAACGTCGGCGCCTACGGCCAGGAGGTCTCCGACACGATCGCCCGCGTCCGGACGTACGACCGGGTGCAGCGCCGCGTGGTCACCTTCTCGGCCGCCGACTGCGGATTCGGCTACCGGACGAGCCGCTTCAAGGCCGAGCCCGGCCGCTTCGTCGTGCTCGACGTGACGTTCCAGCTGCGGCTGGGGACGCAGAGCGCCCCGGTGCGGTACGCCGAGCTCGCGCGGGCGCTCGGGATCGAGGTGGGGGAGCGGGCTCCGCTCGCCGACGTCCGCGAGGCCGTGCTCGGGCTGCGGGCCGGCAAGGGCATGGTGCTCGACGACGCCGACCACGACACCTGGAGCGCCGGCTCGTTCTTCACCAACCCCCTGCTGCCGGTCGAGGTCGCGGAGACGCTCCCCGCGGACGCGCCGCGCTACTCCCAGCCCGACGGCACCGTGAAGACCAGCGCGGCGTGGCTGATCGAGCGCGCCGGCTTCGGCAAGGGGTACGGGGAGGGCGCTGCCCGCATCTCCACGAAGCACAGCCTCGCGCTGACGAACCGCGGCGGCGCCACCGCGTACGAGCTGCTGGCGCTGGCGCGCGAGATCCGAGCGGGTGTGGAGGCGAAGTTCGGCGTCGTGCTGCAGAACGAGCCCGTGCTCGTCGGCGCCACCCTCTGACTCCGCCCGCCCGAGGTGGTGTCCGTCATCCCGTACCGATCTGCGGCCCACTCCCTCGGCGGTGACCTGTGACGGATGACCGCGCCGCCCATCCGTCACCCTGCACCGATCTGCGGCCCACTCCCTCGGCGGTGACCTGTGACGGATGCGGTCGGGGCGGTGGCGCGTCAGGCGCGGTCGTCGGGGGCGGCGAGCCAGGCGTCGATGTCGGCGAGCGCCTTCGCCGCCAGCTCGGGCGGTGCGTACGAACCGCGGATCGACATCCGAGCCAGCTCCGCGAGCTCGGCGTCGGAGAAGTCCTGCGCCGCCCGCAGCGCCGCGTACTGCCCGGCCAGTCGCGCCCCGAACAGCAGCGGGTCGTCCGCGCCGAGCGCGACGCCGACGCCGGCGTCCATCAGCGTCCGGACCGGAACCTCCTCGAGCGTGTCGTAGACCCCGAGCGCGACGTTGGACGAGGGGCAGACCTCGAGCGTGATGCCGGCCTCGGCGATCCTGCGCAGCACCGCGGGGTCCTCCACGCAGCGGACGCCGTGGCCGATCCGATCGGGGTGCAGGTGCTCCAGCACCGCCGCGATGCTGTCCGGCCCGCGCAGCTCGCCGCCGTGCGGCATGCTGTGCAGCCCGCCGCGCCGGGCGATGTCGAACGCGCGCCCGAACGACGCGGTCTCGCCCCGCCGCTCGTCGTTGGAGAGTCCGAACCCGATCACTCCACGGTCGGCGTACTGCGAGGCCAGCCGTGCGAGCGTGCGTGCGTCGAGCGGGTGCCGGGTCCGGTTGGAGGCGATCACGACGGCCATCCGCAGCCCGGTCGCGGCCTCGGCGGAGCGTACGCAGTCCAGGACGAGATCGGTGAACTCGGTGATCCCGCCGAACTTCGCGCCGTACCCGGACGGGTCCACCTGGATCTCCGTCCACACCGCACCGTCGGCGGTGTCGTCCTCGGCGACCTCTCGGACCAGGCGCGCGACGTCCTCGGGGGTCCGCAGCACCGACCGCGCCGTGTCGTACAGCCGCTGGAAGCGGAACCACCCCTTCTCGTCGGTCGCGCGGAGCAGCGGCGGCCACTCCTCGACCAGCGCCGCGGGCAGGCGTACGCCGTCCCGCTCGGCCAGCTCGACCAGCGTGCCGTGACGCATCGAGCCGGTGAAGTGGAGGTGCAGGTGAGCCTTCGGGAGCGCGTCGATCGGCCGCATCAGCACCTCGGGGGTCGGGCCGCGCACGACGGCGGCGGGATCGGCATGGCGCCATGCTGCCATCCGGTTCGACGCCGCGCTGGCCCACCCCGTACACTTGACGACCGGTGGAAAGATCCACTGTGTCGGCATGCCCTGGGGCCGGTCGGCGCGGGGGTCGAAGGTCTGCACGAAGGACGACACCGAAGGGCAGTAGCTCAACTGGCAGAGCATCGGTCTCCAAAACCGAAGGTTGGGGGTTCAAGTCCCTCCTGCCCTGCGAGAGCAGGGTCCGCCGCCCGGCGGGCGCACGAAGAGAAGACCAGAGACGACCAGGACCAAGGAGCGCATCAGCGATGAGCGAGACCTCCAGCGCACCGACCGAGAGTCGGCGTCCGCAGCGGACCTCTCCGCTCACGTTCTACCGCCAGGTCGTCGCCGAGCTGCGCAAGGTCGTCTGGCCGACCCGTCCGCAGCTGATCAACTACTTCTTCGTGGTGCTGGTGTTCGTGGTCGTGATGATGGGCATCATCGCGGGCCTCGACTACGGGTTCGGCAAGCTCGTGTTCTGGCTCTTCTCCTGACCCGCACCACCGACGACACAGAAAGGGGCACCGTGTCTCAGCCCTACGACGAGCTCGACGACGCCGTCCTGCGCGACGCCGCCGAGCCCGGCGATCGTGCTCCGCTCGACGACGAGGAGCAGGAGCTCGAGGTCGCCGAGGTCACCGAGGGGCTCGACGCGGCAGCCGATGCCACCGAGAGCGACGACCCCGAGCCGCTGACGACGTTCGAGGAGCGCTCGGAGGCCGACGACGAGACGGGCGACGAGTCCGTCGAGGAGCCCGGCGACGCGCTCGGTGAGGACGTCTCCGAGGCCGACCTCGAGGAGCCGGTCGACGACGAGCCCGAGATCGCCTCCGACCCGCTCGCCGAGTTCCGCGAGCAGCTCGCCACGCAGTTCGGCGACTGGTACGTCGTCCACACGTACTCCGGCATGGAGAACCGTGTGAAGTCGAATCTCGAGAACCGCATCACCTCCATGCACATGGAGGACTTCATCTTCGAGGTCGTCGTCCCGACCGAGGAGGTCGCGGAGATCAAGAACGGTCAGCGCAAGCTCGTCAAGCGCACCGTGCTCCCCGGCTACGTCCTCGTCCGGATGGACCTCACCGACGAGTCCTGGTCGACGGTGCGCAACACGCCGTCGGTCACCGGCTTCGTGGGCAACGCCCACCAGCCCGTGCCGCTGACGCTGTCCGAGGTCGAGAGCATGCTCGCTCCGGCCGTCGAGGCGCAGGTCGCGGTCGAGCAGCCGGCCGCCGAGGGGGCCGCGTCGCAGGCGCCGGCGAGCGCGCCGAAGGTCGAGTTCACCGACTTCTCCGTCGGGGACTCGGTCATGGTCGTGGACGGTCCGTTCGCGACCCTGCACGCCACGATCACCGAGATCAACGTCGACGCCCAGCGTGTCCGGGCGCTCGTCGAGATCTTCGGACGGGAGACCCCCGTCGAGCTCAGCTTCGCGCAGATCCAGCGCGTCTGAGCCCCGGCCGGGCGATCCAGCAACACCAGTGGGAGGGCCGCGGCAGGCCCACCGTCACCACGAGAAGGAAACAGATTCATGCCTCCGAAGAAGAAGATCGCAGCGCTCGTCAAGGTGCAGCTGCAGGCGGGCGCCGCGACGCCCGCCCCGCCGGTCGGTACCGCCCTCGGTCCGCACGGCGTCAACATCATGGAGTTCTGCAAGGCGTACAACGCCGCGACGGAGTCCATGCGCGGCAACATCGTCCCGGTCGAGATCACGATCTACGAGGACCGGTCGTTCACCTTCATCACGAAGACGCCGCCGGCCGCCGAGCTGATCAAGAAGGCCGCCGGCCTCCAGAAGGGCTCGGCCGTCCCGCACAAGGACAAGGTCGGCTCGCTGACCAAGGACCAGGTCCGCGAGATCGCGCAGACCAAGATGCCGGACCTCAACGCGAACGACATCGACGCCGCGATGAAGGTCGTCGAGGGCACTGCCCGCTCCATGGGCATCACCGTCGACTGAGCACCTGACCCCGACCGAACCCTCAGTGGCAGGGCCAGCTGGGCCCGAGGACCACGACTGGTAGAGAGAGAAGAACCAGCATGACGCACAGCAAGGCCTACTCGGCCGCATCGAAGCGAATCGACAAGGATCGCCTCTACAGCCCGTTCGAGGCGATGGACATCGTCAAGGACACCGGCTCCAAGAACTACGACTCGACCGTCGACGTGTCGATGCGACTCGGGGTCGACCCGCGCAAGGCCGACCAGATGGTCCGCGGCACCGTGAACCTCCCGAACGGCACCGGCAAGACCGCCCGTGTGCTCGTGTTCGCGACCGGCGACAAGGCCGAGGCCGCGCGTGAGGCCGGCGCCGACTTCGTCGGGTCGGACGACATGGTGGAGAAGGTGACCGAGGGCTGGCTCGACTTCGACGCCGTCGTCGCGACGCCGGACATGATGGGCAAGGTCGGTCGCCTCGGCCGCGTCCTCGGCCCGCGCAACCTGATGCCGAACCCGAAGACCGGCACGGTGACGCCCGACGTCGCCAAGGCCGTCTCCGACATCAAGGGCGGCAAGATCGAGTTCCGCATCGACCGGCACTCGAACCTCCACTTCGTGATCGGCAAGGCGTCGTTCGGTGCGGCCAAGCTCGCCGAGAACTACGCGGCTGCGCTCGAGGAGGTGCTGCGGCTCAAGCCCGCCAGCTCCAAGGGCCGCTACATCAAGAAGGTGACGGTCTCGACGACGCAGGGCCCCGGTGTCCCGGTCGACCCGAACCGCACCCGCAACGTCGCCTCCGACGAGGACTGACGACTCCGACGGTCACCGACCGTCGCCGTACGAGGGCGCTGCTCCCGACCTCGGGAGCGGCGCCCTCGTCGTCCCTGCAACTCGGGGTGTATCGCGTGTTGCACCTCGGCCCGGGTACCGTGAACGCATGCGTATCCGATCCCTGTCCGCCGCGCTGGCGGCGACCGCGCTCGTCCTGACCGCCGGCTGCTCCAACAGCTCCGACGTCGCCGGTGGTGACGATCCGGCACCGGCTGCTGCGTCGGCCGACGGGGCGGGATCCGACGGCGACGCGCTGACCCCGGCGAGCTTCGCCTCGACCGTCGCCGCCGCGCAGAGCGACGCGACCTCGGCGCACGTCGAGATGTCCATGGAGATCGGCGGCCAGTCGATCGAGGGCACCGGCGACGTCGCGATCGCCGAGGACCCGGACGACGTCGAGATGGCGATGTCGATGGCCGCCGCCGGTCAGGACATCGACCTGATCTTCACCGGCGGGCTCGTCTACCTCCGTCTGCCGGCGATGACGGGGGAGAAGTGGATCAAGGCCGATCCCGACGACCCGACGGCGCAGCAGCTGACCGGCTCGTTCGGGCAGATGAAGGAGCAGATGGACCCGTCGAAGGGTCTCGAGATGCTCGAGGGTGCGATCACCGACGTCGAGAACACCGGTGAGACCGAGCAGCTCGACGGCGTGGAGGCGGTGCGCTACGACGTCACCGTCGACACCGCGAAGCTCGGCGACGGCTCGCTCGGCGCGGGTCTGCCGAAGGAGATCGTGTACTCCTACTGGCTCGGACCGGACGACCTGCCGCGCAAGGTGCTGTTCGAGCTGACCGGCGCGCAGGCCGAGATGACCTACTCCGACTGGGGCGAGCCGGTCGACGTGGAGGTTCCCGCGAAGAAGGACACGATGAAGCTCGACCAGGTTCCCGGTCTCGGCGCCCTCGGCGGCTGAGTCGCGCTCCACCCAGACGACCCGTACGGACCCCGATTTGGGATCCGTACGGGTCGTCCCGTAATCTGGTCGTTGACCGAAGACCGCCGGTGGTTCGTGGCGCTTGCGCCATGGATCGAAGGTCCCGCAGACGCGGGCGGCCTGCGCAGGTACGTAGCTCACGCACACTCGTGCGTCACGCCCCGTGCTCTGCGCCGGGGCGTTCGTCATCTCCGGAGTCCTCGTGCGCCGGTGGCCTTCGTACGGATCGGGTGCCCGCCGTCCTGGCGGGTACGACACGAAGGAGAACCATGGCGCGACCGGACAAGGCCGCGGCGGTTGCCGAGCTGGCGGAGGAGTTCCGCAGCTCGAACGGCGCCGTGCTGACCGAGTACCGCGGTCTCACCGTGAAGCAGCTGCAGGACCTGCGCCGCTCGCTCGGTGAGAACGTCAACTACGCCGTGGCCAAGAACACGCTGACCAAGATCGCGGCTCGCGACGCGGGTGTCGACGGTGTCGACGACCTGCTGAACGGCCCGACGGCCATCGCCTTCATCAAGGGTGACCCGGTCGAGGTCGCGAAGAGTCTGCGTGACTTCGCCAAGGCGAACGACAAGCTCGTCATCAAGGGCGGCTTCCTCGACGGGAGCGCGCTCGATGCGGACGAGATCAAGAAGCTGGCCGACCTCGAGTCGCGCGAGGTCCTCCTCGCCAAGCTCGCGGGCGGCATGAAGGCGAACCTCTCGAAGGCCGCCTCGCTGTTCCAGGCACCGCTCGCTCAGGCGGCGCGTGCCGTGGGCGCCCTGCAGACCAAGGTCGAGCAGGACCCGTCCAGCGCCTCGGCTCCGGCCGAGGCCGACTCTGCCCCGGCCGACGCCGAGGGCTCCGAGGGCTAGGGCCCGACACACACGATCGACCCCCCTCGGGGTCCCCGACCAGAAAGGACGCCAACCATGGCGAAGCTCAGCACCGAGGACCTGCTGGACGCCTTCAAGGAGATGACCCTCCTGGAGCTCAGCGAGTTCGTGAAGCAGTTCGAGGACACCTTCGACGTCACCGCCGCGGCTCCGGTCGCGGCCGTCGCCGCGGCCCCGGCCGCCGGTGGCGCCGACGCCGGCGCCGCTGCTGCCGAGGAGAAGGACGAGTTCGACGTCGTCCTCGAGTCGGCCGGCGACAAGAAGATCCAGGTCATCAAGGAGGTGCGTGGCCTCACGAGCCTCGGCCTCAAGGAGGCCAAGGATCTCGTCGAGGGCGCGCCGAAGCCGATCCTCGAGGGCGTCAACAAGGAGACCGCGGACAAGGCGAAGGAGGCCCTCGAGGCCGCCGGCGCCAGCGTCACCCTGAAGTGACCGCGCGGCTCTGAGGAGCCATCTGCACGACGGGCGTCCACCCTGCGGGGTGGGCGCCCGTCGTCGTGTCCGTGGAGGCCGGCGGTGCCCCGACGGCCTCGATCCCGACCCTCGGCGGCTGCTCCGTGTTGCCAACTCGTGACCTGAATCCCGTGGGATTCGGTTGTGAGATGTCGCACAGTAGATTGTGGGTTGTGCCACAGTGAAACTTCCGGTTACAGTCCACCTTGTTACTCGGGGGTAGCCGTGTGGTGAACCCGCGACGTCCATGGGTTCGCTTGGGAGGGAGAACCGATGAGCCTCAGCGCTCACATCCGACGAGGCCTCGGCCTCACCGCCGCCGCGGGCCTGGCTGTCGCCGGCCTGCAGGTCTCGGTCGCCGCGCCGGCCAGTGCAGCCGCTGCATCGATCAACCAGGTTTCGTACACCTGCACGGCCGAGCACTTCGCCGTCGACGCCGCGATGGGTGGTCCTCGCGAGTTCCTGGTGAATGCGCGGACGACCCTTCCCGACACCGTCGCGAGCGGAGACACGATTCCGCAGACCCGGGCAGAGCTCGACCTCGTGATGCCTGCACCGCTGGTAGACCGTGTCCGAGACGACATGGAGGTCGACCGGGTGGCAGGCACCGCATCGTCCACGGTGTTCATCCAGGGCGTGGCAGTCGGCGGCGAGGTGGTCGGTGAGCTGCAGCCCCAGGTCGTCGGCCTCGAGTCCGACTGGACGACCCTCCCGAACAGTGGGTCCCACACGATCCCGGCTGCCGGCACCGTCGAAGCCATCACGGTTCCCGACCTTCCGGACGGCAACGGTCTGATCTATGTCCAGATGCCCAAGAGGTTCGTCCTCGACGCACTCCTGGACCCGCCGGTCCTCGGTACGGTCGGTACACCGAGTGTGCCCGCGGTCCTGAACTGTGTCCGCAACTCCGACGAGCCGGCGGACCGCATCATCGGCACGATCGCCGTCGGCGAAGGATGCACTCAGATCGAGTGCCCGCTTGGCGAGGAGCCGGATGACGGTGGCAACGGCGGAAACGGCGGCGGTGGCGACAACGGTGGCAACGGCGGCGGTGGCTCGGACGAGGAGCCACCCTACGACCCGTACAACCCCGAGGACCCGAACAACCCCGAGGGCGCCGACTACAGCAACGACGGTGACGGCGGCTCGGGCGGTGACAGCTCGGACGTGGCCTCGTACACGACGACCGCGCTGCCGGCGACCGGCTCACCGCTCGGACTCGGCCTGATCGCCGTGCTCGCTGCGGCCGTCGTGGGCCGGGTCGCGCTCGGGATCCGCAACCGGCGGCGATCGAAGGCCTGAGCAGGTTCATCCTGGTGGGTCCCCGGGAGACATCCCGGGGACCCTGTCCCCCCGAAGGAGAAAACGGCTCATGGGAACCGAGGTTCGTGTCGAGGGCCTGACGAAGGCGTTCGGCAAGCAGATGATCTGGCGTGATGTCAGTCTGACGCTCCCGGCCGGCGAGATCAGCGTGATGCTGGGCCCGTCGGGCACGGGCAAGTCCGTCTTCCTGAAGACGATCATCGGCCTGATCAAGCCCGACGAGGGGCACGTGTTCATCGAGGGCACCGACATCGCCACCTGCAGCGAGCGGGAGCTGTACGACGTGCGCAAGCTGTTCGGTGTGCTGTTCCAGGACGGCGCGATGTTCGGCTCGATGACGCTGTACGACAACGTCGCGTTCCCGCTGCGCGAGCACACGCGCAAGAACGAGACCGAGATCCGCGAGATCGTCATGGAGAAGATGGAGATGGTCGGCCTCGCCGGCGCGGAGACCAAGCTCCCTGGCGAGATCTCGGGCGGGATGCGCAAACGAGCAGGGCTGGCTCGCGCCCTCGTCCTCGAGCCCGAGATCCTGCTGATCGACGAGCCGGACTCCGGTCTGGACCCGGTCCGGACGGCCTACATCAACCAGCTCTTCATCGACCTGAACGCCCAGATCGAGGCGACGTTCCTGATCGTCACGCACGACATCAACACCGCCCGGACGGTCCCGGACAACATCGGGCTGCTCTACCACCGTCACCTGGCGATGTTCGGGCCGCGCGAGATGCTGCTGTCGAGCTCGGAGCCGGTCGTCAGCCAGTTCCTGAACGCCCAGCGCCAGGGTCCGATCGGGATGAGCGAGGAGAAGGACGAGGACGAGCTCGCCGGCGAGTCGCAGTACGCGATGCCGGCCCTTCCCCCGATCCCGCTCCAGCTCGCTCCCTCGAGCGGACTGCTCCGTCGCACCCAGTCCCCGCCGGGGGAGTGGTGCCGCCGCAACGGCGTCACGCCGCCGCCGGGCTCGTTCGCCTCGGAGTCGGCCGCGGCCGGGCTGGCCGTCGGGGCCGGCGGTGCTGCGTGAGCGCCGCCGCCGTCATCACCCGCCCGATCGGCACGGCCGGCAAGCTCTTCGCCTTCGGCGCGGATGCCGTGCTGGCGATGTTCCGTCGCCCGTTCCAATTTCGCGAGATGATCCAGCAGGCGTGGTTCATCGCCTCGGTGACGATCATCCCGACCGCGCTGGTAGCGATCCCGTTCGGCGCCGTGATCGCGCTCCAGGCGGGCAGTCTGATCCAGCAGTTCGGCGCCCAGTCCTTCACCGGGTCGGCTGCTGTGCTCGCGGTGCTTCGCGAGGCCGGTCCGATCGCCACCGCGCTGCTCGTGGCCGGGGCCGGCGGCTCGGCGATCGCGGCCGACCTGGGTGCCCGCAAGATCCGTGAAGAGCTCGACGCGATGATGGTGCTCGGCATCGACCCGATCCAGCGCCTCGTCGTGCCGCGGATCATCGCCTGCATGCTGGTCGCGGTCTTCCTCAACGGCATGGTGAGCGTCGTCGGCGTGCTCGGCGGCTACTACTTCAACGTGGTCCTCCAAGGCGGTACGCCCGGTGCGTACCTCGCGTCGTTCACCGCGCTCGCCCAGGTGCCCGACCTCTGGCAGGGGATGGCGAAGGCGCTCGTGTTCGGGTTCATCGCCGCGATCGTGGCCGCCTACAAGGGCATGCACGCGGACGGTGGGCCCCAGGGCGTCGGTCAGGCAGTGATGGAGTCGGTCGTCATCACGTTCCTCCTGCTCTTCCTCGCGAACTTCGTGATGAGCGCGCTGTACTTCCAGCTCGTCCCGCAGAAGGCCTTCTAGCGATGTCCGACCTGCGCAGCGCCGCTCGGCGACCCCTGACCGGCCTCGATCTCCTCGGGCGCCAGCTCGCGTTCTACCTGCGCGTCCTCGCCTGGGTGCCGCGGACGCTCATCCACTATCCGAAGGAGATTCTCCGGCTGCTGTCGGAGGTCACGTTCGGCCGCGGCGCTCTCGCGGTCATCGGAGGCACGATCGGCGTCATCACGGCCATGGCCTTCTTCACCGGTACCGAGGTCGGCCTGCAGGGCTACACCGCGCTCGACCAGCTCGGCACCGGCGCCTTCTCGGGCTTCTTCTCGGCGTACTTCAACACCCGCGAGATCGCGCCCCTGGTCGCCGGGATCGCGCTCGCCGCGACCGTCGGCTGCGGCTTCACCGCGCAGCTCGGCGCGATGCGGATCAGCGAGGAGGTCGACGCGCTCGAGGTGATGGCGATCCCGTCGCTCCCGTACCTCGTGACGACCCGGGTGATCGCCGGGATGCTCGCGATCATCCCGCTGTACCTCGTCGGGCTCTACGCCTCGTACGCCGCGACCCGCTTCACCGTCACGGCGGTGTACGGGCAGAGCGAGGGCACGTACGACCACTACTTCCACCAGTTCCTCCCGCCCGAGGACGTCCTCTGGTCCTTGGTGAAGGTGATCGTGTTCGCGATCGTCGTGATCCTCGTGCACTGCTACTACGGCTACTTCGCGTCCGGCGGCCCGGTCGGCGTCGGTGTGGCGGTCGGCCGTGCGGTCCGGACCTCGATCGTCCTGATCAACGTGGTCGACCTGATGATGTCGATGGCGATCTGGGGCACGACGACGACGGTGAGGCTGGCCGGCTGATGGCACGTACGCAGACTCTCGACAAGCCCGTGGTCGTCCGGCTGCTCGGCGTCGTCATGCTGGCCGCGATGGTCGGCGCGGTGTTCGCAACGTACGCGGTCTTCACGAAGGCGTTCAGCGGCGACGTGCCGGTGACGGTGCAGGCGCGCAGCGCGGGCCTGCAGCTCAACGACAACGCCGACGTGAAGCTCCGTGGAGTCATCGTCGGTCGAGTCGAGGACGTGACGATCGAGAGCGGCGAGCCCGAGATCCATCTGCGGATCGACCCCGACCACCAGGCGCAGATCCCGTCCGACGTCGAGGCGCTGGTCGTGCCCAAGACTCTCTTCGGCGAGAAGTTCGTCGATCTCCAGCCGGTCACCGAGTCGGCTGGGACGGCCATCGAGGCGGGGGACGTGATCGTGCAAGCCGAGCTCCCGGCCGAGATCGAGACGCTCCTGATCGACCTCGACCCGCTGCTGGAAGCACTCAATCCCGCCGAGCTGTCCTACACGCTCACGGCGCTGTCGGAAGCTCTCGAAGGGCAGGGGGAGACGATCGGGCAGAGCATCGAGACTCTCGAAGCTTATCTGCAGAAGATCACGCCGCTGGCGCCGGAGATCATGGAGGACGTCACCGCGCTCGGCGAAGCGGCGCAGACGTACGCCGAGGTCATGCCCGAGATCGGCTCCACGCTGCGGAACGCCGTGGTCACCGGCGACACGCTGGTCGGGCGCCGTGCGCAGCTGCAGTCGCTGTTCGTCGAGACCACGGCCTTCGCCGCTACTGCCGACGCGTTCCTCCAGACCACCGGGGAGGACTTCATCACGCTGACGCGCGAGTCGCAGCCGACCCTCGACCTGCTGGCGGAGTACTCGCCCACGATCGGGTGCGTGCTCGAGGGGCTCGACACGTTGAAGCCGACGATCGACAGCGTCGTCCGCGACCACCGCGTCCACGCCACGATCAACATTGTGCCGCGCACCTCGCGGGAGTACGACAACGACGACGCGGCCGAGACTCCAGGGGTGGCCGAGGGCCCGGGGTCGTTCGATCCGACCTGCTCCGGTCTGCCCGACCCCGGTCTGTCCGCCGCCAACCCGGCCGACGGGCTTCCGGACTCGGCTCTGGAGGCGCTCGGCATCACGGGTGAGCTCGGCAAGACCAAGCCGCTCGCGTCGCCGACGACACGTCTGAGCCCGGTCGGCACAGCACTGGAGGAGGAGCAGATCGACGCACTGCTGGCCCCTGCCCTCGGCACCACCGTCGACGACGTGCCGGACGTCGCGCCGGCGCTGGTCGGTCCCGCCCTGCGTGGAGCCGAGGTGACGCTCGGATGACGAACCGCCGCCGCAAGCTCGACCCTCGTCTTGACCGCAAGACGACGGGTGCCCTGGTCAAGCTGATCATCTTCATGGCGATCACGGGGCTCCTGACCGCCGCTCTCGTGGTGGTGATCGGCAACGTCACGTTCAGCGACACCTATCGCTACCGGGCGGTCTTCGCCGACGTGACCAGTCTCGTCGAGGGAGACGACGTCCGGGTCGCAGGCGTCCGCGTCGGCACCGTCGACGAGGTCGAGGTGGCATCGGACTCCACCGCCGAGGTCACCTTCTCCGTCGACACCGACGTCGCACTGACCCGCAGCACCCACGCCGACCTGCGCTACCGGAACATGATCGGGCAGCGCTACCTGTCGCTGAGCGAGGGCGCGGATGGCGACACCACTCCCCTCGAACCGGGCGAGATCATCCCGCTGGCACGGACTGCGCCGGCGCTCGACCTGACCGTCCTGTTCGCCGGGTTCAAGCCGCTGTTCCAAGCGCTGTCGCCCGAGGACACCAATCAGCTCACGTACGAGCTCATCCAGGTACTCCAGGGTGAGGGAGGCACGGTCGAGTCGCTGCTCGACAGCACGGCGCAGGTGACGAACACGCTTGCTGACCGTGACGAGCTGATCGGCGACGTGATCGACAACCTCACGACCGTGCTGTCCTCATTCAACGAGCGCGACACCGAGCTGACGACGACGATTCAGACCTTGCAGCAGCTGATCAGCGGCCTCAACGCCGACCGCGGTGCTCTCACCGGTTCGCTCGACGACATCGCGACGCTGACGAAGCAGACTGCGGGGCTCGTAGAGGACGTGCGGCCTGACCTGAGCACGGACCTCAAACACCTGCGCGCCTGGACCGCCCAGATCGGGACGAAGAAGAACCGCAAGGCGCTCGACCGGACGCTGACGATTCTGCCGATCAAGATCGATCGTCTCGGGGCGACCGGTCAGTACGGTTCGTTCTTCAACTTCTACATCTGCGACCTCGCGGTGAACGGACGCCTTCCCGCCCTGCGCGGCGTGCCCGGATGGGGGCAAGAACGCACGTTCAGTACAACAACGCGGATCCGGGTCGAGGGAGAGGGTGAGCAACGGTGCGTGCGATGAAACCGATCCGTGAGCGCAACCCGGTCGTCGTCGGGTTCGTCGGCCTTGCCTTGATCTTCGCCTTTCTCGCCGTGGCCGCGCAGGCTGACCGCCTACCGCTGATCGGTGGCGGTCCGACGTATGCAGCCGACTTCACCGAGGTCGGCGGCCTCAAGGCCGGCGACGATGTCCGGATGGCCGGTGTGCTGGTCGGCGAGGTGGAGGACCTCGAGCTGCAGGGCGACACCGTCCGGGTCTCGTTCCGGATGCAGGATGAGTCTGACCGCCTGCTCGACGAGACGACCGCCTCGGTGCGGATCAAGACGCTGCTCGGCACGATGTACGTCAGTCTCGACCCCGCAGGCGCTGAGCCGCTGGCCGAGGGCGAGGTCATCCCTGCGGAGCGCACACGGCCTCCCTACGACATCGTGATGGCGTTCTCCGACCTCACCGAGACCACCACCGAGATCGATACCGAGCAGCTCGCGTACGCGATGAGCACTCTGGGCGACGTCACCGAGCGCACGCCGGACGAGTTTCAGCAGGCGGTCGAGGGCGTGACGTCGTTGTCAGAGACGCTCGCGTCACGTGACGAGCAGATCGAGAGGCTGCTGGAGAACGTCGACGGTCTCTCTGGTGTCCTCGCGGCGAGCAACGACCAGATCGTGACGCTGTTCGAGGACGGCGGCGTGCTGTTCGAGGCTCTTTCGCAGCGCCGTCAGGCCATCCACGACGTGCTGGTCGGCGTCCAAGAGATGTCGGTGCAAATCGAAGGTCTCATCGCCGATACGCAGGACGATCTCAAACCGGCGCTACGGAGGCTCGCTGGGGTGGTCGAGGTGCTCGAGAGGAACCGCGACGACATCGACACGGCGATCGAGCATCTTCCTGCCTACTACACGCTGGTGGCGAACTCCACCGCGAACGGTCCGTGGCTGGACGGTTATATGTACAACCTGCTGAGCATCCTGGGGGTGGGCAGCCTGTGAGCGCGCCACGCAGCCGATTCCGCCGCATTCTGACGGTGCTCGTGGCCGGGATCCTGGGCGCAGGGCTCGTTGCGGCCCTGACGGCCTTCGTTCTGCCCCGCGACGAGCAGAAGACGCTCGTCGTCGACTTCGACCGCACTATCTCGTTGTACGAGGGGTCGAAGGTGCGGATCCTGGGCGTCGACGTCGGCGAGGTCGAGTCGCTCGACCCACGGGGCACCTCCGTACGGGTGACGATGTCCTGGGACGCGCAGTACGACATCCCCGCCGACGTGCAGGCGGTGATCGTCTCGCCCTCGGTCGTGGGCGACCGTTTCGTTCAGCTGACACCGGCCTATTCCGGCGAGGGCCCGACCCTCGACGACGGGGCATTTCTCGACCAGTCGCGCACGGCCGTGCCGACCGAGCTGGACGAGACGATCGCGGCGGTCGACGAGATGGCAACGCTGCTCGGGCCGGAGGGGGCGAACGCCGAGGGGGACCTCAGCCGGCTGCTCGAGTCGTCGGCCGACAACCTCGAGGGCAAGGGGCCGGAGCTGCGCCGCAGCATCCGGTCGCTCGCGCGGCTCACGGAGACCGCTGACGGCACCAAGGAGGAGCTGTTCGGCTCGGTGGAGAAGATCGAGGCGCTGGTCGCAGCGCTCGAGACCAACGACGCAGCGGTGCGCAAGTTCAACGCGAGCCTCGCGGATGTCTCCACCGTCTTGGCCGACGAGAGCGACGACCTGCAGCTGGCGTTGCGCACGCTCGCCGGGACGCTGTCCGACGTCCAGATCTACGTGAAGGACAACCGCAAAGTCCTCAAGCGAAGCGTCGACGGGCTCGCCGAGGTCACAGGGTCGCTCGCCGCGCAGCGGCGCAATCTCAAGAAGCTGCTCCAGCGAGGGCCCGACGCGCTCGCGAACCTGGCAGCGGCCTACAACCCGACGCTCGGCACCATCGACGCCCGCGCAACGATCAGGGGCGAGGACGGTCGGTGGTTCCAGATGACTGAACCCCTCTACGTGCAGACATATTGCTTCGCCGCATCGGACCAGAACCCGGAGTATCGCGAGACATGCAGCGCGGTCGGTCAGGTTCTCGAGTGGATGGCGCTCCAGGTTCCGGGCGCCGGTCAGGACGAGGAGACCCGGCCAGTTCCCTCGGGCGAGAATGACACGCCTCCGGCGGACGGGTCCGACGCTGTACCGCCGTCCGCAGACGGCGGGCTCGCCGACGCCATGGGGGTGGCGTGATGCGCGCGCGGCCGATCGCCGTCGCCGTCGTCGCTTCGATGGCGCTCAGCGGGTGCACCTTGAGCAGTGCCGGCGACCTCCCGCTGCCTGGCGGAGCCGATCTCGGCGACGATCCTTACACAGTCGAGGTCGAGTTCACCGATGTGCTCGACCTGGTGCCGCAGAGCGCGGTCAAGGTCGGCGACGTGTCGGTCGGTCGGGTGACCGATGTCGAGCTCGACGGCTGGCAGGCCGTGGTCACGGTCGCGGTCAGAGACGATGTGGAGCTCCCAGACGACGCGATCGCCTCGATCCGCCAGACCAGCATTCTCGGCGAGAAGTTCGTCTCGCTCGACTCGCCGCCGGACGGTGGCTCAGGCACACTCGGCGACGGTGACCGCATCCCGCTCGAGCGGACGCGTCAGACGCCCGAGATCGAGGAGGTGCTCGGCGCGCTTTCGCTCGTCCTGAACGGCGGCGCGCTGGAGAAGGCCCAGCTCATCTCGTCCGAGATGAACGAGGCTCTCGGCGGGCGGGAGGCCGAGACCCGCACCGTGCTCCGGCGCCTCGACGAGTTCATGGAGACCGCCTCGGACTCCAAGGACGACATCGTCACGGCGATCGAGCAGATCGACCAGCTCGCCCGAGCGACCGACCAGCAGCAGGAGGCGATCAATACCGCGCTCGATGATCTGCCGGAGGCGCTGCAGACGATCGACGCTCAGCGCGCCAACCTGGTTCGGATGCTTGGATCACTCGAGAAGCTGAGCACGGTCGGCACCGACGTGATCGTCCGGTCGAAGCAGGCGGTGCTCTCGGACCTGCGCCAGCTCGACCCGATCCTCGCGGAGCTGGCCGAGTCCGGCGACTCCCTGGTGAGCGCCCTCGAGGTCCTCCCGACGTTCCCGTTCCCGGACGCGCTGCTCGGCGAGACCGTCTCGGAGGCGACCAGCTATCAGATGGGCGACTACACCAACGTGTCCGTCGACTTCGACACGGACTTCTATCAGACGATCAAGCGGATGACCAAGGCCGAGCGACGCTCCCTGAAGCAGTACCTGCGCGGGAACGACCTCGCTTCGGTCATGGCGGAGAGCGCGGTGGCACCGTGATCACGTCCAAGGTCAAGATCCAGCTGATCGCATTCCTCGCACTGACCCTGCTCGGGCTTGCCTACGTCGGCACCCAGTACGCCAAGATCGACCGGCTGTGGGGTGCGGACGGCTATTCGGTCGTCGTCGAGATGGCCGACTCCGGCGGCATCTTCACCGGCGCCGATGTGACGTACCGGGGCGTGAGCGTCGGCCAGGTCTCCGACATGTGGCTCACCGTCGACGGCGTCGACGTCGAGGTCCGGATCGAGGACGAGGAGGTGGACATCCCCGCCGACACCGATGTGGTGGTCGCGAACAAGTCGGCGGTCGGCGAGCAGTACCTCGACTTCCAGCCAGCCACCGACTCCGAGCCGTACCTGGTCGAGGGCACGACCCTGCCGCGCGAGCGCACCCAGGTGCCGATCGACACGCGCACGCTCTTGACTGACGTCTCGGCGCTGCTGGAGTCGGTCGACGCCGACGACCTGAGCACCGTCGTGACGGAGCTCGGAACGGCGTTCAAGGGCTCGTCGGACGACCTTCGCACGATTATCGACTCCTCGAGCTCCTTCATCACGACCGCGGAGGAGAAGTACGAGGTGACCGCCGCCCTCATCCGCGAGTCCAACACCGTGCTCAAGACGCAGGTGGAGTCGCAGAGCGAGATCCGGACGTTCGCCACGAATCTGAGTCGGCTCACGTCGGCGGTGCGGTCCTCGGACGCAGACCTGCGGACGGTGCTCGACACCGGCCCTGCGACTGCCGCAGAACTGCGGACGTTTCTGTCGGAGAACTCTGCGGGCGTGGCGCGGCTGCTCGGCACTGCGATCGACCTGAATGAGGTGGTAGTGGCTGAGCTCGACGGCGTCCAGGCGGTGCTCGCGATTGCTCCCTACGGCGTGGAGAGTGCTTACTCGATCATCGCAACTGATTCGCGTACGGGCCTGGCCAGCGTGCGTCTGAGCCTGTCGCTTCAACCGGCGAACGAGCCGTGCTTCGCGGGCTACGCGCCAGACCCGCGCCGTCGCACGCCCTACAACCGGACGCCGTCGCAGTGGAACCCCGCGTACACGTGCAAGGAGAAGCAGCCGCGGGGCACCGGCAAGGCGGGATCGGGGAGCCGGACCGCCCCGGCGTCCACGACCGCGACGCCCGACGAGCCGGTGACGCTCGGCACGTACGATGTGGCGACGAAGCAGCTCGTTCTCGACGAGCACAGCACGATCCCGGCAGGCGCCGATCTCGGGAAGGAGTCCTGGAAGTGGATGGTGATGGGACCGGCCGTCGCTCGCTGAGCCCAACCGCCTGGTTGTTCGGACTGCTCGGGGCGCTCGCCCTCGCCGGTGTCGTCGTGGGGACGGTGCTGCTCGTCCGCGGCCCGCAGGTTCCGGCCTACGCCGACACCGCCGTGCAGTCCGACGTGCGGTCGGCGGCGGAGCGGTTCGCGTCTGCTGTGAACACCTACGACGTCACCGACCTCGACCCCTACGTCGAGCGGGTGACGCCGCTGCTGACCGACGAGCTCGCCGAGCAGTTCGAGGCTTCCACCCGCGATCTGCTCTCCGCGTTCGCCGAGACGAAGGTGAAGGCCCAGGGCGAGGTCCGCCAGGTCGGCATCGAGAGTCTCGACGGCGACTCCGCCGAGGTGCTTGCGGCGATCGACGTCACGACGACGCCGGCGAACGTCCAGTACGGGCAGCCGCGTCTGCGGTGGCGGATCTCGTTGGTGCTGACGGACGGCGAGTGGCTCGTCGACACCTTCGAGCAGGTCGGGGCGAGTGCGCTGCCCGGTGCGCAGGACGTTCCGGCGACGCCGGCGCCGACCGAGGACCCGGATCCGACCGACCAGCCCGACCCGACCGAGGAGGCGCCGTGAGTCCGCGTCGACGCATCGCCGGCGAGAAGCGCCGTCCGGCGAGCGCCGAGCGTGCCCTTCCGGAGGAGGCGGACGCGCGGCTGGCCGATGCGTCTTCCGCCGACGCGACGCCGCGCGACGGCGCTCCCGATGACGCTGCTCCCGATGACGCTGCGCCGGCGACCGCGGCGCCGGATGCCGCGGCGCCGTCCGCGAAGCCGCCACGCCGTCCGTGGGGGCGACGCACCCGCGCGCTGGTGATCGTGTCCGTGGTCGTGGCGGTGGTCGCGGTCGCGTACGCCGCGATCGCCTTCTTCACGGTCAACGGCGTCGAGAACGACGCGACGGACCGCGTCGACGTCGAGGCCGAGGCCACCACCGCGGCGGTCGCGGCGATTCCGGAGATCCTCGGGTACTCGCACGAGACGATCGACGAGGACCTCGAGGGCGCCACGGAGTTCATGACCGACGACTTCGCCGCCGAGTACTCCGAGCTGGCTCCGCAGGTGTCCTCGCTGGCCGAGCAGCGTGAGCTCGTGGTCACGGCCGGCATCGTCGAGGACTCGATCGCGCCGCTGTCCTGCGGACAGGAGTGCAGCCCCTCGGAGGTCCGACTGCTCGCGTTCGTCGACCAGGAACGGACTCTGGCGGGCAAGCCGGGCTCACCGGCTGCCCTGTCGGTGGTGCTGCGGATGGAGAAGGTCGACGGCACCTGGCTGGTGGCCGAGCTCACGACGACCTGATCGCTCCGCTCAGCCGGCCCGTCGCGTGTCGACGAGCTCACCGACGGCGACCGACCGGTCGTCGGTGTGGAAGATCTCCGAGCAGGTCGTGAGGGTGATCAGGGCCTTGCGGGGCTTCGCATCCGGCTTCCCCGGCACCGGGTCGAGCACCCAGATCTCGGAGAAGTCGACGACGGTGTCGGTGCCGTCCTCGCGGAGCTCGTAGGTGTAGACGTGCGTGCGGGTCTCGACCTCGACGAGGTCGCCCTGGCGCAGGTCGGGGAAGGCCGAGAACGGCTGCCCGTTGGTGATCCGGTGGCCGGCCACCGCGAAGTTGCCGACCTCCCCGGGCCGCTGCGTGTCCGGGAAGTGGCCCACGCCGGAGGTCAGAGCCGAGTCGTCGATGCCCTCGACGACCGGGACCTCGAAGTCGTCGCCGAACCGCTCGATCCGCAGCACGGCGATCGTCTCGCCCATCCGCACCGGGTCGTTGCGGGCGTCCCCGCCGCGGTCGTCCGCCCACTGGGCGGTCGCCCCGACGATCGCCTCGGCCGCGCGGTGCTGGGCGACGACGTTCGTCCCGACGTAGGTCCACGCCACCCAGCCCAGTCCGGCCACGATCACGAGCGTGAGCACCAGGCTCGCGATCTTGCCCGGACGCAGGCTCGGCGTCGGCTTGAGCTCGGGCCGCTCGCGGCGCGGCGGCGGCTGGCTGCCGCGTGACGGCGGGGGCTCGGACACGCTCACGACTGGACCTCTCCTCGGTGTTACGTGTGTCACGGTACCCGGTGTCACCCGGGTTCCGGCGGCCGGTCCGACGCGCGGATCCACAACGAATCAGCGGTGTTGCTTGACCTGAGGCCCGTCCTCGCGCATCATCGTCGGCGAAGGCTTGACGGCCTGGGTTGAAATCTGCCCGGATCGGCGTCTAGACTACTTTTTTGCGCTGCCTGCACCCTGCACCCACCCCCTTGACCGGGGTCTTCTGGCATGGGTTCGGACGGTGCCGCACCCGGGAACTGCGAGCCTTCGGAAGGACCCCTCTTGGCCTCCTCGCGCACTGTCGCCACCACCAATCCCCGCCGCGTCTCCTTTGCCAAGATCTCCGAGCCCCTTGAGGTGCCCGAGCTGCTGTCGCTCCAGACCGACAGCTTCTCGTGGCTGATCGGGGACGACACCTGGAAGGCCTCGGTCGACCAGCAGCTCGCGGCGGGACGCAACGACGTCTCGACGAAGTCGGGCCTCGAGGAGATCTTCGAGGAGATCTCCCCGATCGAGGACTTCTCGGAGACGATGTCGCTGTCGTTCCGCGACCACCGCTTCGAGCCGCCGAAGAACTCGGTCGAGGAGTGCAAGGACCGCGACGTCACGTACGCCGCGCCGCTCTTCGTGACCGCCGAGTTCATGAACAACGAGACCGGCGAGATCAAGAGCCAGACCGTCTTCATGGGTGACTTCCCCCTGATGACGGACAAGGGCACGTTCATCATCAACGGCACCGAGCGTGTCGTCGTCTCCCAGCTCGTCCGCTCTCCGGGCGTCTACTTCGAGCGGATGCCCGACAAGACCAGCGACAAGGACATCTTCACCGCCAAGGTGATCCCGTCGCGCGGTGCCTGGCTCGAGTTCGAGGTCGACAAGCGCGACCAGGTCGGCGTGCGTCTCGACCGCAAGCGCAAGCAGAGCGTCACGGTCCTGCTCAAGGCGCTCGGCCTCTCCGAGGCCCAGATCCTCGAGGAGCTCGGCCAGTACGACTCGATCCGCGCGACCCTGGAGAAGGACCACACCTCCGGCCAGGACGACGCGCTGCTCGACATCTACCGCAAGCTCCGTCCGGGCGAGCCGCCGACGACCGAGGCCGCGCAGCAGCTCCTCGACAACTACTACTTCAACTCCAAGCGGTACGACCTGGCGAAGGTCGGTCGCTACAAGATCAACAAGAAGCTCGGCACCGCCGAGGCCTTCGACCAGCAGACGCTCACGATCGACGACATCGTGTCGGCGATCAAGTACCTCGTCGCGCTCCACGCCGGCGAGACCGAGCTGGAGATGGCGGCCGGCTCGACCTACGTCGAGGCCGACGACATCGACCACTTCGGGAACCGCCGTCTGCGCAGCGTCGGCGAGCTCATCCAGAACCAGCTCCGTACGGGCCTCGCCCGGATGGAGCGGGTCGTGCGCGAGCGGATGACGACCCAGGATGTCGAGGCGATCACGCCGCAGACCCTGATCAACATCCGCCCCGTGGTCGCGGCGCTGAAGGAGTTCTTCGGGACCTCGCAGCTGTCGCAGTTCATGGACCAGAACAACCCGCTCGCCGGGCTGACCCACAAGCGTCGTCTCTCCGCGCTCGGCCCCGGTGGTCTGTCGCGCGAGCGCGCCGGGTACGAGGTCCGTGACGTCCACCCGTCGCACTACGGCCGGATGTGCCCGATCGAGACGCCCGAGGGCCCGAACATCGGTCTGATCGGCTCGCTCGCGTCGTACGGCCGGATCAACGCGTTCGGGTTCGTCGAGACGCCGTACCGCCGGGTCGTCGAGGGTCGCGTCACCGACGAGATCGAGTACCTCACCGCGAGCGACGAGGACCACTTCGTCATCGCGCAGGCGAACTCGCCGATCGGCGACGACGGCACGTTCGTCGACGACCGCGTCCTGGTCCGCCAGCGTGGCGGTGAGGCCGAGCTGGTCCCGGCCGGCGAGGTCGACTACATGGACGTCTCGCCGCGCCAGATGGTCTCGGTCGCGACGGCGCTGATCCCGTTCCTCGAGCACGACGACGCCAACCGCGCGCTGATGGGCTCGAACATGCAGCGTCAGTCGGTCCCGCTGATCCGCAACGACGCGCCGCTGGTCGGCACCGGCATGGAGTACCGCGCCGCGGTCGACGCCGGCGACGTCACCACGGCGAAGGCGCCGGGCGTCGTCACCGAGGTCTGCGCCGACTACGTCGAGGTCATGCAGGACGACGGCACGTACGTCACCTACCGCCTGGACAAGTTCCGCCGCTCCAACCAGGGCACCTGCATCAACCAGCGCCCGCTGGTGACGGAGGGGCAGCGCCTGGAGAAGGGCAGCCCGCTGGCCGACGGTCCGTGCACCGACGACGCCGAGATGGCGCTGGGCTCGAACCTCCTGGTCGCGTTCATGCCGTGGCAGGGCCACAACTACGAGGACGCGATCATCCTCTCGCAGCGCGTCGTCCAGGACGACAAGCTGACCTCGATCCACATCGAGGAGCACGAGGTCGACGCCCGCGACACCAAGCTGGGCCCGGAGGAGATCACCCGCGACATCCCGAACGTCAGCGACGAGATGCTCGCCGACCTCGACGAGCGCGGCATCATCCGGATCGGCGCCGAGGTCTCCAACGGCGACATCCTGGTCGGCAAGGTCACCCCGAAGGGCGAGACCGAGCTGACCCCGGAGGAGCGGCTGCTCCGCGCGATCTTCGGTGAGAAGGCGCGCGAGGTCCGCGACACCTCGCTCAAGGTCCCGCACGGCGAGTCCGGCACCGTGATCGGCGTCCGGGTCTTCGATCGCGAGGACGGCGACGAGCTGCCGCCGGGCGTGAACCAGCTGGTGCGCGTCTACGTCGCGCAGAAGCGCAAGATCTCCGACGGCGACAAGCTCGCCGGACGTCACGGCAACAAGGGCGTCATCTCGAAGATCCTGCCGGTCGAGGACATGCCGTTCCTCGCGGACGGCACCCCGGTCGACGTCGTGCTCAACCCGCTCGGCGTGCCGGGCCGGATGAACGTCGGTCAGGTCCTCGAGACCCACCTCGGGTGGATCGCCAAGTCCGGCTGGGACGTCGGCGACAGCCAGGAGGAGTGGGCCGAGCGGCTGCGCTCGATCGGCGCCGACCGTTCCCCGATGGACTCCAACGTCGCGACGCCGGTCTTCGACGGTGCGCGCGAGGACGAGATCCAGGGTCTGCTGTCGTCGGCTCTCCCGAACCGCGACGGCGAGCGGATGGTCGGGCCGGACGGCAAGGCGTACCTGTTCGACGGACGGACCGGGGAGCAGTTCCCGGGTCCGATCTCGGTCGGCTACATGTACATCCTCAAGCTGCACCACCTGGTCGACGACAAGATCCACGCGCGCTCGACCGGTCCGTACTCGATGATCACCCAGCAGCCGCTGGGCGGTAAGGCGCAGTTCGGCGGTCAGCGCTTCGGTGAGATGGAGGTGTGGGCCCTGGAGGCGTACGGCGCCGCGTACGCGCTGCAGGAGCTGCTCACCATCAAGTCGGACGACATCCTGGGCCGCGTCAAGGTCTACGAAGCGATCGTCAAGGGCGAGAACGTGCCGGAGCCGGGCATCCCGGAGTCCTTCAAGGTGCTCGTCAAGGAGATGCAGTCGCTGTGCCTGAACGTCGAGGTGCTGTCGTCCGACGGCTCGACGGTCGAGATGCGCGACTCCGAGGACGATGTGTTCCGGGCGGCCGAGGAGCTCGGCATCGACCTCTCGCGTCGAGAGCCCGCCAGCGTCGAAGAGGTCTGAGCCGCCGCCGCCCGGCCGGTCCGGCCGGGCGGCACGTTCAGCCCCTCCCCACAGATTTCGCACCACGAAGGAAAGAAGACAACGTGCTCGACGTGAACTTCTTCGATCAGCTCAAGATCGGCCTCGCCACCGCCGATGAGATCCGTGCCTGGTCGCACGGTGAGGTGAAGAAGCCCGAGACGATCAACTACCGCACGCTCAAGCCCGAGCGCGACGGTCTGTTCTGCGAGAAGATCTTCGGTCCCACCCGGGACTGGGAGTGCTACTGCGGCAAGTACAAGCGTGTCCGCTTCAAGGGGATCATCTGCGAGCGCTGCGGCGTCGAGGTGACCCGGTCGAAGGTCCGCCGTGAGCGGATGGGACACATCGAGCTGGCCGCCCCGGTCACCCACATCTGGTACTTCAAGGGTGTCCCGAGCCGGCTCGGCTACCTGCTCGACCTCGCGCCGAAGGACCTCGAGAAGGTCATCTACTTCGCCGCGTACATGATCACCTCCGTCGACGAGGACGCGCGTCACCGCGACCTGCCCTCGCTCGAGGCGAAGATCGACGTCGAGCGCAAGCAGCTCGAGTCGCGCCGCGACAGCTCGATCGAGCAGCGCATGACGAAGCTCGAGGAGGACCTCGCGGCCCTGGAGGCCGAGGGCGCCAAGGCCGACGCCAAGCGCAAGGTCAAGGACGCCGCGGAGCGCGAGGCCAAGCAGCTGCGCGACCGTGCGCAGCGCGAGATCGACCGCCTCGACGAGGTCTGGGACCGCTTCAAGAACCTCAAGGTCCAGGACCTCGAGGGCGACGAGCTGCTCTACCGCGAGATGACCTACCGCTTCGGCAAGTACTTCGAGGGCTACATGGGCGCCGCGGCGATCCAGAAGCGCCTTCAGGACTTCGACCTGCAGGCCGAGGCCGAGAGCCTGCGCGAGACGATCGCGACCGGCAAGGGGCAGCGCAAGACCCGCGCGCTCAAGCGCCTCAAGGTCGTCTCCGCGTTCATGTCCGGCGACAACAAGCCGGCCGGCATGGTCCTCGACGCGGTCCCGGTGATCCCGCCGGAGCTGCGTCCGATGGTCCAGCTCGACGGCGGCCGGTTCGCCACGAGCGACCTGAACGACCTGTACCGCCGCGTGATCAACCGCAACAACCGGCTCAAGCGCCTGCTCGACCTGGGTGCGCCGGAGATCATCGTCAACAACGAGAAGCGGATGCTCCAGGAGGCCGTCGACTCGCTGTTCGACAACGGCCGCCGCGGGCGCCCGGTCACCGGTCCGGGCAACCGTCCGCTGAAGTCGATCTCCGACATGCTCAAGGGCAAGCAGGGTCGCTTCCGCCAGAACCTCCTCGGCAAGCGCGTCGACTACTCGGGCCGTTCGGTCATCGTCGTCGGCCCGCAGCTCAAGCTGCACCAGTGCGGCCTGCCGAAGCAGATGGCGATCGAGCTGTTCAAGCCGTTCGTGATGAAGCGGCTGGTCGACCTCAACCACGCCCAGAACATCAAGTCCGCGAAGCGGATGGTGGAGCGCGGCGTGCGCGCCGAGGTCTGGGACGTGCTCGAGGAGGTCATCGCGGAGCACCCGGTCCTGTTGAACCGTGCGCCCACGCTGCACCGCCTCGGCATCCAGGCCTTCGAGCCGCAGCTGATCGAGGGCAAGGCCATCCAGATCCACCCGCTCGTCTGCTCGGCCTTCAACGCCGACTTCGACGGTGACCAGATGGCCGTGCACCTGCCGCTGTCGGCCGAGGCGCAGGCCGAGGCCCGCGTCCTCATGCTGTCGACGAACAACATCCTCAAGCCGGCCGACGGCCGACCGGTGACCATGCCGACGCAGGACATGGTGATCGGCCTGTACTTCCTCACGCTCGAGCGTGAGGGACACGCGGGCGAGGGCCGCGCGTTCGCGTCGGCCGCCGAGGCCCGGATGGCGTTCGACCGAGGCGAGATCTCGCTGCAGAGCAAGATCCGGATCCGCTTCGACGACCTGGTGCCGCCGGCCGGCGCGCCCGCGCCGGAGGGCTGGGTCGAGGGCGAGCCGTTCACGTTCGACACGACGCTCGGACGCGTCCTCTTCAACGAGGCGCTGCCGGTCGACTACCCGTACGTCAACTACCAGGTCGGCAAGAAGCAGCTCGGCACGATCGTCAACGACCTCGCCGAGCGCTACAGCAAGGTCGAGGTCGCTGCGTCGCTGGACGGGCTCAAGGACACCGGCTTCTACTGGGCGACGCGCTCGGGCGTGACGATCTCGATCGAGGACGTCGTGACCCCGGAGCGCAAGCAGCAGATCCTGGCGACCTACGAGGACCAGGACGCGAAGGTGCAGAAGCAGTTCCAGCGCGGTCTGATCACCGACGACGAGCGGCGCAGCGAGCTGATCGAGATCTGGACCCAGGCGACCAACGAGGTCTCGGCCCAGATGGAGGACACCTTCAGCCAGGACAACCCGATCTGGATGATGGTCCAGTCGGGTGCCCGCGGCAACATGATGCAGATGCGTCAGATCGCCGCGATGCGTGGCCTGGTCGCCAACCCGAAGGGCGAGATCATCCCGCGCCCGATCAAGTCGAACTACCGCGAGGGCCTGTCGGTCGTCGAGTACTTCATCGCGACCCACGGTGCGCGCAAGGGCCTGGCCGACACCGCACTGCGGACGGCCGACTCGGGCTACCTGACCCGGCGTCTGGTCGACGTCAGCCAGGACGTCATCATCCGCGAGGAGGACTGCGGCACCGAGCGCGGTCTGCCGAAGCGCATCGGCGATCGTCTGGACGACGGCCGCCTCGTACTGGCCGAGAACGCCGAGACGTCGTCGTACGCCCGCAACGCCGCGGTCGACATCGAGCACCCGGAGACGGGCGAGGTCCTGGTCCCGGGCGGCGGTGACCTCGGCGACGTCGAGATCGCGGCCCTGGTCGAGGCCGGCGTCGAGGAGATCAAGGTGCGGACCGTCCTCACGTGCGAGGCGCGGACCGGCACCTGCGCGAAGTGCTACGGCCGCTCGCTGGCCACCGGCAAGCTCGTCGACATCGGCGAGGCCGTCGGCACCATCGCGGCGCAGTCGATCGGTGAGCCCGGCACGCAGCTGACGATGCGGACCTTCCACACCGGTGGTGTGGCCGGTGACGACATCACGCACGGTCTGCCCCGTGTCGTCGAGCTCTTCGAGGCTCGGCAGCCGAAGGGCCGTGCGCCGATCACCGAGGCCGCAGGCCGGGTGCAGATCGACGACAGCGACAAGTCGCGCAAGATCGTCGTCGTCCCGCACGACGGCTCCGAGCCGCACGAGTACCCGGTGACCAAGCGGTCCCGTCTCCTCGTCGCCGACGGCGACGAGGTCGGCGTCGGCCAGCAGCTCACGCACGGCACCCCCGACCCGCAGGAGGTCCTGCGGATCCTCGGTGTGCGCCGGGCGCAGGAGCACCTGGTCGACGAGGTCCAGGAGGTCTACCGCAGCCAGGGCGTGGCGATCCACGACAAGCACATCGAGATCATCGTCCGGCAGATGCTGCGACGGGTCACGGTGATCGAGCAGGGCGACACCACGCTCCTGCCCGGTGACCTGCACGATCGTGCGAAGTTCGAGGAGGAGAACCGCCGCGTGGTCGCCGAGGGCGGCACCCCGGCCTCGGGCCGCCCGGTGCTGATGGGCATCACGAAGGCCTCGCTCGCGGTCGAGTCGTGGCTCAGCGCCGCCTCGTTCCAGGAGACGACCCGCGTCCTCACGGAGGCGGCGATCCAGGGCAAGTCGGACCAGCTGCGCGGTCTGAAGGAGAACATCATCATCGGCAAGCTGATCCCGGCGGGCACCGGCCTCGAGCGGTACAGCCAGATCAAGGTCGAGCCGACCGAGGAGGCGCGTCAGGCGGCCTACGCGGTCACCGGCTACGAGTCGTACGACTACGACTTCGGTGGCTCGGGCGACCAGTCGGTGGCGCTGGACGACTTCGACTTCGGCAGCTTCTCCGGCTGATCGAGCTCCGGCCACCAGGGCCCCGGTTCCCGCAGCGCGCGGGGGTCGGGGCCCTCGTGCGTCACGGGCGGTGTCGCGCGTGGTCAGGGCCTTCTGATCGTCGGCTCAGGGTTTTCTCAGGGAGGCCCGGTTGCGTCGGAAGCGCCATGAGTATCACGACGAGCAGTCCGCGACCCCGCACGGAGCCCGCCGAGGCTCCGGCAACCTCCCCCGCGCCGAGCGCGCCCGAACAGACCGCGCGCGCCGCGCGACGCCGCGACCCGTGGCTGGACGAGGCGCGCTATCTCGTGATGCTGCTGGTCGTCACCGGCCACGCGCTGTCCTTCCTGCTCGACGCCTCCGGCGCGCGGGGCGCGTACACGTGGATCTACGCGTTCCACATGCCGGTCTTCGTGCTGATCTCCGGCTACGTGTCGCGGTCCTGGGCGGGGTCCCCTCGCCAGGTCCGTACGCTCGTCACCGGCCTGCTGATCCCGTACGTCGCGCTGAACGTCGGGCTGGACGCGTTCCGGTCGTGGCTGGACGGCGACCCGTTCGCCCCGAACCTGCTGGATCCGGCATGGACGACGTGGTTCCTGATCGCTCTGGCCCTGTGGCGGCTCTCGACGCCGCTGTGGAGCACGCTGCGCGCCCCGCTGGCCGTGGCGCTGGCCGTCAGCGTCGTCGCCGGCCTGTGGCAGGTCGACGACGTCGTGGCGGTGCACCGCGTGCTCGGGCTCCTGCCGTTCTACGTCGCCGGCCTTTGCCTGCGACCGGAGCACCTCGAGCTGCTCCGCCACACGGCCGTCCGGGTCGCCGGCGCCGTCGTGCTGGTGGCGAGCCTGGGCTGGGTGATGGTCGGCAACGACGCGTGGACGATGTCGTGGCTCTACTGGCGCGACGCCTACGCCGATGCCCCGCTGGAGGCGGGGCCGATGGGCGGTGTGCTCACCCGCTCGGGGCTGCTCGTGCTCGGCTTCCTGCTGAGTGCCGCGGTGCTCGCCGTGACCCCACGGCGCTCAGGCCGACGCAGCGAGTGGGGCACCCGGACGATGAACGCCTACGTCCTGCACGGCTTCGTGCTGCTCGCCCTGGACGCGGCCGGCGTGTTCGACCTGGCCGCGGCCTCGGGTGCGCTCGCGGTCCCGGTCGTGCTGGTCGGCTCCGCGCTGCTGGGCACCGCCCTGATGAGCGCGCCGATCGACCGTCTGGTCGGCCCGGTGATCTCGCCGCGGCTGCCGTGGCTGTTCCGTGAGGACGAGCGCCGTGAGGAGGACCGTCGAGGCGCCGGCTCCCGGACCGGCGACGCACCGTCCACGGGTGGTGGGTACGTGGACGTGGCGTCAGCCCGCCGGCGTATAGAAGAGCGCGACGTAGTTGCCGCGGCCCGACTGGGTGAAGGTCGCCGACACCTGTGGTGAGCCCTTCTTCGTCACCGCGCGGTAGGTCGTGCTGATCTCGGTCCGGTCCTCGATGACGTCGCGCTTCGGCTCGCCGGCATCGGAGTACGCCAGCACGTAGCCGCGTGCGATCGCGTCGGCGTCGGCGCCGCGCTCGACCAGCAGCGAGGCGAACGCCGGCGCGTCGCCGGAGAGCAGCAGAGCGGTGTCCTCGCGCAGCTGCCATCCGTCCGTCACGATCGTGGCATCGGCCGGGACCGGCTTGGAGACGGGCCGGTCCTCCCAGGTCCCCTCGACCTCGGGGCGCTCGGGCAGGGGAGCGGTCTCGGTGGGCGCCGGCGTCGTCGGGGTGAGCTGCGGAGGCTCCGACTCACCCGGCACCTCCGTGTCGGCCTCGAGGGCGTCCCAGGCGGCCTGGACGTCCGGCGGGTCGGTCGCCCTCGCCGTCAGCGTCATCACCGGCCGACCCTGCGACCCCGCTGGCGCGAACTCGCTGCCGGCCGCGCCCGGGTCCAGGGTGACGGTGTAGCGGACCCCGAGGTCGTCGCTGTTGCGTCCGGTCACGTTGATCCGGCACCCCGTGTACACGCCGTCGGCGGCGGTGCAGAACTGCGACCACCGGTCGGGGTCGAGCTCGAGCCCGTCGAGCTCGTCGGCGATGGTGGCCAGCACCTCGGAGAACACCTCGCCCGGATCACCGTCGACCCGGAGCAGGGCCGTGGTCGTGTCCGGCTCGGGCGGCTCCTCGAGGATCGCGAACGAGTCCTCCGTCGGCAGCGGGTTGACGGGCTCGGTCGCGGTCTCGGTCGGTGGCTCGGGATCCTGCGCCTGCTCGATCTCGTCCTCGATCCGAGCGCGGCGCTCGGCCTCGGCGACCACGTCGGCGTACGCCGTGAGCATCTGCGGGCTGCGCCGACGTACCAGGGCACCCACCTCGGTGGCGCCGTCGGGGACGACCAGGCCGAGCGCGACCGGGCTGCCCGAGAACGTCTCGTGCTGGCCGACGTCGACCCAGCTGCCCGAGCGCGACGTGGTCGTCGTCGGATCCTGCGGGGACGCCTGCGTACCGTTGCAGGCGGTCAAGCCGAGCGCGAGCGCCGCGGCGGCGGCAGCTGCCGTCACCGACCGGTTCATCCATCCACCTCCGTGTCCAGCCCCCTCACTTTAGGGCAACGTGAGACGACGACCGTCCGTGCCCGCCACGTCGTATTCTCGTCCATGCAGCACGGGCCGACCGCACCCGCCCGTCACCTCAGCCGAGACACCCCGACCCGAGGAGACGTCGATGTCGTTGTACGCGCCCGCGAACGCCGAGTCCGTATTCACCTACGGTTCGCCCCGCCTGAAGTTCGGCCCGGGGTCCAGCTCCGAGCTCGGCTTCGAGCTCGCGTCGCTCGGAGCGCGCCGTGTGCTGCTCGTCACCGACGCCGGTGTGGCGGCGACGGGAGCGCCCGAGCGGATCGTCAAGCAGGTCTCGGACGCCGGGATCGAGACGGTCACGTACGCGTCGACGCACGTGGAGCCGACCGACGCCAGCCTCTCCGACGCGATCGCGTTCGCCCGTGACCGTGGCCCGTTCGACGCCGTCGTGGCACTCGGTGGCGGCTCGAGCATCGACACCGCGAAGGCGGTGAACCTCCTGACCACCAACGACGGCGACCTGATGGACTACATCAACGCGCCGGTGGGGGCGGGGCGGGCCCCGGCCAAGGCGCTGCTGCCGCTGGTCGCTCTCCCGACGACCACGGGCACGGGCAGCGAGAGCACGACGATCTGCGTCCTCGACGTCCTCGACCAGCACGTGAAGACCGGCATCAGCCACCCGCGGCTGCGCCCGGAGCTCGCGATCGTCGACCCCGAGCTCACGATGTCCCAGCCGTCCGGCGTCACCGCGGCAGCCGGGATGGACATCCTGTGCCACGCCCTGGAGAGCTGGACGGCCCGTCCGTACACGTCGTACGAGCGCAAGCAGCCCGAGCAGCGCGTCCCGTACTGCGGGTCCAACCCCGTCTCCGACGTGTGGGCCGAGAAGGCGATGCGGCTGCTCGCGGGATCGTTCCGGACGGCGGTGCGCGACGGTGACGACGGGACCGCCCGGCACGAGATGGCGCTCGCGGCGACGTTCGCCGGGATGGGGTTCGGCAACGCCGGCGTGCACGTCCCGCACGCGAACGCCTACCCGATCGCGGGTCTCGTGCGGGACTTCCGCCCCGACGGCTACCCGAGCGCCGAGCCGATGGTCCCGCACGGGATGGCGGTGTCGCTGACCGCGCCCGAGGCGTTCCGGTTCACCTTCGACGCCGACCCGCAGCGGCACCTGGACGCGGCGCGGATGCTGGACCCGACGGTCGAGGTCGACGTCGCCGATCCCTCCGGTGTGCTGCCGTCGGTGCTGACCGCGCTGATGCGCGACATCGGGATCCCGAACGGCATCGGCGCGGTGGGGTTCGGCCCCGGTGACGTGGACGCGATCGTGAGCGGCACGATGAAGCAGCAGCGGCTGCTCGCCACGGCTCCCAAGCCGGTGAGCGAGCAGGACGTCGCGGGGATCGTCGAGAGGTCGATCACGCTGTGGTGAACGCTCCCGCCGTCGAGGCCGGTCTGGAGGTGGCGGCGGCCCTGCGGGCCGCCGGCGTCGCCGACGTCGACGACAGCCGCCTCACGCGAGCGCTCTACAGCACCGACGCATCGCTGTACCGCGTGGTGCCGCAGGCCGTCGTCCGCCCGAGGCACGTCGAGGAGGTGCTCGCGGTCGCCGAGGTCGCCCGTACCCTCGGGGTCCCGCTGACCTCGCGCGGCGCGGGGACGTCGATCGCCGGCAACGCCGTCGGCGCCGGGATCGTGATCGACTTCACGCGCCACCTGAACCGCGTGCTCGAGGTCGACCCCGAGCGCCGTACGGCCCGGGTCGAGCCGGGCACGGTGCACGCGACCCTGCAGCGGGCCGCGGCGTCCCAGGGGCTGCGGTTCGGGCCCGACCCGTCGACCCACACCCGGTGCACGGTCGGCGGGATGATCGGCAACAACGCGTGCGGCTCGCGCGCCCTGGCGTACGGCCGCGCGGCCGACAACGTGGTCGCGCTGGACGTGCTCACGGCGGGCGGCGAGCGGCTCGGCCTGCGGCGCGGGGTCGAGCCGACCTCGCCGGCGCTGGACGGGCTGCGCCAGGTCGTGGCGGCCAACCTGTCGACGATCCGCACCGAGTTCGGCAGGTTCGGGCGCCAGGTCTCCGGCTACAGCCTCGAGCACCTGCTCCCGGAGAACGGCTTCGACGTGGCGACCTTCCTGGCCGGCACCGAGGGCACGCTCGCGGTGATGCTCGAGACCGAGGTGCGACTCGTCCAGGACCCGCCGTCGCGGGTCCTGCTGGCGCTGGGCTACCCGACGATGGCGCAGGCGGCCGACGACGTCACCGCGATCCTGCCGCACGGTCCGACGGCGTGCGAAGGACTGGACTCCCGGATCGTCGACGTGGTGCGGGCCCAGCGGGGCGACGGCGCGATCCCCGAGCTGCCCCTCGGCGGTGGCTGGATGTTCGTCGAGCTGGTCGGTGACGACCCGCGCGAGCTCGAGGCGCGCGCGGCCGCCGTCCTGGCCGACGTGACGACCTCCTCCTCGCGGCTGGTGACGGCGGCGGGCGAGCAGGCGGCGCTCTGGCGGATCCGGGAGGAGGGCGCCGGGCTGGCGGCGCGCTCCCTGTCCCGCCCGGCCTACGCCGGCTGGGAGGACACCGCGGTGCCGCCGCAGCGGCTCGGCACGTACCTGCGCGAGTTCGAGGCGCTGCTCGGCCAGTACGGCCTCGACGGGGTGCCCTACGGCCACTTCGGGGACGGGTGCGTCCACGTCCGGATCGACTTCCCGTTCGCCGACGACGGCGGAGCGAGGGTCTTCCGCGACTTCCTCACCGATGCGGCGGCGCTGGTCGCGGGGCACGGTGGGTCGCTGTCCGGCGAGCACGGTGACGGCCGGGCGCGCTCGGAGCTGCTCCCGCTGATGTACAGCCGGGACGCGATCGACGTGTTCGGTGCCGTGAAGCACGCCCTCGATCCGCAGGCCGTGCTCAACCCGGGCGTCCTGGTCGACCCCCGACCGCTCGACGCCGACCTGCGCGGCACGGGGACCGGCCGGGTTCGCGAGCGGCTCGCTCTGCGTCTGGTGCACGACGACGGCGACCTCGGGTCCGCCGTCCACCGTTGCACCGGCGTCGGCAAGTGCATCGCCGACAACACGGCGTCGGGCGGTGTGATGTGCCCCTCGTTCCAGGCCACGCGCGACGAGAAGGACTCGACCCGCGGGCGCGCGCGGGTGCTCCAGGAGATGGTCGACGGGCGGCTGCTCGACGGCGGCTTCCGCGACCCGGCCGTGCACGACGCGCTCGACCTGTGCCTGTCCTGCAAGGGGTGCGCCTCGGACTGCCCGACCGGGATCGACATGGCCACCTACAAGGCCGAGGTGCTGCACCAGACGTACCGCCGCCGGCTGCGGCCGCGCAGCCACTACGCGCTCGGCTGGCTGCCGCGCTGGGCGCGCCTGTCGTCGCCTTTCGCCTGGCTGGTCAACGTGCTGCTCGCGACACCGGGACTGCGCTCGCTCGCCCTGTGGGGAGCCGGGGTGGACCGTCGGCGCAGCATCCCGCGCTTCGCGTCACGGACGTGGCGCTCGTCGGCGCGACGCGCGGGGCGTACGGCCCGCGGTGGCCCGGTCCCGGGCGTCGGCCCCGGTCGTACGGCCGGCGCGGAGGTGGCGCGCCCGCGGCTGCTGCTCTGGGCGGACTCGTTCACCAACTACTTCGCGACCTCGCCCGGCCTCGCGGCGGTCCGGGTGCTCGAGCGGGCGGGCTACGCCGTCGAGGTGCTCGACGAGCAGGCGTGCTGCGGGCTGACGTGGATCAGCACGGGCCAGCTCGACGCAGCACGCCGGCACGTGGAGCGGACCGTGGCAGCGCTTCATCCGTACGTGGTGGCCGGGGTGCCGGTCGTCGGTCTGGAGCCGTCCTGCCTGACCGTGCTCCGCCAGGACGCGCTGGAGCTCACCGAGGACCCGCGCGCGGCCGAGGTCGCCGCCGGGGTGCGGACGCTGGCCGAGCAGCTGGCGGTGACACCGGGGTGGGAGGCGCCCGACCTGGGCGGGACGGAGATCGTCGCGCAGCCGCACTGCCACCAGGCATCGATCCTGGGCTGGAAGGCTGACGCGGACCTCTTGGAGGGCGCCGGCGCGAGCGTGCGTCGGCTCGGCGGGTGCTGTGGCCTGGCAGGCAACTTCGGGGTCGAGCAGGGACACTACGAGGTCTCGGTCGCGGTCGCGCAGCACCAGCTGCTGCCCGCGGTGGAGTCGGCCCCACCGGGTACGGTGGTGCTGGCGGACGGGTTCTCCTGCCGGACCCAGCTCGACGACCTGGCCGGCACCCGGGCCCTCCACCTCGCGGAGCTGCTCGACCGCGCTCAGGACGGGGCCACCCGTTTTGACCGCCCACAGGCCACCCGGTAGGCTTGGACTTTGTGCCGTGGGACTCGTGTCCGCGTGCACCGCTTCGCGTGTCGTCGCGGCGCTGGACTGCGCTCGTGAACGGCAGCACCCACCATCGCACGTCGTCGGTGGCGGTGCGCCCGAGGCGCGCCGGTGCGACGGCGGGATGAAGCACGACGCAACGACAGACAAAGAGCCGGACAGCAGAAAGAAGCATGTAGTGCCAACGATCCAGCAGTTGGTCCGCAAGGGCCGTCAGGACAAGGTGGCGAAGAACAAGACGCCCGCCCTGAAGGGTTCGCCGCAGCGCCGTGGCGTGTGCACCCGCGTGTACACCACCACGCCCAAGAAGCCGAACTCCGCGCTGCGCAAGGTTGCTCGCGTCCGGCTGAGCAGCGGGATCGAGGTCACGGCCTACATCCCCGGTGAGGGCCACAACCTCCAGGAGCACTCGATCGTGCTCGTCCGCGGTGGTCGTGTGAAGGACCTCCCGGGTGTCCGCTACAAGATCATCCGCGGCGCGCTCGACACCCAGGGCGTCAAGAGCCGCAAGCAGGCTCGCAGCCGCTACGGCGCGAAGAAGGAGAAGAGCTGATGCCGCGCAAGGGTCCCGCGCCGAAGCGCCCGATCGAGGCTGATCCCGTCTACTCGAGCCCGTTGGTCACCCAGCTGATCAACAAGGTGCTCGTGGACGGCAAGAAGCAGGTCGCTCAGCGCATCGTCTACACGGCCCTCGAGGGCACCCGCGAGAAGACCGGCACCGACCCGGTCATCACGCTGAAGCGTGCGCTCGACAACGTGAAGCCCACCCTGGAGGTCAAGTCCCGCCGCGTCGGCGGTGCGACCTACCAGGTGCCGATCGAGGTGCGCGCCTCGCGCGCCAACACCCTCGCGCTCCGCTGGATCGTCCGGTTCTCCGGCGAGCGTCGGGAGAAGACCATGTCCGAGCGCCTGATGAACGAGCTGCTCGACGCCTCGAACGGCCTCGGTGGCAGCGTGAAGAAGCGCGAGGACACGCACAAGATGGCCGAAGCCAACAAGGCGTTCGCCCACTACCGCTGGTGATCGTGCTCCGGGCCGCCTAGCCGGCCCGGACCCGTTCGCCTCACCGATCTCGAGAGCAAGGGAAGTCAGTCAAGGTGGCCGTAGACATCACCACCAACCTCACCACGGTGCGCAACATCGGCATCATGGCGCACATCGACGCGGGCAAGACCACGACGACCGAGCGCATCCTGTACTACACCGGCATCACCTACAAGATCGGTGAGGTCCACGAGGGCGCGGCCACGATGGACTGGATGGAGCAGGAGCAGGAGCGCGGCATCACGATCACGTCGGCCGCGACGACCTGCTGGTGGAAGAACCACCAGATCAACATCATCGACACCCCCGGCCACGTCGACTTCACCGTCGAGGTCGAGCGGTCGCTGCGCGTCCTCGACGGCGCGGTCGCGGTCTTCGACGGTGTCGCCGGCGTCGAGCCGCAGTCGCAGACCGTGTGGCGCCAGGCCAACAAGTACCACGTGCCGCGGATGTGCTTCGTCAACAAGCTCGACCGCACCGGCGCGGACTTCTTCTACTGCGTCGACACCATCGTCGACCGCCTGAACGCCAACCCTGCCGTCCTGCAGCTGCCGATCGGCGCGGAGTCGGACTTCCTCGGCGTCGTCGACCTGGTCGGCATGCGCGCGCTCACCTGGCGCGGCGAGACCGCCATGGGCGAGGACTACGCGGTCGAGGAGATCCCGGCCGAGCTCGCCGACAAGGCCGCCGAGTACCGCGAGAAGCTGCTCGAGACCGTCGCCGAGGCCGACGACGACTTCATGGAGCTCTACCTCTCCGGTGAGGACTTCGACGTCGACACGCTCAAGGCGGCGATCCGTCGCGCCACGCTGGCCGACGCGATCGTGCCGGTCCTGTGCGGCACCGCCTTCAAGAACAAGGGCGTCCAGCCCCTGCTCGACGCGGTCGTCGACTACCTGCCGTCGCCGATCGACGTCGGCGCCGTCCACGGCCACAAGGTGGGCGACGAGGACACCGAGATGCGGCGCGAGCCGACCGAGGACGAGCCGTTCTCGGCGCTGGCGTTCAAGATCGCTGCGGACCCGCACCTCGGCAAGCTGACCTACATCCGTCTCTACTCGGGCCGTCTCGAGGCCGGCACCCAGGTGCTGAACCCGACGAAGGGCCGCAAGGAGCGGATCGGCAAGATCTACCAGATGCACGCCAACAAGCGTGAGGAGATCGCCTCGGTCGGCGCCGGTCAGATCGTCGCCGTGATGGGCCTGAAGGACACCACCACCGGCGAGACGCTGTCGGACTCGTCCAGCCCGGTCGTCCTGGAGTCGATGACCTTCCCGGCACCGGTCATCCAGGTCGCCATTGAGCCGAAGACGAAGAGCGACCAGGAGAAGCTCGGCGTCGCGATCCAGCGGCTCGCGGAGGAGGACCCCACCTTCACCGTCCACACGGACGACGAGACGGGCCAGACGATCATCGCCGGCATGGGCGAGCTCCACCTGGACATCCTGGTCGACCGGATGAAGCGCGAGTTCCGCGTGGAGGCCAACGTCGGCAAGCCGCAGGTGGCGTACCGCGAGACCCTCAAGCGCAAGGTCGAGAAGGTCTCCTACACCCACAAGAAGCAGACCGGTGGCTCGGGCCAGTTCGCCAAGGTGCTGATCAGCGTCGAGCCGACCGGCTCGATCGTCGGCGGCGAGGGCGGCTACGAGTTCGCGAACGAGATCACCGGTGGTCGCGTCCCGCGGGAGTACATCCCCGCCGTCGACGAGGGCGCGCAGGAAGCCATGGAGTTCGGCGTGCTCGCCGGCTACCCCATGGTCGACGTCAAGGTGACGCTGACCGACGGTCAGTACCACGACGTCGACTCGTCCGAGCTCGCCTTCAAGATCGCCGGTTCGCAGGCGTTCAAGGAGGCGGCACGCAAGGCAGACCCGGTGCTCCTCGAGCCGATGTTCAAGGTCGAGGTCACCACCCCGGAGTCCTTCCTGGGCGACGTCATCGGCGACATCAACTCGCGTCGTGGCCAGGTCCAGCAGATGGCGGAGCGTTCCGGCGACCGTGTGGTCGAGGCGCTCGTTCCGTTGTCCGAGATGTTCGGGTACGTCGGCGACCTCCGGTCGAAGACGTCGGGCCAGGCGTCGTACTCCATGGAGTTCGACTCCTACGCCGAGGTTCCTAAGAACGTCGCGGACGAGATCATCAAGAAGGCCAGGGGCGAGTGATCGCGGGCCTCGCATAGGCTTTCGATCAGCTCAACCGCACGGCGCACGTAGAAGTTATCCATCGAGGAGGAGCCCCAAGTGGCTAAGGCCAAGTTCGAGCGGACCAAGCCGCACATGAACATCGGCACCATCGGTCACATCGACCACGGCAAGACGACGCTGACCGCGGCGATCACCAAGGTGCTGCACGACAAGTACCCCGAGCTGAACGAGGCTTCGGCCTTCGATCAGATCGACAAGGCTCCTGAGGAGCGCCAGCGCGGTATCACGATCTCGATCGCTCACGTCGAGTACCAGACCGAGAACCGTCACTACGCGCACGTCGACTGCCCGGGTCACGCCGACTACGTCAAGAACATGATCACCGGCGCGGCTCAGATGGACGGTGCGATCCTCGTGGTCGCCGCCACCGACGGCCCGATGCCGCAGACCCGTGAGCACGTGCTGCTCGCGCGTCAGGTCGGCGTTCCCGCGATGGTCGTCGCCCTGAACAAGTGCGACATGGTCGACGACGAGGAGCTCGTCGAGCTCGTCGAGCTCGAGGTCCGTGAGCTGCTCAACGAGCAGGAGTTCGACGGTGACAACGTGCCGGTCGTGCGCGTGGCTGCCTTCCCGGCGCTGAACGGCGACGAGAAGTGGGCCGACTCCATCATGGAGCTCATGAACGCGGTCGACGAGTACATCCCCGAGCCGCAGCGTGAGACGGACAAGCCGTTCCTCATGCCGGTCGAGGACGTCTTCACGATCACCGGTCGCGGCACGGTCATCACCGGTCGCATCGAGCGTGGTGTCGTCAAGCTCAACGAGACCGTCGACATCGTCGGTATCCGCGACGACAAGCAGACCACCACGGTCACCGGCATCGAGATGTTCCGCAAGCTCCTCGACGAGGGCCAGGCGGGCGAGAACGTCGGCCTCCTGCTCCGTGGCACGAAGCGCGAGGACGTCGAGCGCGGCATGGTCGTGATCGCGCCGGGCACCACGACTCCGCACACGGAGTTCGAGGGCCAGGTCTACATCCTGAGCAAGGACGAGGGCGGCCGTCACACGCCGTTCTTCAACAACTACCGTCCGCAGTTCTACTTCCGGACCACCGACGTCACCGGCGTCGTGACCCTTCCGGAGGGGACCGAGATGGTCATGCCGGGTGACAACACCGAGATGTCGGTGCAGCTCATCCAGCCGATCGCCATGGAGGAGGGCCTGCGCTTCGCCATCCGCGAGGGCGGCCGTACCGTCGGCGCCGGCCGCGTGACGAAGATCAACAAGTGAGCTGATCCTTCGGCTCGCTGACGAGGGCCCCGCTCCTGCTCCGGCAGGGCGGGGCCCTCGTGCGTCCGCCGGCGGTGACTCGCGGCCGCGCCGGCGGTGACTCGCGGCCGCGCCGGCGGTGACTCGCGACCGCGCCGGCGGTGACTCGCGACTGGGCGGACCCGGCCCGGACGGGCGAGGGGGCCGCGTATCGTGGCTCGCGTGGGACACGATCACGCACACGGGACCAGGTCGGCCGCGCAGCGGCCGCGGCTGGCGCTCGTCCTCGCGCTGACCGTGACCGTGCTCCTCGTGGAGGTGGTCGCTGCGTGGTTCAGCGGCAGCCTCGCCCTTCTCGCCGACGCGGGCCACATGCTGAGCGACACGTTCGGGCTGGCGATGGCGCTGGTCGCGGTCACCGTCGCGCAGCGCCCGAGCACCGACCGGCGATCGTTCGGCTACCACCGCACCGAGATCCTGGCCGCGGGTCTGAACGGCCTGGTGCTGCTCGGGTTGTGTGCGTGGATCGTCTACCAGGCGGTGGACCGCCTCGGCGACGCTCCCCACCTGGACTCGCCCGTGATGCTCGCCGCCGGCGCGCTGGGCCTGGTCGCGAACGTCGTCGGGCTGCTCGTGCTGCGTGCCGGTGCGAAGGAGAGCCTGAACGTCAAGGGTGCGTACCTCGAGGTGGTCGGCGACACGCTCGGCTCCGTCGCCGTGATCGTCGCCGCGGGCGTGATCTGGGCGACGGGCTGGTACGCAGCCGACCCGGTGGCCTCGCTGCTGATCGCGGCGCTCATCCTCCCGCGTGCGATCAGCCTGCTGCGTGAGGTCGTCGACGTGCTCCTGGAGTCCACGCCGTCGCACGTCGATCTCGACGACCTGCGTCGCCACGTTCTCGAGGTCGAGGGTGTGGTCGACGTGCACGACCTCCACGTCTGGACGATCACGTCGGGGATGCCGGTGATGTCGGCCCACGTCGTCGTCGACGACGCCGTGCTCGCGTCCGACGGCGGCCACGGGGTGCTCGACTCGCTGCGCGGGTGCCTGGCGGACCACTTCGACGTCGCGCACTCGACCTTCCAGCTCGAGCCGGCCGAGCACGCGCGCACGGAGCGTCACACCCACCACTGAGCGCCGACCTCGCGATGTCATCGCGGACGGGCGGGGGCCGACAACCCGGGCGACGTCTCAGCGGGTGGTCCCGCTGGCCCCTTTTAATCTGATGAAGGCTACCCTTGCCTAAGTCGGAAGGAGTGCAAGGTGCTGGTACGTCGAGCCGTCATGTGGATCGCGCCCCTGGTGATCGGCCTGGCGGCCGTGGCCGGGTGCGGGGGCGGGAGCTCGGACGCGGTCTCGGGCCCGACCCGGGTGGTCGTCGATGCGGAAGGGACGGAGGTCGCCGTCCCCGAAGCCCCGGAGCGCGTCGTCACCCTGAGCGAGCCGACTCTCGACGGCGCTCTCGCGCTCGGAGTCGTCCCGGTCGGGACGGTCTCCGGTCGCGGACAGGCCGCGGTGCCCTCGTACCTGGCCGACCGTGCCGCCGACGTCCCGGTGATCGGCTCGATCGGTCAGCCCAACTTCGAGGCGATCGGGGCGACCGCACCCGATCTGATCCTCGTGGACGGCACCGGCATCAACAACAACGCCGCGGCGATCGAGGCGCTGCGCCACATCGCCCCGACGGTCGTGACCGGATTCGCCGGCGGCGACTGGCGGTCCAACTTCGCGCTCGTCGCCGAGGCCCTCGGGAGGACCGAGGGGGGCGACGAGGTCGTCGAGGAGTACGAGACGCTGGTGGACAGGGTCTCCGGCGAGCTCGACGCCTTCGCAGACGACACGTTCTCGATCGTGCGCTGGCAGGGCGGGGCGCCCGCCCTCATCCTGACCGAGCTTCCCCCGGGTCGGGCGCTGACCGACCTCGGGCTCGCCAGGCCTGCCGGTCAGGACCGTCGAGGCCGCGGGCACTCGGAGCCGGTCTCGCTGGAGAACCTCGCGGAGATCGACGCCGACTACATGTTCTTCGGCACGCTGGGGGGCTCGAGCGTCAACAACCCCCAGGCGGGCGGAGGCACCGACGTCGCTGCCTCCCAGGCGGCGCTCGCCGACGCGCTCGAAGCACCCGGGTTCACCCGGCTCACCGCCTATGAGAGCGGCCACGTGATCCCCGTCGACGGGTCCGCGTGGACCTCGACGGGAGGTCCGCTCCTGATGACCCGGATCGTGACCGACGTCGAGGAGGCACTCGTCGGATGAGCACCCGCAGGATCGTCCCCGCGCTCGCGGCGCTCGTGGCAGTGGTCGGAGTCACGGTCGTCGTGGCCCTTCCTCCCGCGGCGGCGGCTCCGTCCTGGCCCGCGCACGAGCTGAGCGTCACGGATGCATCGGGCCGGACCGCCACGGCCTGGGTCGAGAGCGAGATCGACGCCGGCGACGACGCGACGATCCGCATCCGTGGTGAGGGTTGGACGATCTCCGACGGCTCAGCCGCATCGGTCGTCGCCGTGAAGCTGGCCGGCGACCGCGACCACGTGCGCAACGGCTCGTCCATCGTCCGGTACCCCGGCGTGGTCGAGGACCCGACGATCTGGACCCTGATCGCGCCCCCCGACCCGGACGCCGGCGCCGGAGTCGAGTCGATCGACGCCGACGGATCCTTCGAGGTGGAGATCGATGCGCCGAGAGGGCTCGTCGACGGCGAGCGACTCACGGTTCGGCTCCTGTCGGGACGCTTCGCGGCAGGCGACGTCCCGCGGTCGCTCCTCAGCGACCCCCTGACCGTCGGAACCGGCGGCGACGGTGACGGCGGCGACGGTGACGGCGGCGACGGCGGCGGCGACGTGTGCGTCCCGACCACGCCCGAGCCGACGGTGACCCTGGCCGATGACGCGGTCGACCTCGGTGAACCGCTGAGCGTGACCGGGACGGGATGGTGTCATCCGGCCTCGGGCGGATCAGTGATCGCGATCAAGATCGACGACGGCGCCTACAGCCGGCTCGATTCCACGCTGCACGTGAACCGGACCATCTGGGCGATCGTCGAGGCCGATCCCGACGACGGGACGTTCGCGGTCGACCTCGACCTCCCGAACGGCACGACGAGCGGTGTGTCCGGGAGCACGCCGGCCTTCCCGACGGGAGCGCACACCCTGCGGTTGCTGACCGGGTCGCTCGCCGACGGCGACGCGTCGCGGACGTTGCAGTCCGCGGCCTTCACGGTCGGCCGCTACCGCCCGACGGGCGTGCCGGACCCTCTCGATGCCCGCAGCGAGCTGGTCGGCTCCAGCCGCGGCGGCGTCGAGGCGTCGAGGTCGCCGCGTGCGGTCCAGGTGACGGTCCCCGGCCGCGGCGCCGGTGACTGGGTGTACCTCAGCGCGTACGCGGCCGACGGTTCGCCACGCCTGGTGTGGGGTGAGCGCTGGTTCCGCACGGACGCGAACGGCGCGATCCGAGCACCCCTCAGCGCGGACGCGCTCGCTGCGGGAACGTATCAGCTCGTGGCTCAGTCCGGCGCCCGCGACGAGGTGGGCACGCTGCTCGGCTGGGCACCGCTGCGGATCCCGGCGGGCGCTGCCGACGACCTCGACGAGGACGAGCCGGGCCACGGCGATGGTGGCTCGGGCGGCGGCTCGGGTGCTGGTCCGGGCGGCAGCTCTGGAGGCGCCTCTGGAGACGGGAGCGGTTCGGGCGGCAGCGGGTCGCACCCCGGACCGGGCGTCTCGAGCCCGCCCGGCGGGACACCGTGGACGAGCGTCCCGACGACGACCGCCGCCACCACGACGCCGATGCCGACGTCGACACCGTCGGCTCCGTTCCCGGACGACGCAGGGTTCACCGCCCGCAACGCAGGTGACCTCGAAGCGGTGCGGGACGGGACTCTGATCACCGTCACGGTCGCCGAGGCCGAGCCCGGCGCGTGGATCTACCTGTACGCCTACTCCGAGCCGATCGGTGTCGGCTGGATCCAGCTCGATCAGGATCGGAGCTTCACCGTCGACGTGGCGGCGCTCCCCGCCGGCGACCACACCTTGGCGGTGCTGGACGCCGCCGGAGCCCTGGTCGGCTGGACGCCGGTCAGCGTCCCCGGGGTGGCGGACCCGGTCGGGCTCGCGCCCGCGGCGACCCCGACCGAGGTGACCCTGGCCCCGGTGGCCGCTGCTCCCTCCGAGCCGTGGCTCGCCCCC